>NZ_FWFO01000004.1 GCF_900172225.1 Falsiruegeria litorea R37
ATTCGATGAAATATCCAGACCAAGCACAACAAGCTCGGTCAACTGTCGCGGGATGGAGCAGCCCGGTAGCTCGTCAGGCTCATAACCTGAAGGTCGTAGGTTCAAATCCTACTCCCGCAACCAATATATATATAGATAAAACCGACGTAACGGCGCCTCATCAGGCGCTTCTTGCGCTTGACCATAGCTTCGTAGAAGCACTGTCGAGGCCGTTTCGCGTTGTGACGGACAGGCAAGACCGCTGTTGATCTTATATCGGACTGGAGCCATTCTGAACCGCCCCGGGTTTGGCGGAGGCTGATTTCAGTTAATTAGTGCTGGGCTTGCAGTGCTTTTTGCCATGACCCTCGGAAAACTGCTCACACAGCGCGGCCGCTGTCGGTGACGGCCTGTATCAGGCGATCTCTTCCAACGGATTTTCTCCTTTGGACAGGTCGCTCATGATTTCTCTCGCCCTTTTTCAGCATGCAAGCTTCCCCGTTTAGCAGCTGGAAACAGCCGGTGCGGACGCGGATCGCGCAAACTTGTTCTTGTCGGCTTGGATGTGGTGGCACTTCCCCTTAGTTTAGCGACAAGAAAAGTTCAGTTTTAAGGGAAGTGTATAGATGAAGAGAGCAGCCAAGGTCGGTTTGGCTTTATCCGCCATATCATTGACGCTCAGCGGCGCGGTCTCTGTGTACGCGGAACAGATCGCGGATCTTGTATTGGAGCTGAACACAGTTGAAGATGTTGGCTCTGCCTGCCGATTGTCATTTGTCGCAAAGAACACAACCGGGCAGCAGATCGAGAAGGCCGTTTTTGAAACGGTAATCTTTGATAGCACAGGGAGCGTCGTCAGCCTGAAGCTCTTTGATTTCCGTGATTTGCCGATGGATCGTCCCCGGGTGCGTCAGTTCGATTTGACAGACATGGCCTGTGGTGACCTGGGGCAGGCTCTGATCAATGGTACGAGTTCTTGTGTGGTGGGGGGTGTCGAGAGCACATTGTGCCAAAGCTCGCTCAGCTTAAAAAGCCGTATTGGTGTGGAGTTGTTGGGATGAGCCCAATTGCCGTTCTGCAAGAATTGCTTGCTCTTGGCGGGCCCGTGGTCGGGATCATGATCGTCATGTCGATCATCACTCTGGCTGTGACGCTTTACAAACTGTGGCAGTTTTCCGCCTGCGGTGTTGGACGCCACAAAGTGTTGTCTGACGCCTTGGTGTTTTGGGAAATGGGGGATTGGCAATCCGCCAGAGCGCGCTTGGGGCAAAGCCGTAGTTACCTGGCACCACTTGTGGATGTCGCAATGCAGACTCCGGATACAGCTGATCTTGATGTGCGTCTGGATGCCGAGGCTGGATTGGCGCTTGCCCGTCTCGAACGTGGGTTTCGGCTGCTCGATACGATTGCGCAACTTGCGCCATTGCTTGGGTTGTTCGGTACGGTTTTGGGCATGATTGAAGCCTTTCAAAGTCTGCAGACCGCTGGTTCGTCAGTGGATCCGTCCATTTTGGCCGGGGGGATTTGGGTGGCTTTGATTACCACGGCGGTGGGTCTTGCTGTTGCGATGCCAACGTCGATGGTTCTGGCGTGGCTGGAAAGCCGTACTGCGCGCGAAAGGGTCTTTGCTGATAAAGCGCTACGGGCGGTTTTGGTGCCGACCCCGGGTATGACGGCGGCCGTGTCTGCTGTTCCGGGACATGCGTAACGCGGCCCCATTTGTACGCCGCAGCCTGTCGATGACGCCCCTCATCGACATCATCTTTCTGTTGCTGCTTTTCTTCATGTTGTCATCGACGTTTTCCAAGTACAGCGAGATCGAGTTGAGCAACGCCACCTCGGGCGGGGGAAGCAGCAGCGAGCCTACAAAACGCACGTTTGTTCAGCTTGGGTCCGAGCGGCTGCTGGTAAACGGAGCCCCGATGCCTCTGGATGAGCTGGCAGGCAGTATTGAGGAAGGTCAGGTCCTTGTCAGTCTGGATCAAGATGTGAACGCACAGTCCGTGATCGACCTATTGGTGCAATTGCGCGGCCGTGACGGGCTGAATGTTTTGGTGCTGGAGTAGGGCCTTTGATCCGACAAGCTTCTCCGCGACGAAAGCGGGATTCCACGATTGCCCTGATCAACGTTGTTTTCCTGATGCTGGTCTTCTTTCTGATTGCTGGAACGGTAGCGCCTCCATTGGATCCGGAATTGACTCTGGTGGATACGTCACAACTTGAGGGGAGAGAGCCACCAGACGCTTTGGTTTTGCGGAAAGACGGTTCGCTGAATTATCGCGGAACTGCAGTTGAACCAAATGCGTACATGGAACTACATCAAGCCGGTCCAGTCCGTATTGTTCCAGATCGGGATGTGTCCGGGCAACGCTTGATTCAAGTTACGGGTCAACTGCGCAGGTCGGGGGCGACGTCAGTGTTCGTTGTGACCGAGCAGGCTTTGCGGTGATACGCCGCTCACTTGTCATCGCAACGATTGCGTTGCTTTTGTCGGCTGTCATCCATCTGCTTGGACTGGGGTTCACATTTCGGGTTGGTGGACCTGAAGGTGCGCCGGAAACAAGAGACAATTCTGTACCGGTTGGCACGACCTTTGAGGAGCTAGCAGAAGATATTGCTGAACCGGTGGAGCCTGAGAAAGTGGAAGAGCCGGAGCCTCCGCTGGAAACGCCGCCGGAACCCGAGGCGGCAGACATTCCCACCAGCGAAGCTTTGGTCGCATCTGAGAACCCGCAGCAGGTTGTTTCCCCCGATATCGGGAGTGCGTCAGAGGTAAGTCCGGAACCGGCGGAGCCAGTACAGCCAACGACAGATACCGCCGAGGATATCGGCGCGCGACAAGGGACGGATGCTCAGGAAGATGTGACGCCCCCGCTGGAACCTGATGCCGTTGCAGAGGCGCCAATTGCGCCACCAGTTGAGAGCGATGTTGAGGTTGAAGACGTTTCTCCAGATCCGACCGAGAGCATCGAGACCGAACAGGTTACAGAGGTTGACCCGCAGGACATTCAGGATCCAGTCTCAAGCTCCACGGTCCCTGTTGTTCCGCTCGAATCTGATCCTGTAGTTCCTGACAACACCGAGCGGGTGGAACAAGCTGAACCGCTTTTGGACAATGCCCTCGAAACCAACGAGGAATCTACGCTGGCCGTGGCAAGGTCCATCCGTCCTCGTGCGCCGTCGCGGTCCTCTGCAGCGGTCGAAAAAACACCGGATCGATTGTTTGACAATGCGCAAAATTTTGATGCCCTCCGGTTCCCTGAACAGGCGATCGAGTCCCCTCTGGCCACCTATCGTCGCCAGGGGGTGGATGCCTTTGCAGATGCCGACGTAGGGACACAGCCTAGCGCGCGGGGGGGTGGGAATTCGGACACCACCAATTACGCCGGCCGTGTGCTGGTACATCTCAACAATGCGCCGACGACCCACGTGCCGGGCAGAGGCCATGCCCAAGTCTACTTCGAGATCAATCCAGATGGTTCCTTGGCCAGGGTCAACATTGTGGACAGTTCAGGCTCGATAAAGATCGACAACGCGGCCAAGGCACAGGTGCGAGCCGCGGCCCCTTTCCCCAAACCGCCCGGTGGCAAAAGCCGCACGATGTCATTCTATTATCGGATCAATTGATCAGACGCGTTTCAAAACGTGACCTGTTAGCTGGGAAAACACATTCAAGAGGTGCTAAAAGCCCGACATCCGATGTTTCTTGATAGGATCGCCATCATGCTTCGTCTTGCCATTTTACTAACAACACACGCTGGGGCTTTGGCCGTGGGTTTTGCGCTTGGTGTCTATTTTCTGCCGATCCTCACCGCGCCCAAGTCGCCAGACGCTGCCGTGTTGGAACAAAATGCCCAAGACGCGCTGTTCACGGCCGAGTTCACGCGAGATCTCAAGGGCAGTGATTTCCTCCATTGGGGGGAGGGGACCGTTAGTATCACCGATGCGCAGATTGTGCATCAAGGGGAACTGGCGCCGGGGCCAGATTACATGATGTATCTGGTGCCTGAGTTTGTCGAAGACGAGGACGGGTTCTGGGCGGTCAAGGACCGCGCGCAACGGATCGGGCCGGTCAAGACATTTGATGGTGTGATGTTGGACATCCCCCAAGATGTGGACGTGACACAGTTCGACACGGTGTTGATCTGGTGCGAGGCATTCGGAGAGTTCATCACCGCTGCGAAATACCGCTGATCCCCTCTATTTATGGACATACAGCGTCAATGGGTCCCATTTCGCTTGGCTCAGGTTCAGTGTTGATGACCCTGTTACCCTAAAGGGCAGGACAACGCGCCGCTGGCGGAACATGTTGCAAACCTCTCCTAAATGGTATACCGCCGCATACAAAGAGCAATCCCGACGCTCGGACAGGTCCGATTGTCGGGGCTCTAGCTTCGTCAACGCCAAATCGCCGGGATAGCCATGAGCCTGTATACAGACTACCTCACAGAGATCGAAACACGCAAAGAACAGGGCCTGAGCCCCAAGCCCATCGACGATGGCGCGCTGCTGTCCGAGGTCATCGAACAGATCAAGGACACCGGGAATGAGCACCGCGCGGACTCGCTCAAGTTCTTCATTTACAATACACTTCCGGGCACAACCAGCGCGGCGGGTGTCAAGGCGAAGTTCCTGAAAGAGATCATTCTGGGCGACGTCACCGTCGACGAGATTGCGCCTGAACGCGCGTTTGAGCTGCTGTCGCACATGAAAGGCGGTCCCTCGGTCGCCGTGCTGCTGGACCTGGCATTGGGTGACACCGAATCTGTTGCGGTTCCGGCTGCCGAGGTTCTGAAGACCCAAGTGTTCTTGTATGACGCCGACATGGAGCGGCTCGCTGCCGCCTATCAGGCAGGTAATGCCATCGCCAAGGATGTGCTGGACAGCTACGCCAAGGCTGAATTCTTTACCAAGCTTCCCGATCTCGACGACGAGGTGCAAGTTGTCACCTATATCGCTGGCGAAGGTGATATCTCGACCGACCTGCTGTCGCCCGGCAACCAGGCGCACTCGCGCGCAGACCGTGAGCTGCACGGCAAGTGCATGATCACCGAAGAGGCGCAGAAAGAGATCGAGGCGCTGAAGCTGCAGCACCCCGGCAAACGTGTGATGCTGATCGCGGAAAAGGGCACCATGGGCGTTGGCTCGTCGCGGATGTCGGGCGTGAACAACGTCGCGCTCTGGACCGGCAAGCAGGCGTCGCCTTATGTGCCTTTCGTGAACTACGCGCCGGTTGTGGCGGGCACCAATGGTATCTCGCCGATCTTCCTGACCACCGTGGGCGTGACCGGCGGCATCGGTCTGGACCTGAAAAACTGGGTTAAGAAAGTTGACGAGGACGGCAACGCGATCCTCAACAACGACGGCAACCCGATCCTGGAACAGAAGTACTCGGTCGAAACTGGCACCGTTTTGCGGATCAACACCAAGACCCACAAGCTGCTGAGCGAAGACGGCGAAGAGCTGGTTGATGTATCGTCGTCCTTCACCCCGCAGAAAATGGAATTCATGAAAGCGGGCGGGTCTTACGCGATCGTCTTCGGCAAAAAACTGCAGACATTTTCTGCGGAAACTCTGGGCGTCGAAGCACCGCTCGTGTTCGCGCCGTCGAAAGAGATCAGCCACGAGGGCCAGGGTCTGACCGCCGTTGAAAAGATCTTCAATCGCAACGCTGTGGGAACCACGCCGGGCAAGACCCTGCACGCGGGTTCGGACGTGCGCGTCAAGGTCAATATCGTTGGTTCGCAAGACACCACCGGCCTGATGACCATGCAAGAGCTGGAAGCCATGGCAGCGACGGTTGTGTCGCCCATCGTGGACGGCGCCTATCAGTCTGGTTGTCACACTGCATCCGTGTGGGATGCCAAGGCGCAGGCCAACACCCCGCGTCTGATGAAGTTCATGAACGACTTTGGTCTGGTTACCGGGCGTGACCCCAAAGGCGAATACCACGCCATGACCGACGTGATCCACAAGGTGCTCAACGACATCACCGTTGATGACTGGTCGGTGATCATCGGAGGCGACAGCCACACCCGTATGTCCAAGGGCGTGGCATTCGGCGCGGACTCGGGTACCGTTGCTCTGGCACTGGCTACTGGCGAGGCGTCGATGCCGATCCCGGAATCGGTCAAGGTGACTTTCAAAGGTCAGATGGCCGATCACATGGACTTCCGTGATGTGGTGCACGCCACCCAGGCGCAGATGCTGGCGCAGCACGGTGACAACGTCTTCCAAGGTCGCGTGATCGAGGTGCACATCGGCACCCTGCTGGCCGACCAGGCATTCACCTTCACCGACTGGACGGCCGAGATGAAGGCCAAGGCGTCTGTCTGTATCTCGAATGACGAGACGCTGATTGGCTCGCTAGAGCTGGCCAAGTCGCGCATCCAGATCATGATCGACAAGGGCATGGAGCATGATAACGGCATGCTCGCCAAGCTGATCGCGATTGCGGACACCCGTATTGCCGAGATCAAGTCGGGCGAGAAACCTGCGCTGTCCCCGGATGACAACGCCAAGTACTTCGCCGAGGTGGTTGTGGATCTGGAACAGATCGTTGAGCCGATGATCGCTGACCCGGATGTGAACAACGCAGATGTGTCCAAACGCTATACGCACGACACCATTCGCCCGATCAGCTACTACAACGCGGAAAAGAAGGTGGACCTGGGTTTTGTCGGCTCGTGCATGGTGCACAAGGGCGACATCAAGATCGTCGCGCAAATGCTCAAGAACCTCGAAGCTGCCAATGGCAAGGTTGAATTCAAAGCCCCATTGGTTGTTGCGGCGCCCACCTACAACATCATCGACGAGATGAAAGAAGAGGGCGATTGGGAAATCCTGCAGAAGTATTCGGGCTTTGAGTTCGATGACTTGTTCCCCAAGGAACAGGCCCGGACCGAGTACGAGAACATCCTGTACCTCGAGCGTCCCGGCTGTAACCTCTGCATGGGCAACCAGGAAAAGGCGGCCAAAGGCGACACTGTTCTGGCGACCTCGACCCGCCTGTTCCAGGGCCGCGTTGTGGCAGACAGCGAGACCAAAAAGGGTGAATCGCTGCTGGCATCGACCCCGCTGGTGGTATTGTCGGCCATCCTGGGCCGCACGCCGACGCTTGAGGAATACAAGACAGCCGTCGAAGGCATCGACCTGACAAAATTTGCGCCGCCGATGGAAAAACCGGCAGGTGCCCGTTCAGTGCACTTCTAAAGCACCAGAGTGAAATCAAAGGGGCGGCGGATCCACGGGGTTCGCCGCCCTTTTGCTTTGGTGGGGTGCGACAACCCTGTCCGGCGCAGCGTCACGGTACTGTTAACTTGGTCCGATAGGCCACGCCCAAGTTCTTTGACTTTGGGCGCGCGCATGAAATACCGCACCATCTTTTTGTCTGACATCCACCTGGGCACTCCTGGGTGTCAAGCTGATCTTTTGCTGGATTTCCTCGACCGTAACCAGGCGGACAATTATTATCTGGTGGGTGACATTATCGACGCCTGGCGCATCCGGCGCAAAGGGTTCCTGTGGCCGCAAGCGCACAATGACGTGGTGCAGGCGCTGCTCGCCAAGGCCCATGATGGCGCCGCGATCCATCTGATCCCAGGCAATCATGATGAATTTCTGCGGCTCTATCAGGGGACGCATTTCGGCGGGATCGAAGTTGTCCACTCTGCCGATTTCACCGCCGCAGATGGCAAGCGCTATCTGGTCACTCATGGTGATCAGTTCGATTCAGTTGTCGTCAACGCCAAGTGGCTGGCCCATCTGGGCGACCGGGCGTACGAGTTGATGCTGTGGCTGAACACGCGCATCAACCGCATGCGCCACCTGTGGGGCGGTCAGTATTGGTCGCTTTCGAAATGGGCCAAGCACCAGGTCAAACAGGCGGTCAACTTTATCAGCGAATATGAAAACGTCCTGACGGCCGAAGCCCGTCGAGGCGGATATGATGGCGTGATCTGCGGCCATATCCACAGTGCCGCGATCCGTGACATGGACGGGATCGCTTATGTCAACACTGGCGACTGGGTCGAAAGCTGCACCGCCGTGGTCGAGTTGGAAGACGGTCGGCTTTCGCTGATCGACTGGGAGCGTACGGCCCGCCGTGCACGCCACCGCGACCGCGCCCGCCGAGCGCGGCGTTCGGAAAAACAACTGGAACACACAACGTAAGGTCTGCCCGATGACTGCCACCGCTCAAACCCAATTGGACGCCGCCGTTCTGCAACATGGCGATGTTACCACCGGACGGCTCGAACGGTTGTTTTCACGCCTGTTTCTGGGCTTGGTGTACCCACAAATTTGGGAGGACCCGGTCGTCGACATGGAGGCATTGGAACTGACAGCCGATGACAACGTTGTCTGCATCGCCTCGGGCAGCTGCAATCTGTTGTCCTACCTGACGGCTGGCCCGGCGTCGGTCACGGCTGTGGACCTGTCACCTGCTCATGTCGCCCTGGGGCGGCTCAAGCTGACAGCCGCGCGCAGCCTGCCAGATCATGCCGCGTTCTATCAGTTCTTTGGCCGCGCCGACATGGCCAGCAACGAGGTGCTCTATGATCGCTATGTTCGACCTCAGTTAGATGCCACAACCCGATTGTTCTGGGACGCGCGACAGCCGTTCCGTCGCCGGATCTCGGTCTTTTCGAACGGGTTCTATCGCCATGGGCTTTTGGGGCGTTTTCTGAGTGCGGTGCATTTGCTGGCGCGCTTGGGTCGGGTTGATTTCTCGGGCCTGTTGGCCGCACGCACGCTTGAGGAGCAGCAGATCTATTTCGATCGCAAGATCGCACCGTTGTTCGATATGTGGCTGGTGCGTAAACTTGCCGGTTTCCGGGCTTCTCTGTTTGGCCTTGGTATCCCGCCTGCCCAATACGACAAGCTGGCCGCCGATGGACATGGCGACGTCCTGCCGGTCCTGCGCGAGCGCGTGCGCAAGCTGATGTGCGACTTTCCGATCCGCGAGAACTATTTTGCCTGGCAGGCTTTTGGCCGCAGCTATGATCCGGCGCCCGACGGATCGCTACCGCCCTATTTGCAAGCGGCCAAATTCGACGCGCTACGCGACCATGCCGAGCGCGGCCGGATCGTAAACCGTTCGCTGACCGATCTGTTGGCGTCCGAACCTGACGACTCAAAATCAGCTTATGTCCTTCTGGATGCTCAGGATTGGATGAATGACACGCAACTCAACGCGTTGTGGACCGAAATCACCCGCACTGCCGTGCCTGGGGCCCGCGTGATCTTTCGTACCGGTGGTGCTGCCGACATCTTGCACGAGCGTGTGGCAGCAGATGTTCTGACACGCTGGATCTATGATGCTGACGCTTCAGAACGTGGTACCACGCGGGATCGTTCAGCCATCTACGGTGCATTTCACCTTTATCGTTTCAAGGGATGACAGCCATGCAGGGCACTGTTCAAACAGCTCACGCCAGTTTGATGGACCAAACCTACCGCCATCAGCGGCTGATTTATGACGTCACGCGAAAATACTATTTGTTTGGCCGGGATCGTTTGATTGCCGAAATGGTGCCCCGTGATGGCGACCATGTGCTCGAGGTCGCCTGTGGGACCGGGCGTAACCTGCAACTGGCGGCCCAGCACTATCCTCGCTGCCAGTTCTACGGGCTCGATATCTCATCTCAGATGCTGGAAACAGCGCGTGGAAAGCTGGAGGAAAAGATACAACTGGCGCAAGCTGACGCGTGTAATTTTGATGGCGAGCAGCTGTTCGGACGACCAGGGTTTGACCGTATCTTCATTTCTTATGGTGTCTCGATGATTCCCGAGTGGGAAGCTGCGATTCAGCATGCTTATGGTCAACTCGCGCCCGGCGGAGAGCTACATATCGTCGACTTTTCGGACCAAGGTGGCTGGCCCAAAATGTTTCAGGTGGGGCTCAACCGTTGGCTTGCCAAGTTTCACGTCTCACCACGGCGGGATTTACAGGCGGTACTGAAGCAGATCGCGCAATCAAATTCAGGATCGGTTCACCACCGGCAACTCTACCGTGGATATGCGCAGTACGGGATCGTGCGACGCCCTGGGTAACTGCTCGGTGAAGCCAAGGTTCTTGATTGCGTTACAGGACGGGAATTCGGCTTTTGCATGCGCTCGATGCGCAGCAAGAATTGACGAGGCGCTAGCTTTTGGGGCGCCTCGATTACTGCGATCCTGTTCAACACGCCCGGCACCGCGGCCTCGGCTGCGACCCAGATCGATGGCTAGCAAAGTCTGGTACGCCTCTTGTCAGTGGGTCGATCCTTCCAAGTTGCTGTCTGCAACTGCTAAGCCCTTCGAGGTTTTTTTTGATTGTCTGGCTGCTTGCACGTTCGACAGCTTTTCCGGAACACGGTAAGAGTTCCCTAAGTCACTTAGAAACCGATCCTTGAATCAATACGCCTCGTCCTTGACCGATTGCATGGATACGTGCGTCGAAGTGCTGCCTACATGTGGCAGCGCAGAAACTACGCCACCTAAAATTTCGCGATAGCGTCTCATGTCTTGGGTTCTGAGTTTCAGCAAGTAGTCAAAAGCACCAGCGATCATGTGGCATTGTTCGATCTCGGGCACTTGCTGGACCGCTGCATTGAATTCTGACAGCGCGCGTTCAGTTGTGTCGGTCAATTTAACCTCTACAAAAACGACCTGCTCCATGCCCAGTTTCACGGGGTCAAGCATGACCTTGAAACCTAGAATGACGCCTTCTGCAATCAGCCGTTTAAGTCTGACCTGACAAGGGGTCTTGGATAAACCCACACGGGCCGCCAGTTCCGTCACTGGAATTCGACCTTCCTGGCTGAGAATCCGTATCATCTCTTGATCGTGGCGGTCTAGTAGACTTTCATTTTGCAGTTTCATGATCTATTGGCCTGATCTTGCTTTGAAATTAAGTCATATAGGCACAGAGGGGCAAAAGTAAAGTCAACATGACTTTTTGATGTGGGGTAAGATTGCTCGAACGTATTCCTTTGGAGAGACATGATGTTCAGCATGAACGAGATCCGCGACCGTCTCCGCCGCAATCATCTTCGCAATGAAGTTGAGGTTTTGCAGGAGCTCACCGAGACAAACCCGGTTACAGCCGTTGAACGAGCGACCGCCCGCAATCGTGCGACCGATTTGGTCAAGGCCATCCGTAGCAGCAGCAATCCGGGCCTGATGGAGGTATTCCTGGCCGAGTATGGTCTGTCGACAAATGAAGGTGTGGCGCTGATGTGCCTGGCCGAGGCGCTGTTGCGTGTCCCGGATGCGGAAACCATTGATGCACTCATCGAAGACAAGATTGCACCTTCTTCCTGGGGGCAACACCTTGGCCAATCTTCGTCATCTCTTGTAAATGCCTCAACCTGGGCTCTGATGCTGACAGGCAAAGTTTTGCAGGATGGAACGGGTGTTGTGGCCACACTGAAAGGTGCGGTGAAACGTCTTGGCGAACCTGTGATCCGTGCTGCCGTTGGTCGCGCCATGAAGGAAATGGGCGCACAGTTTGTGTTGGGTGAAACCATTGCCGAAGCGGTCAAGCGTGGAAAAAAGAAAGAGAACGAAGGTTACACCTATTCCTACGACATGCTGGGCGAAGCCGCTTTGACAGCAAAGGACGCGAAGGCGTTTCTGGATGCCTATTCTGACTCGATTGCCAAGCTGGCTGATCAGTGCCATTCGGGCGACATTCGTGAAAACCCGGGTATTTCGATCAAATTGTCCGCACTGCACCCCCGATACGAAGTGGGCCAAAAAGAGCGCGTCATGCGTGAATTGGTGCCCGTTACACTGCAGCTCGCGCAACAGGCAAAAGCCGCTGGGATGGGGTTGAACATTGACGCGGAAGAAGCCGACCGGCTCGAGCTGTCGTTGGATGTCATCGAAGAGGTTCTAAGTGACCCATCGCTCGCAGGTTGGGACGGCTTTGGCGTTGTTGTGCAAGCCTACGGTAAGCGTGCTGCTCAGGTGATCGAATGGCTATATACGCTGGCCAGCAAGCTTGATCGAAAAATTATGGTTAGGTTGGTGAAAGGCGCCTATTGGGATACCGAAATCAAGCGCTCTCAGGTTGAAGGTCTGGTTGGTTTTCCGGTCTACACGCGCAAAGTCGCCACCGATATCTCGTATATCTGCTGTGCGCGGAAACTGCTGGGAATGACGGACCGGATCTATCCGCAGTTTGCGACGCACAACGCGCATACCGTAGCTGCGATTTTAGAGATGGCGCATGATACCCGAGCTTATGAATTCCAGCGTTTGCACGGCATGGGAGAAAGCCTCCACGACCTGGTGATGAAGGAAAACAGTACCCGTTGCCGCATCTATGCCCCGGTTGGCGCGCATCGTGATCTTCTGGCCTACCTCGTTCGTCGCCTGCTGGAGAACGGAGCCAACTCGTCCTTCGTCAATCAGATCGTGGACGAGAACGTTTCGGCAGAAACCGTTGCCGCAGATCCGTTCGAAGCTTTTGGGGCAGGGGACCACAATGCGGCGGTTCAATTGCCGAGGGATCTCTATGGTGACGAGCGTCCAAACTCTCGGGGGTGGGACTTGCACGACGTTGATGATGTCGCTGCAATTGAAACTGCGCGCAACCCGTTCCGAGATCATTTCTGGACTGTTGGTCCGCTGATCAATGGCGATGTCAAAAGCAAAATCGAACGTCCCGTTGTCAGCCCATCCAACCACAATGATAAGGTTGGTGTCGTCATTCAGGCCTCGGCTGAAGACGTCGAAACCGCATTGTTGCATGCGGCCCCGTGGGATCAGGACGCCAAATTGCGTGCCGAAACGCTGCGACGGGCCGCCGACCTTTACGAAAAAAACTTTGGCGAATTGTTTGCGGCTTTGTCGCGCGAGGCAGGCAAGACCCCGATGGATGCGATCGCCGAAGTGCGCGAGGCCGTCGACTTCCTGAGATACTACGCGGCGAGAGGCACAGAACTCACAAATCCCGCGCGCGGTGTTGTGGCCTGTGTGTCGCCGTGGAATTTCCCCTTGGCGATTTTCTCGGGTCAGATCGCGGCGGCGCTGGCCGCTGGCAATGCAGTAATTGCAAAACCGGCGGATCCCACATCGATTACTGCGGCCATTGCCGTCGATCTGATCCACCAAGCGGGCGTGCCCCGCTCGGCGCTGCAATTGTTGCCGGGGCGTGGTTCGGTGGTTGGAGCCAAGATCACGGCCGACCCACGCATTAAGGGCGTGTGCTTTACCGGTTCAACTCAGACCGCTCAGACCATTAACCGTGCGATGGCGGAACAGATCGTGCCAAGCGCGCCGTTGATTGCGGAAACCGGTGGATTGAACGTCATGATCGTAGATTCAACCGCTTTGCCGGAACAGGCGATCAAGGACATTGTGGCCTCGGCCTTTCAGTCGGCAGGACAGCGTTGTTCGGCGCTGCGGTTGCTATACGTCCAGGAAGACGTGGCCGAACCCTTTCTTGAGATGCTTTTTGGTGCCATGGACGAGCTTGTTGTCGGCAGCCCTTGGGACTATCGCACCGATGTGGGGCCGGTCATCAACTCAGATGCGCTGGATGAAATCCGCGAATACATCGAATTGGCTCGCTCGAACGGTCGCGTGCTGAAAGAACTGGCGACGCCTGCCGAGGGAACGTTTGTTCCGCCTACGGTGCTGAAAGTAAACGGCATTGCCGATCTGGGAAAAGAGATTTTTGGCCCGGTCATGCATGTCGCGACCTACAAGGCTTCTGACCTGGACGCGGTTGTCGCTGCCGTCAATGCCACGGGATATGGTCTGACTTTTGGCATGCATTCGCGCATTGACGATCGGATTGAACAGGTCACTTCTCAGCTGAACGTTGGCAATATGTACATCAACCGCAACCAGATCGGTGCGATTGTGGGGTCTCAGCCGTTTGGCGGCGAAGGCCTGTCTGGCACGGGACCCAAGGCTGGTGGTCCATCCTATGTGAAACGGTTCGCGCAGCCAAAGACACGGAGCATCGAATTCAGCCGACCTGCCTTTGCCAGCGAAAGCGCCGTTCAAGAGGCCATAAATACGACACCTCGCCCCGCGCGCGCATCGCTGAGTCAAGAGGAACTCCCTGGGCCTACAGGAGAATCCAACGTGCTGTCCACCTATGGTCGCGGCGTGTTCTTGTGCTTGGGGCCAACGCTTGAAGCTGCCCGACAGCAGGCTGAAATTGCGCGCGCGCATGGATGTACTGCTGTCGTCGTCGCACCAGGAGCCAAAGGCCAAAGCCAAGTCGATGGATCCGTCGATCCAGTTCAATTGGCCCATCTGACCGGGTTCGATGCAGTGGTATCCTGGGCACCCGAAGACGAGCTGCGACGGATGCGCAAGGTCCTGGCGACACGCGATGGTGCGCTCATCCCTCTGATCAATGACGAGGATTTTGGCGACCGCTGCTATCTCGAGCGGCACGTCTGCATCGACACCACGGCAGCAGGAGGCAACGCCTCGCTTCTGGCGCAGGCGAGTTGACAGGGCGTTTGATCAGGAGAAGCCTGGGTTGACGGTTTTCTCCTGATCAACCGGTGCGATTAAGTTCAGGTTGCATCGGTTTTTGTTGCTTTGCCTAATGCGCAGCTCTGAGAATGGGCGATACCATGACCGTTTCCCTGTAGCTGTCCCATGCGAAGACGGTCAAACTCGATGTGACCTATCTCAAGGCATAGACACCGTGATCAACCGAAACCTGAACTGATAGCATCAGCACAGAATAGTGAGCGTCTTATTTGGCAAAAGGCCCATCAGCGCCGAAAGATCGCATCTTAGTTGTGTGGTGGCGGAGACGAAGGGATTCGAACCCTCGAGACGGTTTCCCGCCTACTCCCTTAGCAGGGGAGCGCCTTCGACCACTCGGCCACGTCTCCGCTGACCCGTTTATGGTTTTCCGAAACGAAGGACAAGAGCGAAATTGAACGTTCTGCCAACTCGGCTGACATCCAGTGTCTTTCACCTGCGACCACGACGCACAGCCATCTGTTCCATTTGTTCCGACACCTGGTCCATGAACTGCCGTCCGATTGCGGAAATCGGGCGGTCGCGGGCGGTTACGATGACGATGTCCAGAAGGATGTGCGGCTCGAATCGGCGTAGGACGTAGCCCTGGCCGTCGTCGCTGGACAGCGTAAAGGGATCAATCAAGGTGGCGCCAAACCCGTGTTTCACCAGGTTCAGGGCGTTGCGAAACAGGTCCGTGTGACAGGTGATCCGCCATTTCGCGTTATGGGTCTGAAACGCTTCGCGGACGCGGCGGTTCACCATGTGCTCGGAGCCGATGACGATGAAAGGATAGTCGTCCATGATTTTGGGCGTCAGCACCTCATGCTCCGCCAGGGGGCTGTCTTCGGGCACGGCGCACAGCGTTTCGAAGTAGTAATTGCGGGCCTCTAGCCCGTCGTGACGCAAGGGCAGCTCACAAATCCCGATCTCGAACAGGCCGGCCATCACCCATTCTTGGACACGTGTCGAAAACTGTGATTGGAACGAGATGGTCAGGTTGGGGCGGGTTTCGGCAAATTTGCGGAATTGCGACGGCATAAAGCCAAATGCCAGCGAGTGGTTGGTGGCGATCTGCAGTTGCCCGGCTTGCTGATTTTGCAGGTCGATCACCGCCTGGTTCACGTGATCCAAACCACGCACCAGCGTGTCGATCTCATCAAACAACAAGGCGGCCTCGGGCGTTGGCACCAGGCGACCCCGATTGCGTTCAAACAGCTTGAGCCGCGTCGCCCGCTCGAGCTGGTTCAACAAGTTCGATATGCCGGGCTGTGAGATGCCCAATTGGGCAGCAGCCCCAGTGACGGTGCCGGTCTCGATGACGGCATGAAAGGCCTGATACTGGCGGAAAGAAGCATTCATGCCTGATCTATATCATTCAAACTTATGGGTTGGGTAGAAAATAGTATTGGAAATGATGGCTCGGCTTGCCCAAAATTCACATGCGCGCAAAAGGATGGGGGCTGCATGTCGGATTTGTCGCAAACCATTACGGGGTTTGATGTTTGGCATTTGGCCGTGCCGGTTGTTTCGGCACGCGATCATGGGATCGGTCGGGTCGAGGGATCGTGCGAGATCGTCGTCCTCCGTCTGACGTCTGAAAGTGGCGATCAGGGGTTTGGCGAGGCCTCGCCCTGGTCCGTGTTCACAGGTACGCCCGAGGCGACTTATGCCGCGTTGGATCGTTATTTGCGCCCGCTGGTGGTTGGGCAGAAGGTTGGCGATCGGGCGGCAATCATGGCCAAGGCGCAGCGCGCCGTGGCCCATTGCACCGAGGCAAAGGCAGCGCTTGAATCCGCCTTGCTGGACCTGGCCGGACACATTGCGGGCCTGCCGGTTTGGGCCTTTCTGGGTGGCAAATGCCGTGACACCATCCCGCTCAGCTGTTCCATCGCCAACCCGGACTTCGACGCGGATATCGCCTTGATGGAGCGTTTGCGGGCGGATGGCGTTGGCCTCATCAAGCTCAAGACCGGGTTCAAGGATCATGCATTTGATGTGATGCGCCTGGAACGGATTGCGCAGGACTTCCCCGAATTTGGCGTGCGCGTCGATTATAACCAAGGGCTCGAGATCGAAGAGGCGATTCCCCGCGTTCTTGATGTGGCGCAGTTTCAGCCCGATTTCATCGAACAGCCTGTGCGTTTTCATCACTTCGACATGATGGCCCAACTGCGCGGGATGACGGATGTGCCGTTGCTGGCGGATGAAAGCGTCTTTGGCCCCGAGGATATGGTCCGCGCCGCCCGTGAAGGGATCTGTGACGGCGTGTCGATCAAGATCATGAAGTCCGGCGGGCTTGCCCGAGGCCAGTCGGTCGCCCGGATCGCAGCGGCCAACGGATTGATGGCCTATGGCGGCGACATGTTCGAAGCGGGATTGGCGCATCTTGCCGGCACCCACATGATCGCTGCAACACCTGAGATCACGCTGGGCTGCGAATTCTATCAAGCCAGCTATTTCCTGACCGAAGATATTCTGGAAACGCCGTTTCAGGTGGAAAATGGTCAGGTGGTTGTACCGGATTCGCCCGGCTTGGGCGCGCGGCCGGACCTGGACAAGATGAAACGTTTTTCCGTCAGGACGTCGTCATGAGCGGTAGGATGTCAGAAGGCCGTTGCGGCGCGCGCGGCCTGGTCGTATTGGCCAGACATCAGGCGCATCAGCGCGGACAGGCGGCTGAGCTGCTCAGGTTCAAAGCCAAGCTCGTTCATGGCGCTAAGCAACAGGTTCTCGCGTATCTCGCGGTAGCGGTCGCACACGGCAATGCCTTGATCCGTCGCCTCAACCGTTTTTTCCTTGCCCAGCCGTCCGTCGCTCACAAGTCCCGATTTCTTCAGCTTTTTGACCGCGTAGTTGACGTTGTGTGTGTCTTCGACATTCAGCACCAGGCAAATGTCGGCCAGCTTCTTGGGGCGCCCGCGATGGCGCACAGTGTGCAGAACCAGAACGTCCAGCGCCGACAGTTCGGGGTGCCCGGCCGCAGCCATGGCGCGTTCGGTCCAGCGCGAAAAGGCGTTGTTGGCAATGATCAGGCCAAACTCGAACTCGGAAACTTCGGGAAAGCTCCCTTCGGCCAGATGGGCCGAGGAAACAACGGGGCCAAGGGTGTCAGAGGTTTTGGTCATGGGTAAAGAATGGCAAACGATGATAATTTGTCAACATTTTGTTGACGTATCGCGAAAAGGTGACATGCTTACGACATTGGAATCACCAGACGCAGGTCAATTCACAGCCGGGGGAGGGGTGTGATGCAGGACAGCAAGACCGTTGTTGTGATCGGGGCGGGCATCGTTGGTGTTTCGACCGCGATCTGGCTGCAACGGGAAGGGCACAAGGTGGTCATCATCGACCGCAAGGGGCCGGCCGAAGGGACGTCTTATGGCAACGGCGGCATCCTGGCGTCTTGTTCGATCGTGCCGGTGACGGGGCCCGGCCTGCTGGCCAAAGCACCCAAGATGCTGTTCAGCCCCAATCAACCGCTGTTCCTGAAGTGGGGGTATCTGCCCAAACTTCTTCCGTGGCTGACCAAATACCTTAGCCATGCCAACGCCGATGACACCCGGCGGATCGCTGAGGCTTTGACACCCATTGTTGGCGACAGCCTGCAAGATCACTTGGCATTGGCCGAGGGGACGGGGGCCGAGCATTGGATCGTGCCGACCGACTACCTCTTTGCTTACAATGACCGTGCGCACTATGGCACGGATTCCTTTGGCTGGGGCCTGCGCAAGACGAACGGGTTCCAATGGGATGAGTTAGAGGGGCAGGCCTTCCGCGCGTATGACGATGTCTACTCTCCCGATTTGGGTTTTGCTGCGCGGTTGAAGGATCATGGCCGCATTCGCGATCCCGGGCAGTACATCAAGGATCTGGCGGATCATTTCGTGTCTCAGGGCGGCAAGCTGATCATTGCGGATGTCGAAGACATCGCGCGTGAGAACGGCCAGGTCACCGGCGTCCGTGCAGGTGGTGAGACAATTCCCTGCGATACAGCGGTCGTCGCGTTGGGGGCCTGGTCCGGGGCGTTGACGAAAAAACTGGGGCTCGACGTTCCGCTCGAGGCCGAGCGCGGCTATCATTTGGAATTCTGGGAACCTACCGTGATGCCCAAGACCCCTGTCATGGTCGCGGCGTATAAATTCGTGGCCACCCCGATGGAGGGGCGCCTGCGTCTGGCCGGTACGGTCGAGTTCGGCGGATTGGAGGCGGGGCCGTCCGAGGCGCCGCTAGACCTGCTGCGTCGCAATGCCAGTGCGGTGTTTCCGGGGCTGCGGGCGTCGCATGTGACGGAATGGCTGGGACATCGCCCTGCACCGGCGGATTCGATCCCGGTGATCGGAGAGCTGCCGCATCTCAAAGGGGCCTACACAGGGTTCGGGCACCACCACATCGGCCTGACCGGGGGCCCCAAGACGGGCCGCATCCTGGCGCAACTGATTTCGGGCAAAGCGCCCAACATTGATCTGAGCATCTATTCACCGGCCCGCTACACGAAGGCCGGATAGAACCAAAAAAGACAGTCCAACCAAGGGAGAAGACAATGAAGACCTTTACCAACCTGATGGCTGCAACGGCGCTGACCGCTGCCAGTGTGTTGCCTGCCGCGGCGGAAACCTGGGACATGCCGATGGCCTATTCGGCGTCGAACTTCCATTCGGCGACCGGCGCAGAGTTTGCACAATGCGTGACCACCGGCACCGGTGGTGAGATTGAAATTGTGACCCACCCGTCCGGCTCGCTGTTCAAAGGAGCTGACATCAAACGCGCGATCCAGACCGGTCAGGCGCCCATCGGTGAGCGGCTGCTGTCGGGTCACCAGAATGAAAACGCGCTCTTTGGCTTTGACTCGATCCCGTTCCTGGCCACCTCGTTTGATGACAGTGCCAAGTTGTGGAAAGCGGCCAAGCCGTCGATCGAAAAGCTGCTGGCCGAGCAGAACCTGACGCTGCTTTACGCTGTTCCGTGGCCGCCACAGGGCCTGTACTTCAAGAACGAAGTGAACTCGGTTGCCGAAATGAAAGGTATCAAGTTCCGCAGCTACAACAACGCCACCTCGCGTCTGGCAGAACTGACCGGCATGCTGCCCGTAACCATCGAAGCGGCTGAAATCAGCCAGGCCTTTGCCACTGGTGTGGCGGAATCCATGGTCTCGTCCGGTTCGACCGGCTATGACCGCAAAGTGTGGGAAAGCCTGGGCTTTTTCTACGAAGTGGATGCCTGGCTGCCGCGCAACTACGTGATGGTGAACTCCGAAGTCTGGGCCGACACCGCCGACGCCCACAAGAACGTCATCAAAGGCTGCGCCGAGCTGGCGGAGTACGCGGGCAACTGGCGCGCCAAGGAATACACCGGGTTCACGCTGCAAGGTCTGCGTGACGGGGGCATGAGCGTTGGTCCGGCGTCCGAGCAGATGACGGGCGAGCTGAAAGAAATCGGCGTTACCATGACCAACGAGTGGCTTGAAGCCGCCGGCGACGAAGGCAAAGCCATCGTCGATGCCTTCAAGGCGTCACAGTAACGACTGGAACACCGGGCGGCGCGTCACGTGCCGCCCGAACTACATCCGATGGGAGGGTGACATCATGGGCGTTCTGCGCGGCCTTAGGGCAGTTCTCGATTACATATACAGACTTTCAGAGATACTCGCGGCGCTCTGTATGATCGCCATCCTGGCCTTGATCCTGCTGCAAATGCTGGCCCGCTGGTCGTCCGAGGTGTTCCCCGGCGCGCCAGAGTATGCGGCTTATTTCATGGCAGCGGCCTCGTTCCTGGGTTTTGCAGCAGCGCTTAATCGCGGTTCGCATATCCGGGTGTCGCTGCTGCTCAATGCGGTTGGACCGGGTATGAAGCGCTATGTGGATATCTGGTGCTTTGCCGTCTCTGCCGCTGTGGTCTGGTATTTCTGCTGGCATGCACGCCAGTTCGTATTCTGGTCGTGGAAGTTCAACGATGTCAGCCAGGCGCAAGACAAGACTGCGCTGTGGATCCCGCAATCGGTCATGGTGATCGGCGGTGTGATCCTGGCCATCGCGCTGACCGATCATTTGTTGCACCTGATTTTCAAGGGTGAGCACCGCATCCAACACGACAACGTCGAAACGCAGGAGGTCTGAGGCAATGGATTATGTCGTACTTGTCGTGATCTTCCTCGCCGTTCTGTTCCTGCTTTTGGGCAGCGGCGTTTGGGTCGGTATCGCCATGATGGGCGTCAGCTGGGTGGCGCTGGAACTGTTTTCCAACTCGCGCACCATCGGCCAGGACATGGTCAGCCAGATCTGGTCGGCCTCGAAATCCTGGGAACTTGCGGCACTGCCCATGTTCATCTGGATGGGCGAGATCTTATTCCGAACGCGCTTGTCCGAGGATATGTTCAAAGGCCTTTCGCCTTGGATGGCAAAACTGCCGGGTGGCTTGGTGCATGCCAATATCGTCGGCTGTACCGTCTTTGCGGCCGTCTCGGGCTCGTCCGCTGCGACCCTGACCACCGTGGGCAAAATGTCGATCCCCGAGCTGCGCAAGCGCAACTACCCTGAGACGATGACCATCGGCACATTGGCCGGTGCGGCGACACTTGGTCTGATGATCCCGCCGTCGCTGACCCTGATCGTCTACGGCGTGACCATTGATGGTGTCTCGATCATCAAACTGTTCTTTGCGGGCGTCCTGCCAGGTCTGGTTCTGGCTTCGATGTTCATGATCTATGTGGCGGTCTATTCCAAACTCTCCAAGAGTTGGAACCCGTCGCAAGAAGACGGGATGTCCTTTATGGACAAACTCAAGAACTCGCGCTTTCTGATCCCGGTGATCCTGCTGGTCCTTACGGTGATCGGGTCGATGTACCTGGGCTTTGCAACGCCGACCGAGGCTGCGGCCATCGGTGTGGTCGGCGCATGGGTCCTGGCACTGATCCAAGGGTCGCTGAACTGGCAGACCTTCCGCGACAGCACCATCGGTGCGGTGCGGACCTCGGCCATGATTGCGCTGATTCTGGCGGGTTCTGCGTTCCTGAAGTTCGCAATGGCCAAGACCGGCCTGCCCAAGGAACTGGCCGAGCTGATCGCAGGCTGGGAGTTCACCAAGTTCTGGCTGCTGATGGTCCTGCTGGTGTTCTACATCATCCTGGGCTGCTTCCTGGACGGGATTTCGACCGTGGTCTTGACCATGGCCGTGCTGGAGCCTGTGGTGCGCGAGGCGGGCATCGACCTGATCTGGTTCGGCATCTTCATCGTGGTGGTTGTCGAGATGGCACAAATCACACCGCCCATCGGCTTCAACCTCTTTGTGATGCAAGGAATGACGCAGCACGAGATGGGCTTCATCGCCCGCGCGGCCTTCCCGATGTTCATGATCATGGTGCTGATGGTCTTTGTCCTGATCGCTTTCCCCGACCTTGCAACCTGGTTGCCCGACAACCTACGGTCTGGGCCAGGCGGCTAAGGCAGAGGACGTGACATGTTCGGCAATGGGCTGGCGTTCATCGCCCGGCATGGAAAGTTTGGCCTGATCATCGGATTGGTGGCGGGGTTGGCATTGCCCAACTTGGCCATCATCCTCAGGCCTTGGATCCCGGAAATGGTGGCCTTGCTGCTCTTTCTGACGGCGTTCCGGATCGGCCCGCGTGAGGCGATGGGGAACCTTGGCGATCTGCGCAACACCGCCGTCACGGCGCTGTGTCTGCAACTGGGCTTGCCACTGGCGTTCCTGTTCGGGCTGTGGGCTTTCGGGGCGCCGTTCACCCCCCTGGCAATGGCCATCGTCCTGATGCTGGCAGCACCCTCGGTGACGGGATCGGCGAATTTTTCGATCCTGTTGGGGCATGAGCCCGCCCCAGCGCTGAGGCTTTTAATCCTGGGCACGGCGATCTTGCCGCTGACCTGTGTCCCGGTGATGTATCTGCTGCCCGAGCTTGGCGGATTGCAGGCCACACTGCTGGCGGCAGGACGTCTGTTGGTGGTGATCCTGATCGCGGCGGCCTTGGGGTTTGCCTTGCGGCATTTCGGGTTCCCAAAGCTGTCGGACGATGCGCGGAGCGCGGTGGACGGGCTTACGGTGATTGCGCTGGCGGTCATCGTGATTGCGCTGATGTCGGCGATCCGCCCGGCCTTTGCACGCGATCCGGCAGAGCTTGCCTTTTGGTTGGTCGCGGCCTTTGCCATCAACTTTGGCGCGCAGATCGTAGCCTATGTGCTGCTGAAGGCCAAAGGACACACGGACGCCGTTCCGATCTCGATCGTTTCGGGTAACCGGAACTTTGCTCTTTTCTTTGTGGCGCTTTCGCCCGAGATAACCGAACCGTTGTTGATTTTTCTGGGGTGTTACCAGTTTCCCATGTACCTGACCCCAACCCTGTTGCGGAGGCTTTATGACCCACGCTGATCCATTCCCTGTAGTGCGCAATGTCGGGCTGGACGGGATGCTTGTGACTTTTGCGGAAACGATGACCGAAACATCGAACCGCGCTGCTCTGGCTTTTCGAGGGATGATGGAGTCCGAGCGGCTGGCGGGCGTGATCGAAACCTCGACCTCGCTGGCGTCGGCTTATGTGCGGTTCGACCCTTCGCAGTTCAGCCATGCCGAGTGCGAGGCTTGGTTGCTTCGATTGCTGGACGACCGAGATTGGTACGCGGCGCGGTTGCCAAAGGGGCGCAAGTTCTGGCGTGTTCCCACGGTCTATGGAACAGACCTTGCGCCGCAACTCGAAGATGCGGCTGCGGCCGCGGGCCTGTCGGCCTCGGACGCTGTTGAAAGACTCGCGGCGTCCCGTGTCAGGGTGCTCACAATCGGGTTTGCGCCGGGTCAGCCATACCTTGGGCCGCTGGAGCCTGCGTTCGACATTCCGCGCCTTAAAGAGCTGAACCCCATGGTGCCTGAGGGTGCGTTGGTGCTGGCGATCTCGCAGTTTGTGTTGTTTTCCGGACCGACCCCAACCGGATGGCGGCACGTAGGTCAGACTGCGTTTCGCTGCTTTCAGCCGGGGCGCGCGCCGACGTTTGCACTGAACCCGGGGGATGAGATGCAGTTTGTGTCGATCACACCTGACGAGTTGGACGAGATCCGCACCCGCAATGAAGACGGCTTTGGCGGTGCTCAGATCGAGGAGATCGAGGCATGAGTTTGCGTGTTCTTCGCATTGGTCCCGCGTGCACGATCCAGGATCAAGGGCGCGCGGGTTATCTGGACCAGGGGCTCTCGCGGGCGGGTGCCGCCGATTTGATGGCCTTGCACGAGGGCGCGGCGTTGCTGGGGCAGTCGCCGCAGCTTGCAGCGTTGGAAATGGCGGGGATGGGGGGCGAATTCGAAGCGTCCCAAGACATGCGCATCGCCCTGACCGGGGCGCCGATGGCGTGCAGCATTGATGGAACGCCTGCGGTTTGGAACGCCTCGCACCAGCTGCTAAAGGGGCAGCGCCTGAGCCTTGGGGCCGTTTCGCGGGGCAGCTATGGATATCTGCACGTGGGCGGCGGGATTTCTTCGGACCCCTTCCTGGGTTCGCGTGCGGTGCATCTGACAGCCAAGGTCGGGCAGGTGGTTGCAGCGGGCGACATGCTGCCTGTTGGGCAAGACACTGGGGATGCCGCGCAAAAGATTGCCGTGTCCGACCGATTTCAAGGCGGCACCCTGCATGTTGTGCGCAGCTTCCAGAGTGACCTGTTTGATGATGCGACCCTGGACCGGTTCGAACAGACAGAGTTCACCCGTGGCCCCAGGGCCAACCGCATGGGAATGCAGTTGGACAGTGCGGGCGAGGGCTTTGCCGCCAAAGGCCAGCTCAATATCCTGTCCGAGGTGATCACGCCAGGTGATATCCAGATGACGGGCACCGGCAACCCTTTCATCCTGCTCAACGAATGTCAGACAACCGGAGGGTACCCCCGGATTGCAACCGTGTTGCCGTGTGACTTGCCGCGCGCGGCGCAGACCCCGGCAGGGGGTGCGATCCGGTTCAAGTATGTGACGCTCGAAGAGGCGGCGGAGTTGCAGGCCGCATTCACGCGCGATCTGGCGCGCCTGCCTGGTAAGGTCGAGCCCCTGGTGCGTGATCCGAATGACATTTCGGACCTTCTGTCCTACCAACTCATCAGCGGTGTGGTTTCGGCCACCGACAAAGGAGACAATGAATGACCCAAGTCGATCTGAACGCGGATATGGGCGAAAGTTTCGGCCCCTGGAAGATGGGTGATGATGAGAACCTGTTGCAGGTGATCACCTCGGCCAACATCGCTTGCGGGTTTCACGCGGGCGACCCGGATGTGATGGCCAAGACCATGACAATCGCGGCGGAAAACGGCGTCGGTATTGGGGCGCATCCCGGCTTTCCCGACCTGCAAGGGTTCGGTCGCCGCAACATGAAGGTGCCGCATGCCTCATTGCGCAATCTGGTGCGCTACCAGCTCGGCGCGGCGATGGGCATGGCGCAGGCCGTGGGGACCAAGGTGCGGCATCTGAAATTGCATGGGGCGCTGGCCAACATGTGCTCGGTTGATCTGGACATGGCGCGGGCCTGCTATCAGGGCGCGCTGGACGTGGATCCGGATATCATCGTGATGGTGCTGGCCGTGACCAAGCAGGAAGAGGCCGTGCGCGAGTTGGGATGCAAATGGGTTGGCGAAATCTTTGCCGACCGGGCTTACAATGATGACGGCACACTTGTGGATCGGTCGCTGCCGGGGGCTGTCATCCATGATGCGGATGTCGCAGGGCCGCGCATTCTGGAAATGGTCAAGAAAGGCGCGATCATCACTGAGAGCGGAAAGCGGCTGGAGACCTCGATCGATACGATCTGTCTGCATGGCGATGGCGCGACGGCGTTGCAGATTGCCCGCTCGGTAAAGCGCTGCCTGACCGAGGGTGGGGTCGAGGTGACCAAGTTCGAAAGGTAAGTTTTTATTGTTCCTGGCCGCGCGCAGCGTGGCGACGCGCCGACCGCCCCCATGGGCGGCGCGTTTCGCGCCACCCGCGATCGGCTTGCGTGTCAACGCAACCTTTGGAATCGACTACTCGGCTGGCTCCTTGGTTGGCATGTAAAGCTCGCCCCCTTCGCGGAATTTGGCAGCCATCGCCTCCATCCCCTCTTTCTGCGCCTCGGTGCGGATGTCATGCGAAATTCGCATCGAACAGAATTTGGGCCCGCACATGGAGCAGAAATGCGCGACCTTGTGGGCCTGCTTGGGTAGGGTCTGATCGTGGAATTCACGTGCCGTGTCCGGGTCGAGTGACAGGTTGAACTGATCTTCCCAGCGGAATTCGAACCGGGCCCGTGACAAGGCATCGTCGCGACGCTGCGCCCCCGGTAGACCCTTGGCCAAATCGGCAGCGTGGGCGGCGATCTTATAGGTGATCACGCCTGTTTTGACATCGTCCCGGTCCGGCAGGCCCAAGTGCTCTTTGGGCGTCACATAACAAAGCATCGCACAGCCAAACCAACCGATCATGGCCGCCCCAATGCCGGACGTGATGTGGTCATAGCCCGGTGCAATATCCGTGGTGAGCGGCCCAAGCGTATAGAACGGAACTTCGTGGCAGCACTCCAGCTGCTTGTCCATGTTCTCTTTGATCTTGTGCATGGCGACGTGACCGGGTCCTTCGATCATCACCTGACAATCCTTGGCCCAGGCGATCTTGGTCAGTTCGCCCAGAGTTTCCAGCTCGGCAAACTGGGCCTCATCATTGGCATCCGCGATGGAACCGGGGCGCAGACCGTCGCCCAAGCTGAAGGACACGTCATAGGCGCGGCAGATGTCGCATATCTCGTCGAAATGCTCGTAAAGGAAGTTTTCCTTGTGGTGATGCAGGCACCACTTGGCCATGATCGAGCCGCCGCGCGAGACGATGCCGGTCACGCGGTTCACGGTCATCGGCACCATGTGCAGGCGCACGCCTGCGTGGATGGTGAAGTAGTCGACGCCCTGTTCGGCCTGTTCGATCAGCGTGTCTCGGAAGACTTCCCATGTCAGGTCCTCGGCGATGCCGTTCACCTTTTCCAGCGCCTGATACATGGGCACGGTGCCGATGGGTACAGGGCTGTTGCGGATGATCCATTCGCGGGTGTTGTGGATGTTGCGACCAGTCGACAGGTCCATCACCGTGTCGGCACCCCAGCGGATCGACCAGACCATCTTGTCGACCTCTTCCTCCATGCTGGACGTAACAGCTGAGGTGCCCATGTTGGCATTGATCTTGACCAGGAAATTGCGGCCGATAATCATCGGTTCGCTTTCGGGGTGATTGATGTTGGCCGGGATGATAGCGCGGCCTGCGGCAACCTCGTCCCTTACAAACTCGGGTGTGACGTAGTCGGGGATGTTGGCGCCCCAGTCGTTGCCGTCACGCGCCTCTACCACCGCTTCGCGCAGTTGGTTTTCGCGAATGGCGATGAATTCCATCTCTGGCGTGACGATGCCCGCGCGAGCATATGCCAATTGTGTGACTGCCTTGCCATCTTTGGCGCGCAGCGGGCGTGGTTTGACAGGAAACTCGGGCGTCAGCCGGTCGCCTTCGACAAAACCGTTGTCGGCTGCGGTGATTTCGCGGCCTTGGTAGTCTTCGACGTCACCACGCGCCTCGATCCAGGCACGGCGCAGGGGGGCAAGGCCCCGCTTGATGTCTACCTGCACGTCCGGGTCGGTGTAGGGTCCCGAGCTGTCATAAACCGGCAGGGGCGGCTCTCCGGCGGTCGGGTGAACCGAGATTTCGCGCATCGGCACCCGGATGTCGGGGTGCTGCGTGCCGGACACATAGATCTTGCGCGCGGCAGGCAAGCCACCTGTGGTGATCTTTGGATTGGGGACGTTCATGTCAGTGCTCCTCAAGCGTTTCACTCAAAAAGACACAGATGACGTGGGCTTGGATGCAAAAGAGGGTGTACGGCCCTCTCGTCTCAGGCAAGGCGGCGGGTCATGATCCCGGCGTTTGCGATGCCCTAGCTTCCTCCGCCAGTATCAACTGGGTCAGGTTCAAAGGGTCGCGTCGCCGTGCGTGATGCACCGTCAGCCTCTCAGTCCCCTAGGTGGGACCCCCCTGCGTGCGCTTTGGGTAACCGATATGCACGGCAAAGGCCACGCTCCAGTTCTAGAGTGCTGATAAGACCAATTCAGATAGACCTCCCGCACCCGAGCGATCCCGACTTTGTCGGCACCGCTAGCGGCCTTGGGCCAGGCGCCTCGCCTTCGGCTCGGCGTGGTCCCGATCGGGGAACCGGTTCGCCCCATTCGCCAACCGCCGAGCGCAGCGAGGCTCGGCCCAACGGGAGGAGGTGTTTCGTCAGAAACATCGACGACGGGCGGGAGTTCCCCCTCCAACGCAACAAGGGTCACCCCAAAAGAAATGACCGCGGAGCTCCGCGGTCAAATCTTACGAGGTAGTGCTGGTGGTAAATTCTATGATGGGCCGATCATGAAGCAGGTCACGTTACGGGCCTTCAGGCGGCGGCATGCGAGATCAGCCTGATCGCGCGTCATGCCCTGGAATGTTGCGTCGAAACCACGGGTCGATTGATCGACCTTGCGCAAGGTCCCGTCGAGTGTTGCCATCTCGGCTAGGGCAGTGCGCAACAGAACTTTCTCGGCCTGATAGCGGTTGGTATAGCGTCCGACGTTGATTCCCCAGTGATGACCGCCAGATGTCGACAAGCGGGTCACAACCTCTTGCTCAGGCTGCGGTGCGGCTGCCGGCTCGGGGTCGACCGAAGTCAGAACCAGGTTTTCTGGCCGCAGCGCGGGTCGCGTTCCCGGGGCTGCAGGCGCCACCGAGCCAACCTCGGCTATGACTTCATTAATGCTGGCCTGGATGCTGTCTTGGTTTTGCTTGGCGGCTTCAGCCACCAGAACAGCGCCTGCTGCGGGACGAGATTGCGGACGTAGGCTGGTTTTGGGTGCACCGGCCAAGCGAATCGTCTTGCCGCTGCCGCCCGCTGTGGTGTTGCCAACATAGGCAGGACGGCTCGGCTTGCGGATTGGCGCCCGCGACGGTGCGCGGCGAAAGCCCAGGTCCAGTAGCTCGGCCACCTTGGCGTTGCGCGACGAACTGGATTTGCCGCCAAACACGGTTGCGATGATGCGCTCGTTGCCCCGTTTGGCAGAGGCCACCAGGTTGAAACCCGCCGCGCGGGTGTAGCCTGTCTTGATCCCGTCTGCGCCCTGATAAGCGGCCAGAAGACGGCGGTTGGTGTTGTTCACCGATTTGATTCCCGCGTTTGTCGATTTGCGCGAAAACAGGTTGTAGTATTGGGGGTAATCATAAAGCAGATGCCGCCCCAGCGTGGTCATGTCCCGCGCGGTCGACATATGACCGCTTTCGGTCAGGCCATGCGCGTTCTTGAACGTGGTGCGCGTCATTCCGAGTGCCTTGGCCGTGCGGGTCATGCGACGGGCAAATGCAGCCTCGGACCCGCTGATCGCGATGCCGATGGCTGTGGCCGCATCGTTCGCCGATTTCACGGCAGCAGCCCGGATCAGATAGCGGAACGCAATGCGCTGCCCCGACCGCAGGCCCAGTTTCGATGGCGGTTCGCTGGCGGCTTTTTGGGTTATGCGCACTTTGGTATCGAGTGTGATTTCGCCGTTTCGCACCGCCTCGAACGCGATGTAGAGCGTCATCATCTTGGTCAACGAGGCAGGGTGCAGGCGCGTGTCGGCATTACGTGAATGCAAAACTTCTCCCGTGCGCGCGTCAATCACCATGGCCGCATAGGGGGCTGCCCGCGCGCTGAGCGGAATCAGAATGCACAGCCAAACGGCTGCTAGAAAAATAAGGCCCAAACGGGCCGGCTTTGTACGCCGAACCTGCACGATCATTGCCTCTGTCTGCCTCTGGCCGCCGATTTTTCGGCTGGCTCATTGATTAGTTACACACAGGCTAACACAGAGATTCCTCAAAATAAACCCGGAGGTTGCAGGCAGCCTGTCGAATTTCAGTTCAAGGAAAAACCACATGTAGCGGCCGTGGCGATCAGGCCCGCAACACCGGCCATTGTGGCAAGAATGTGGCGGCGGGAAATGGCCGGATCAACTCAACCTGTTCAAAAGCGCGGGTAAACCGCCCAGGTCTTCCAATTCGCGAAACCGGGGTTCCTTCACAGGGGCTTCGGCATGTTCGATTTCCCAGGTCAGTCCGTGCGGAACGTATACTCCCCATCCGCCGGCCTCGATCGCGGGAACAACATCCGAGCGCATGGAATTGCCAACCATCATCGCATGCTCGGGACCATGACCATGGTGGGCAAAGATCGCCGCGTAGGATGCGGGTGTCTTTTCGCTCACGATCTCGACACCGTCGAACAGATCGCCAAGGCCCGATTGTGCAAGCTTGCGTTCTTGATCCAACAAATCGCCTTTGGTGATCAACAGGACGCGGTGGGTTTCAGCCACTGCTTTCACCGTTGCCTCGGCGTGTGGAAGCAACTCGATTGGGTGGTCCAGCATGTCCTGTCCAGCCTCAATCAATTCGCGGATGACAGAGGCGGGCACGCGATCCTCGGTCACCTCAATCGCGGTTTCGATCATCGACAGCACGAACCCTTTCACACCATAGCCATAGTGCCCGATGTTGCGGCGCTCGGCTTCAAGCAGACGGTCGGCCAGATGGTCGGGTTGGGCATGCTCGGCCAGCAATTCGGCAAAGCGATCCTGAGTCAGGCGAAAGAAGCGTTCGTTGTGCCAAAGGGTGTCGTCGGCATCGAAACCAACAGTGGTGAGTTTACGATCCGTTGACACCTGTTCGCTTTCCCTTTTCTAAACCCGATGGAAGGTTATATAAGCCACTATACCAAACCAACTCCCCAACCGGACTGTTCTGCGCGATGTTGCTACAACCCTTGATGATGTCGGACAACCCAGGCGACGACAGCGACACCTCGGTGATTGTCGAAACCCGGCCCAAGACCAAGCGTCCGCCGCTGTACAAGGTGCTGCTGCTGAACGACGACTACACCCCGATGGAGTTTGTGGTCCATGTTTTGGAACGGTTTTTCGGTATGACACATGCCGAAGCGTTCGAGATCATGCTGACGGTCCACAAGAAAGGCGTCGCCGTGGTTGGCGTGTTCAGTCACGAGATTGCCGAGACCAAGGTGGGCCAGGTGATGGATTTCGCCCGCCGTCACCAGCACCCGTTGCAATGTACCATGGAACGCGAAGAGTAAGGCGCGCCGATGTCTGTCCGCTTGTCTCTGGCGCTCGATTCGGGCGATCTGCTGCCGTGTGATGCTATCTCGGTCGTTTTGCCGACCCCGGATCACGATCTGGGCGTGTTGCCCAAGACCGCGCAGATCGTGCAGCCCTTCAAACCGTTTCACGATCATTTTCAGGCGCAGGGTTTTGCCTGTGTACCCGACAGCGATGACGCCTGCGATCTGGCGATTGTCTTTGTGTCGCGCGCCAAGGCGTTGGCCCGGGATCTTGTGGCGCGGGCCTGCCTGCGGTGTTCAGGCTGGGTGGTGATCGACGGGGCCAAGACAGATGGTATCGACAGCCTGATCAAGGACATCCGCAAGCGGGTTGATGTGTCTGGCCCGATTTCCAAAGCACATGGCAAGATTTTCTGGTTTCGCGGGCAAGAGTCTGATTTTTCTGATTGGATCGCGCCCGGACCCCAGGTTGTCGACGGGTTCCAAACCGCGCCAGGTGTTTTCTCGGCCGATGGCATTGATCCTGCTTCGGCCCTGCTGTCACAGGCCTTGCCGGACAAGCTGGGCCGTCGGGTGGTTGATCTGGGCGCCGGGTGGGGATTTCTGTCCGCCCAGGTCCTGAAGAACGCCAAAGTCGAACAGCTGGATCTGGTCGAGGCCGACCAAACTGCACTTGCCTGTGCGCGGGCAAACATCACCGATTCACGCGCACGATTTCACTGGGCAGATGCACTGAATTGGCGGGCGGCCGAGCCTGTGGACACAGTTGTCACCAATCCTCCGTTTCACACATCCCGTGCGGCTGATCCGGCGCTGGGGCGCGGATTCATCGCTACGGCTGCGCGTCTCTTGGCGCCTTCGGGGCAGCTTTGGCTGGTGGCCAACCGCCACCTTTCTTACGAGGCCGCGCTGACCGAGCTATTCGGGCAGGTCAACGAAGTCGCAGGCGACAATCGGTTCAAAATCCTGCACGCCACCCGTCCTGCTCGCACCCGGCGCTGATCGCCGCTAACGTGGGCTCAAACCAGGAGGATTCGGATGTCCTTTTCCATCGCAGGCAAAACCGCAATCGTCACCGGCGCTGCCAATGGCATTGGTCTGGCCATCGGGCGCCATTTTGCTGAAATGGGCGCAAACGTCATGTTCGCGGACATGGACGAGAAAAGCCTGATCAGTGAATTGGGCGAACAGGCGGATGAAGGGAATGTGCGCTATTTCGCAGGAGATCTGCGTGAAAAACTGACGATTGCCAATCTGCTGTCGGCCACATTGGATGCCTTTGATCAGATTGACGTGTTGGTAAATGGCGCGCGTCAAGTGGCCCCGTCGGACCCACTGGATGCAGACGATGCCTCGGTCCGCACATTGCTGGATCAGAACCTCTTTCCTGCCCTGCGGCTGAGCCAGCTAGTGTCCAAGCGCATGATCAAGCAGTCCGAGGATCAGGACGAAGGCACGGCAGGCTCGATCATCAACCTGTCCTCTATAGCTGCGCGACGCACGCACCCCGAGTTACTTGGGTATTCGGTGTCATCGGCTGCATTGGATCAGATGACCCGGTCGCTGGCGGTGGCCCTGGCGCCGAACCGCATCCGGGTGAATTCTATCGCGCTGGGCTCGGTCATGAGCGCGTCGTTGCAGAACGCGCTCAAGGACAACCGCGACGCGCGGACCGATATCGAAAACCACACCCCGCTGTCACGGATCGCCTCGCCGACAGAATTGACTGAGGCAGCGCAGTTTCTGGCCTCGGACGCGTCCGCCTTCATGACGGGACAGATCCTGACACTGGACGGGGGACGCACGTTGCTCGATCCCGTTGGCGCCGCAGCACACTAAGAAAAAGAGCCTCATGTTCGAGACAGAAAAAACCACCGCCGCCGCATGGTTTCGCAGCCTGCGTGATGAGATTGTCGCTTGCTTTGAAGCGCTGGAAGAGAGCCATTCCACAGGCCCCTTCTCCGAGATGGAGCCCGGCCGGTTCGAGGTGACCCCGACCAAACGCATGGCCGATGACGGATCGGACGCAGGCGGCGGGTTGATGTCCGTCATGCGCGGCGGGCGAGTGTTCGAAAAAGTCGGTGTAAACGTCTCTGAGGTGCACGGCACACTTGGCGAGCGCGCGCAGACAGCCATGGCGGCACGAAAGGGCATCCCCGGCATGAAAGAGGACCCGAGGTTCTGGGCCAGCGGGATCTCTCTGGTGGCTCACATGCGCAACCCCCACGTGCCTGCGGTGCATATGAACACGCGCATGTTCTGGACACCACATGCCTGGTGGTTCGGCGGCGGGTCGGATTTGAACCCCTGTCTGGAATACGACGAGGATACCGCACATTTCCATGCCGAGCAGAAGCGTCACCTCGACCCGCACGGGCTGGCGCATTATCCGCGGCTCAAGGAATGGGCGGACGAGTATTTCTATATCCCGCACCGCAAACGGGCGCGGGGTGTTGGTGGTATCTTTATGGACGACTACTGCACCGACAACTGGCAGGCGGACTTTGAGCTGACTCAGGACATCGGGCGCGCCTTTCTGCCTGCTTTTGTGCCGTTGGTCGAGCGTCGGCGCGAAATGGCGTTTTCCGATGCGGACAAGGATGCACAGCTGGTGCATCGCGGGCTCTATGCCGAATACAATCTTGTCTATGACCGGGGCACCAAGTTTGGTCTTGAGACCGGCCACGACCCGGATGCCGTGCTGATGAGCCTGCCACCCTTGGCAAAGTGGGTTTAAACTTCACCTGAACGTTCTGTAGTGGTTCGGGGGCAGGGGGGGGGGCTCCCGCCCGTCGATCGTGCATCAAAGATGCCCGTCTCCGGTTGGGCCGGGCCTCGCTTCGCTCGGCGGGTGGCGTTTGGGGCCCCTGTTCCGTTCAGGAGCCGCCAAGGTTTACAATCCGGCGTTTACCAGGGCCAGAGTTCGTCTTCGATGCGGTCATAACAATAGTTCTGGGCCATATGCGCGGGCATGTTGTCCCCGACTTTCTTTACGGAAACCGAGTATCCCGTCGATGTGTCGGCCCCCTGCGGTGGGTTCAGCGCGAACTGAACGCCTTTGCGGCCTTGAACCGTTACCGCAGGCCCTACCGGTTGCACCAGGTAGATGCGTTGGGTTGCGCTGCTGCGCAATACGCGAATGGCGTAATCGCCAGCACCGCACCAGAAATCCTTGGGGGCCGAGCCGTGGCGGTTCACCACTTCGAAGACGCCGCTTTTGTTGACGGGGTAGACCTCGAACCGGTTTATGGCCTGAAATCCGGCGGCCAAGGTGGGGGCAATCAAGGCCGCGGCCAGCAGCAGCGATGTTCTGATACGCATGGGTGTTACCTTTCGAAAACTGAGTACTAGCGTACCTCAAGATCATAATCTGATTGCGGCGCGCGACCAGAAACCCCGCAAATACGTGAGCGGAGTTTATCGCCCTATGCAGATCGCCATCCGGCCTCGCGCAGCGAGGCGCCATAACTGTCGGCGGTCTTCATCTGGGGGCCAAGCCCTTTGCCCAATAGGGCCTCATGCATCTTGGGCAGGTTATAGCAGGGCACATGCATGACCATGTGATGTTCAAGATGATAGTTGACCCAATAAGGCGCCACCAGCAACCGCGCCAGCGGCCCGGCCATCGTCGTGCGCACGTTCTGCAAGGGGTTCTCGGATTGCTCGGTTGCACCGTGTTCGGCGATATTGCGCACGCGCAGGACAAACTGGAACCAGGTCAAGTAGGGCAGCAGCCAAAAGGCCAGCCCCCACCACCAATCACCGATCAGGCCCATAATGACCATGACGCCAATGAACACGGGCATCGATTTCCAAAACTGCGGGGCTTTGAAACTTTGCGCGAAATCCGAGGCCGCAGATTCCATCGCCTCTTTGTCGCCTGCCAATTGGAAAGATCTCATGATCTGACCCAACAGCTGCTTGGACCCGGTGCGACCGGTCAGATCGCGGCTGAACTTGCGTTTGAGTGATGCATGCGAAGTCGGGAACTTGGACGACAAAACCAAATCGGGGTCTTTGTCCGTCTGCGTGAAACGGTGATGGGTCAGGTGATAGTGCCTGTAAGCGGCCAACTCGGCCAGGATCGGGCGTCCGCAGAGCCATTCGCCAACCAGGTCATTCAGCTTGCGGCTTTTGAACAGAGCATTGTGTGCGGCCTCGTGCATCAGGATCGCCAGGCCAAGCTGGCGCGAGCCAATCACGATGACCGCAATCAGGAATGTCACAGGGTTGGACCAAAGTCCAAAGAGTGCCAAAGCCAGTGCAATCGTGCCCCAGCAATGCAACGTCAGCCAGACGCCCATGGCGTCCGACCGCTCGGCCAGCGGGCGGATTTCTTCGGTGCTCAGATACGCCTTTCCAGGTGTCATGGTGGGTCCTCCTCCGTCCTTTCGACGGTCCCAACGCCAAGACAGTCTGTCAAATTCGGCGCGGCGTCACAACTTCTGTGACGTTACGACCGCCATTCGAAAAACCCTTGGCCCGCCTGTGCCAGCAGTTTGGCGGCCATTTCGCGTCCCAGTTTGGCACCGTCTTCGACTGCGCAGGTTTGATCATCACGGATCACTTCGGACCCATCCGGGCGCAGCACCTCGCCGCGCAGACGCAGGGTGGTGCCATCAATCTCGGCCAGCCCGGCAATGGGGGTTTCGCAAGAGCCATCGAGCGCGGCCAAAAAGGCACGTTCCGCGTTCAGACGCTGCTCGGTCTCATGGTCATGGATGGTGGCCAGCAGATCGGCGGTGCGATTATCGTCGACGCGGCGTTCGATGCTGATCGCACCTTGGGCAATGGCAGGCAGCATATCTTCGGGGGCGATCGCAGTCGCGGGCACGTCGGCCATGTCCAACCGGTTGAGGCCTGCAAGCGCAAGGAACGTGCATTCGGCCACGCCATCGGCCAGCTTTTTCAGGCGGGTCTGCACGTTGCCGCGGAATTCCACCACCTTCAGGTCGGGCCGCCGGTTCAGCAGTTGTGCCCGACGGCGCAGGGACGAGGTTCCAACAGTCGCGCCTGTCACCAGATCGGCAATCGAGGATGCGCCGGGTGAGATGAACGCGTCGCGCACATCTTCGCGCGGCAGGAAGGTATCCAGGATCAGCCCGGCCGGTTGCACGGTCGGCATGTCCTTGGTCGAATGCACGGCGATGTCAATGTCGCGCCGTACCATCGCCTCTTCGATTTCCTTGGTGAACAGCCCCTTGTTGCCGATCTCTTTGAGCGGTCTATCTGCGTCGATCATGGCGCGGTTGTCGCCGGTGGTTGTGATCACCACGATCTCAAACGCGTCATCGGGCAGGTCATGCGCGGCCATCAGCCGATTGCGGGTCTCATAGGCCTGGGCCAAGGCCAGAGGAGAGCCACGGGTGCCGATCTTGAGCGGGGACGCGGGGGTAGGAAGCTGTGCTGTCATACCCCCTGCTTTAGTCGCGTCACATTGCCCTGACAATGGGGGCGTTGCTTGACAAATTGCCGCCAAAGGCAGAACCGGGTGTCTAAACGCAAATGGGGATGAGCATGGCCGAACAAAAGAAACTGCTGCAGGCGTTGGCGGGTGAGGTACAGGATGTGCCGCCGATCTGGATGATGCGGCAGGCCGGGCGCTATCTGCCCGAGTACCGTGCGACCCGCGCACAGGCTGGGGATTTTCTGTCGCTTTGCTACAACCCTGAATTGGCCGCCGAAGTGACGCTACAGCCGATACGTCGCTATGGCTTTGACGCCGCGATTCTTTTTGCCGACATTCTGCTGGTTCCGCAGGCCTTGGGGGCCGATCTGTGGTTTGTCACTGGCGAGGGTCCGCGCCTGTCGACCATCACGTCTCAAGCAGATTTCGACGCGCTTAAACCGACCAGTGACATTCACGAGACCCTGAACCCGATCTATGAAACCGTCCGCATCCTGTCGCGCGAGTTGCCGTCCGAGACCACATTGATCGGCTTTGCGGGCGCGCCCTGGACCGTTGCAACTTATATGATCGCAGGGCGGGGCACCCCGGACCAAGGCCCGGCGCATGCGCTGCGCGAGGGGAACACGGCTGTGTTCGAGGCGTTGCTTGGGCGGATCACCGAAGCGACGATTGAATACCTTTCAATGCAGATCGAGGCGGGCGCAGAAGTGGTCAAGATCTTTGACAGCTGGGCTGGGTCGCTCAAGGGCGAAGCATTCGACAAATACGCGTTGGAGCCCGCCCGGGTGATAACGGCGGCACTAAAAAAGCGGTATCCGCATATTCCGATCATTGGGTTCCCGCGCGAAGCGGGTGATAAATACGTGGGTTTTGCCAGGGCGGCCGGTGTCGATTGCGTTGCGCTGGACAATTCCGTCTCGCCCGAGTGGGCCGCTAGGAACGTTCAGGTTGACGGTTGCGTGCAGGGCAACCTGGCCTCGCGCCACATGGTGACAGGCGGTCAGGATCTGATCGATGAGACGCGCGCGATCGTAAAGGCGTTTTCAGGTGGGCCGCATATCTTCAACCTGGGTCACGGGATCACACCGGATGCTGATCCCGCCAACGTGCAGTTGATGATCGACACCGTGCGCGAAGGGGCGCGCGGATAGGGGGCTCTGCCCCCGTCGCTTTGCGACTCCCCCGCCGTATTTTCACCAAGAAGAAAGAAGGACGTCAGCCTTTCAGGCTGGCGCGGATGTCGGCATCGTGCTCGCCACGTTTTGGGCTGGGGCGTGGCGACCATTCGTAGTTTGAGAACCGCGGGGCGCCAGCGGCTTGCAATGTGTCATCGGGGGCCTGCCAGGTTTGTCTGGCGGCGTTCATCGGGTGGGATTGCGCCTCTTCGGGGCTGAGAACCGGGGCAACGCAGGCATCGGTTCCCACAAAAATCTCGGCCCAGTGATCGCGCGGATGGCTGGCAAATAGGCCTGTCAGGCGGTCGGTCAGGGTTTGCCAGAGTTTGGGGTTGTATTGCTGCTGGAAGTCGGGGTCATCTGCGAGGCCCATGAGGTCCAGGAAAAGCGCGTAGAACTTTGGCTCGAGGCATTGCACTGTCATGTAACCCCCGTCTGCGCAGCGGTAGGTGCGGCTCCAGTGTGGGCCATCGAGCAGGCTGCGTCCGCGCGTGCCGGACAGGTTGCCGGTTTGGCGCAGGCTCATGAGCAGGTTCATCATATGGGCCGAGCCGTCGTAGATGGCGGCGTCGACCACGGTCCCTTCGCCGGTGGTACGCGCATTCAGGATGCCCGCCAGCAGGCCTGCAACCAGATACATCGCCCCACCGCCGATGTCGCCCACCAGTGTGGCGGGCGTTTGTGGCGCGTCGCCAGGGGCTGAGCCGTACCAGAGCGCACCCGAAAGCGAGATGTAATTCAGGTCGTGACCTGCCACCGTCTCTAGCGGGCCGGATTGGCCCCAGCCGGTCATGCGGCCAAAGACCAGGCGCGGGTTCACCAGGTGGCATACTTCCGGACCGACCCCAAGCTTTTCCATCACGCCGGGACGGAACCCTTCGATCAGCCCGTCGGCGGTGGCGATCAACGCCTTGAGCGTTTCCAGGTCATCGGCATCCTTGAGGTCAAGCGCAATCGACCGTTTGCCACGATCCAAGAGCGAACGTTCGGGCATGCCCGGGGTCACGGCACCGCCCATTCGGTGCACCACGATCACATCGGCGCCCAGATCGGCCAGCAGCATGGCGGCAAAGGGGCCTGGCCCAAGCCCTTCGATTTCGATGATACGGATGCCGTTCAGCATGTGTGTTGCTCCCTCTTCCCTGGGCGCAAGGTTCCTGCGCGCCCGTCCGAATGCAAGCATCTGCTGATACGACGTGGCGTTCAGTAGCGGCCCTTGATCTCGGCCCGGGCCACGCGGCGTGCTTTTTGTTTCTCACGCAGGAAGACAAAAAGGCCGGACCCCATGATCATCGCCATACCAACCCATACGGCAGGTGCGGGAAACTCGGACCAAAACAGCCAACCCCAAAACACGGCCAGCGGCAGCCCTATGTACTCGAACGGTGCCACAGTGGCTGCATCGGCCATGCGATAGGCTTGGGCCAGACAATAGCCGACAATTCCCGAGTTCAACCCAAGTCCGATGAACAGATACCAATCCTGCGTTTCCGGCCAGACCCATGCCCGCAGTAGAAAGACCCAGCTGGCGTTTTCCAGCCCCTCAGCATAGCGCCCGTCCCCAGCAAATACGAAGAAGCCAACCGAGACGATGATGAACATGCCTTGGATATAGACGGCAAGCGCAGAGGCTTTGGTCGTGGCCCCCAACTTGCGGGTCATCACCTGGTTGATGGCATAAGTCAGCGCCGCAAGAACCGGAAGCAACAGCACGATACGGTCTGCGGTGGCACTGTCGCTGCCCTCCCACGGGCGTTGCATCAGGATCACCCCTGCAAAGCCGACAACAACAGCCGACAGGCGCATAACTCCGACCTTCTCTCCCAAAACCGGGATCGACAGGACGGTGATGAACAGGGGGGCTGCAAAAAACAACGCGGTAACATCCGCCAGTGGCAGTGTCGCAAGAGCCACGAAAAAGCTCATATTCGAGGCAACGACCATCAAGCATCGGATGATGTGGAGGGTGGGGTGGCGGGTCTTGAGCAAAGAAACGCCACCCTCGAAGTAGAGAAAGACCATCGACAGCATGATGCCAATCGACGAACGCAAGAACACCGTTTGATGCAAGGGATAGCCGCCTGAAAGCTGTTTGATCAGCATGTCGTTGATCGAGATCGCGAACATTCCGACCAGAATAAAGGCAATGCCCACGCCGGGGCGGGTCGCTGGTGACGCTGACATGTGGTGCTCCAAAACGACAGGGCCGGTGAATTGCCCTGTGGCTTGTTGCCACCGCTATCACAGATCGGACGTTTGTCTATCTCTGTTTTGATAGCTGGCCTTCGTGGGGTTGGCGGCTATGTTTGGCTGGATTAGACATTGATGACCCATCGACCCGCACCAAGGAGCACAGACCCATGCAGATGAGCGACAAGCGCGTGATCAAGGCGGAACCCGCAGCAGTTTATGTGGCCTTGCTGAACCCCGACGTGCTCAAGGCCTGTGTTCCCGGCGCGCAAGAGCTGAGCGGCAACCCGCAGGACGGGTATGAGGCGACGGTGGTGCAAAAGGTGGGCCCGGTCAAAGCCACGTTCAAAGGGGCCGTGACCATGTCAGATATGGTCGAGAACCAGAGCCTGAACATCGCGGGCGAGGGCAAGGGCGGCGCCGCCGGCTTTGCCAAAGGGGGCGCTAGCGTATCCCTGACCCCGGTCGAGGGCGGAACCGAGCTGGCCTATGACGTTGAGGCCAAGGTGGGCGGCAAGCTGGCGCAATTGGGCAGCCGGTTGATCGACGGCTTTGCCAAGAAGATGGCGGATCAGTTCTTTGCCAACCTGCAAGAGCAGCTTGAAGGGCCTGCTGATGAGGCAGGCGAAGAGACCGGTGAAGAAAAGAAGTCCTGGCTGGGCAAGCTGAGGGGGCGCGATTAACTCTGCATCCGCGCGCAGGGGCCTGTGCGCCTGCGCCCTGTTCCTTTTTTGGGGCCACGACTAGGGTTGCGCCCGAAACAACGGAGCAGTCATGTCAAACATCCTGTCCATCACAGACCTGCGCAAATCCTATGCCGGTGGGTTCGAGGCGCTCAAAGGTGTCTCGCTTGATATTCGCGAGGGCGAAATCCTCGCGCTGCTGGGGCCAAATGGCGCTGGCAAGACCACTTTGATTTCGACCATTTGCGGCATCATCACCCCCACTTCGGGGACGGTGAGCGTGGGTGGCCATGACATCCAAGCCGACTATCGCGCAGCGCGACAGATGATCGGTTTGGTGCCGCAAGAGATCAACCTTGAGCCGTTTGAAACGGTTTGGAACACGGTGCGATTTACTCGGGGCCTGTTTGGCAAGCCGCGCAATGATGCATTGCTGGAACAGATCCTGCGCAAGCTGTCGCTTTGGGACAAACGCAAGAATGCGACCAAGGAACTGTCGGGCGGAATGAAACGTCGGGTGCTGATCGCCAAGGCACTGGCACATGAGCCGCGCGTCCTGTTTCTGGACGAACCCACCGCCGGTGTCGATGTCGAGCTGCGCAAGGACATGTGGGAAATCGTGGCCGAACTGAAAAAGGGCGGCGTGACGATCATCCTGACCACCCACTACATCGAAGAGGCAGAAGCCATCGCCGACCGCGTTGGCGTGATCAACAGCGGTCAGATCCTGCTGGTCGAGGACAAAGATGCGCTGATGGCCCAAATGGGCAAAAAACAGCTTGAGGTCGAATTGACCGAGGCGATCTCGGACATTCCTGCTTCGCTGGCTGATCATGATCTGACCCTGATCCGGGACGGGCAGGCGCTTTTGTACACCTATGACACGCGGGCTGAACGGACCGGGATCACGGCGCTCCTTAACGATGTGGCGCAAGCCGGGTTGGTGTTGAACGACGTACAGACCCGCCAAAGCAGCCTTGAAGACATCTTTGTCGATCTGGTTTCAGGAGAACGGGCATGAATTGGACCGCAATCGCATCCATCTATCGGTTCGAAATGGCGCGGTTCTTCCGCACCTTGGCACAGAGCTTTATCTCGCCCGTGATTTCCACATCGCTCTATTTCGTGGTGTTTGGGGCTGCCATTGGCAGCCGCATCCAAGAGGTCGAGGGCGTATCTTATGGTGCGTTCATCGTGCCGGGTCTGATCATGCTGTCTGTGATCACGCAATCCATTTCGAACGCCTCATTCGGCATCTATTTCCCGAAATTCATCGGCACGGTGTATGAGCTGCTCTCGGCTCCAGTGAATTTCCTTGAAATCGTCTGCGGCTATGTCGGGGCGGCGGCAACCAAGGCGCTGTTTATTGGTGTGGTGATTCTGGCGACGTCGATGCTGTTTGTGGATGTAAGCATTCAGCATCCCTTTGCGATGCTGGCGTTTCTGGTCCTGACCTGCCTGAGCTTTGCCTTGTTGGGCTTCATCATCGGCATCTGGGCCGGGAGCTTTGAACAGTTGCAATTGGTGCCCCTTCTGATCGTAACACCGCTGATCTTTCTGGGCGGATCGTTCTATTCCATCTCGATGTTGCCGCCCATCTGGCAGACCGTCACGCTGTTCAATCCGGTGGTCTATCTGATCTCGGGTTTCCGCTGGTCGTTCTTCGGCATTGCGGATGTACCGATCGGGCTGAGCCTGCTGGCTATCCTTGGGTTCACGATGTTGTGCCTTGGGATCATCTGGCTGATTTTCCGAACAGGTTGGCGCATCCGCAGCTGAACGCGGCGTAGACTCAAGCAGGTATGGAAAATATCGCAACTGACGCCGATTGGCGTCGTTGCAATTTTGCCCGTGAATTGTGGGAAATTTGTTGCCGTCGCGTTTCTGTCCCGGCCTGCGTCTTGTTTGTCGGCAGGTGGCAATCTACATCGGCTGTCATGAAGCTGAGCCTGCCGTTTTTCAAAAAGCCGCCCATGGTGGCTGTTGTGCGTCTGTCTGGTGCCATTGGTATGGCCGGGCGCGGCGCGTTGAACGATACCTCTTTGGCGCCTGTTCTGGAAAAGGCGTTTCGCAAGGGTAAACCGGCTGCGGTAGCCTTGGAAATCAACTCCCCCGGCGGGTCACCCGTTCAAAGCTCTCTGATCGGTGCGCGCATTCGGCGGCTGTCAGATGAGCTGGACATCCCCGTGTTCGCCTTTGTCGAGGATGTAGCTGCATCGGGCGGCTATTGGCTGGCGGCGGCGGCGGATGAAATCTGGGCCGATGACAGTTCGGTTCTGGGTTCGATTGGCGTGATTTCGGCCGGGTTCGGCGCGCATATCTTTCTGGCGCGCCAGGGATTCGAACGGCGCGTTCACACGGCCGGGCAGTCGAAATCCATGCTTGACCCGTTCAGCCCGGAAAAAAAGGAAGACGTCGAACGCCTCAAGGGCGTTCTGGACGACATCCACGGCAATTTCATTGACCACGTCAAATCCCGACGTGGCGACAAGCTGAGCACCGAGACGGACCTGTTCACAGGTGAGATCTGGTTGGCGCGCAAGGCGACCGAACTGGGGCTGATCGACGGGATCGCGCATCTGAAACCCAAAATGCAGGAACGGTTCGGGGACAAGGTGCGGTTCCGTCGCTATGGACTGCGCAAGCCGTTCTGGTCGCGCTTTGGCGCTTCGGTGGTACAAGATGCGGTTGCGGGGATAGAGGAGCGCGCTGCATACGCGCGGTTCGGCCTCTGACATGATAATCAAGATCGTCGCGATATTTCTGGTGTTCATGGTCGTGCTGGCCATGTTCGGCAAGTTGCACTGGTTGCCCGGCGGCAAGCGCCTTGCTTCGGCCAAATGTCGCAAATGCGGTCGTTACAAGATCGGCAAAGGCCCCTGCGGCTGCGGCCATGGAGGCAAAAAATGATGCCCTGGATTCTCTCGTGTCTGGGCCTGGTCATCCTGCTTCTGGCCGGTGATGCCCTGGTACGTGGCGCGGTGAACCTTAGCCTGCGTCTGGGTGTTCCTGCCCTGATCGTCAGCCTGACAATCGTGGCTTTTGGCACCTCGGCGCCCGAGTTGCTGATCGCGATCAAGGCGGTCAAGGAAAACGCGCCCGGGATTGCCTTGGGTAACGTTGTGGGGTCGAACACGGCGAATATTCTGCTGGTGTTGGGCATCCCCGCGTTGTTGGCAACCTTGCACACCAGCGAATGCAACACGCGCCGCAACTATGTGTTCATGTTGATCGCCACAGTGCTGTTCATCGCGTTGGCGTTTTGCGGAACATTCACGGTTTGGAGCGGTTTGATTCTTCTTGCCGCATTGGCGCTGGTGCTGCTGAACGCCTTTCGTCAGGCGCGTGCGCATCGCAGGCAAGGCTGCGTCGATGAAGACGAAGAAGAACTGGATGGCTTGGAAGATGCGGACCCGAACATGCCCTATTGGCGGATCGGGATTTATCTGATCCTTGGGTTGATTGGTCTACCCATGGGCGCGCATCTGCTGGTCGACAACGCTTCGATCATTGCGCGGACTTATGGGGTGAGCGAGACGGTGATTGGTCTGACGCTGGTTGCGGTTGGAACCTCTTTGCCTGAACTTGCCACCACGGTCATGGCCGCGCTGCGTCGGCAGGCCGATGTGGCGCTGGGCAATGTCATTGGGTCGAACATGTTCAACCTGCTGGCCATCGTTGGGCTTACAACACTGTTTGTCGGGGACATTCCCGTGGACGAGGAGTTCCTGGAGTTCGACCTTTGGGTCATGCTGGGTGCATCGTTGCTGTTGATCCCGTTTGTGTTCTTCAAGCGTGATATCACCCGCATCTGGGGGGTAATCCTGTCGGTCCTCTATTTCACCTATGTGATCGCGGTGCTTGTCTAAGACAGCTGTCGAAAGGGAATTGCGATGAAACGTTGTTTGGTTACGGGGGCTGGCATCCGGCTGGGCCGCGCAATGGCGCTTTATTTGGCGGATCGCGGGTATGACGTGGCAGTGCACTATGCCTCGTCCGAGCAATCCGCGCTGGATACCGTGGCCGAGATCCAGGCCAAAGGCCGCAGGGCCATCGCCCTGCAGGCCGATCTGCTGAACGAGGCAGAGGTTCAGGCCCTGTTGCCGCGCGCGACCAAAGCTTTGGGCGGTCCGATCACATGTCTTGTCAACAACGCGTCGATCTTTGAATACGATACAATCGCAAGCGCGACCCGCGCCGGTTGGGATCGCCACATGGAAAGCAACCTTCGTGCGCCGTTTGTGCTGACGCAAGCCATGGCGGATCAGGGGCTGCAGGCGTCTACGGATGAGAATGGTGAGCCTATTGCGACGGGTCTGATCCTGAACATGGTCGACATGCGGGTAAACAAGCTGACGCCCGAATTCATGACCTATACCCTGGCCAAGATGGGTCTCTGGGCTTTGACGCGCACAACTGCGCAAGCGCTGACACCGGCCATTCGCGTCAACGCCATCGGGCCAGGGCCGACCGTGCAAGGACACCGTCAAACCGCCGAGCACTTTGCCGTGCAGCGGGCCAACACGATCTCGGGGCGGGGCGCAAACCCCGCAGATATCACCGCCGCTTTGGGCTATTTCCTGGATGCGCCTGCGGTCACCGGGCAGATTCTCTGTGTGGATGGCGGGCAGCATCTGGGGTGGAAAACACCGGACGTTCTAGGCCCAGAATGAGCCTTCGGCGTGCAAGTTTTGCACCGCTCCCAAAACTGTTACCAAAGCGTTACAAAAATGTCTTTGTTTTCATGGCCTTGCTACGCGATGCAAAAAGATTTCATATAAATCAATATGTTATGTTTGTGCCTATTTTTTGTGCAAACAAGCGGAGCGCCTAGTTTTAAACGGGTTTCTGCACCTGGGTGAAAGATATCTCCATACTTATCCACAGGAATCGTGGATTTGTTTTCTCTTGATCCGAACGTCCCGAGATTGCAGCCAGAGCCAGAGAATCATATTTCAGTGACATGACCGACGCGCGCACCCCCACCGACGAAGCAACAACCACTGGATACGCCTGCATTCAGGGGTATCTCAGGACATTGGACAATTCGCCTGGTGTTTACCGGATGCTCGATGCGGAAAGTCGCGTGCTCTATGTCGGCAAGGCGCGCAACCTCAAGGCGCGGGTGTCGAATTACTCTCGTCCCGGCCACTCAGGCCGGATCGAGCGGATGATCCGCGACACGGCCTCGATGATGTTCCTGACAACGCGGACCGAGACCGAGGCACTGCTGCTGGAGCAGAACCTGATCAAGCAGCTCAAGCCCAAATACAACGTGCTGCTCAGGGACGACAAAAGCTTTCCCAACATTTTGGTGGCCAAGGATCACGACTTTCCGCAGATCAAGAAACACCGCGGCGCGAAGAAGCAGAAGGGCGCCTATTTCGGTCCCTTCGCAAGTGCTGGCGCAGTGAACCGGACGCTTAACCAGCTGCAAAAGGCGTTCCTGCTGCGCAACTGCTCGGATTCCATGTTCGACAGCCGCACGCGGCCTTGCCTGCTCTACCAAATCAAGCGTTGTTCTGGTCCCTGTGTGAGGCTGATCTCGGAAGATGAGTATCGCGAGAGCGTCAAGGATGCCGAGCGCTTCCTGTCTGGCCGCTCCACAAAAGTGCAAGAGGAGTTGGCCGAGCAGATGATGGCTGCATCAGAAGCGATGGAGTTTGAACGCGCCGCTGGCCTGCGCGACCGCATCCGCGCGCTTACTCAGGTGCAATCAAGCCAAGGCATCAACCCGCGCGGCGTGACCGAGGCGGATGTGATCGGCCTGCATATGGAAAGCGGTCAGGCCTGTGTTCAGGTGTTCTTTATTCGCGCCAACCAGAACTGGGGCAACAAGGATTTCTATCCGCGCGTGGGGGCGGATGTCTCTCCGGCCGAGGTGATGGAGGCCTTTCTGGGCCAGTTCTATGACAACAAGGAACCGCCCCGACAGCTGATCCTGTCGGACGCCATCGAAAACGCCGATCTGATGCAAGAGGCGCTGTCCGAAAAGGCAGGCCGCAAGGTCGAAATCCTGGTGCCACAGCGGGGCGAAAAACAGGAGCTGGTGGCGGGCGCCTTGCGCAACGCGCGCGAGTCACTGGCGCGACGCATGTCGGAAAGCGCGACACAGGCCAAGCTGCTGCGAGGGGTGGCTGAAGCGTTCGACCTGGATGGCCCACCGGGACGGATCGAGGTCTACGACAACTCGCACATTCAAGGCACCAACGCTGTTGGTGGGATGATCGTGGCCGGGCCAGAAGGGTGGATGAAAAACGCCTATCGCAAGTTCAACATCAAGGGAGATGACCTGACGCCGGGGGATGACTTCGGCATGATGAAAGAGGTGTTGCATCGCCGCTTTACCCGCCTGCTGAAGGAAGATCCGGACCGCGACAAGGGGCTGTGGCCCGATTTGCTGCTGATCGACGGTGGGGCCGGGCAGGTGAGTGCGGTACATGAGATCATGGCACAGCACGGGGTCGAAGACATTCCGATGGTGGGGGTGGCTAAGGGGGTCGACCGGGATCACGGCAAGGAAGAATTCCACCGCACCGGTCAACGCCCCTTTGCTTTGAAGCGCAATGATCCGGTGTTGTACTTCATCCAACGTTTGCGCGACGAAGCGCACCGCTTTGCTATCGGAACGCACCGCGCCAAACGAGCAAAGGCCATCGGGGCCACCCCTTTGGACGAGGTGCCTGGCGTTGGGGCGACCCGCAAACGGGCTCTGCTCACACATTTTGGCTCAGCCAAGGCTGTAAGCCGGGCTAATCTGGCAGACCTCAAGGCAGTGGACGGGATTTCGGATGCCTTGGCGGAAACGATTTACGACTTTTTCCACGACAAGGGCTGAACTCTCTGCGCGACCTGTCGGTCTTGCGTCCTGCGGACGGCAGGGGGCCAGGCTCATGCGGGCAAAGCCCGCGTGAGCCTGGCCCAACGGGAGGAGATGTTTCGCCAGAAACATTGACGACGGGCGGGAGTATCCCCGCCACTGTTGCCGACCTAAGGGTTAGATGTGGTGTGGCGACCACGCCAGAGGATGTAGAGGCCTGAAAGCACGATCAGCAAGCTGCCCAGCCAGACGCTTTGCTCGGGTCGTTCCCCAAACAGGACGATGCCAAGGCCGATCCCAAAGAGCAGCCGTGTGTAGCGGAAGGGGGTTACGGCCGAGACTTCACCAGTTCGCATGGCTTTCATCAAGGACGCATAGGCTATGACGCCCATGGTCACGGCTCCGGCCAAGGACAGCGCGGTTGCCGTGCTGATGGGCGTGGTAGGAGCGGCCTCCCAAAACCGATACCCGAACCCGGCTACGACGATGGACAGGAAGCCATAGAACCCCAGCACCTGGGTGCCCAAAGTGGCAGGCGCGGCGCGGCTGGCCAGGTCCCGTCCCGCAAAACCCAGCATGCCAAGTACGGCCAGGATCGAGAGCGGCGAAAAGCTGTCTCCGGTTGGTTGGATGATGACAACAACGCCAGCCATGCCCAACACAATCGCCACCCATCGGCGCCAGCCAACGGTTTCCCCGAAAAAGAGCGCGGCGCCTGCGACCACGAAAAGGGGGGTGGCCTGCAAGATGACAGTGGCCGACGACAAAGGCGACAAGGCCAGTGCCAGTACATAGAACAGCCGCCCGAGAACCTCGAACAGGACCCGCACTTTCATCGGGCGGGACAGGACATCGCGGTGCAACAACGACGCGCCGATGGCCCAAGCCCACATTGCAAACACAGCCACCCCGCCAAGGCCGAAAATCACCAGCACCTGCCAGACCGGCAGGTCGGCGGCTGCTCTCTTGATCATCGCATCTTCCAACGCGAACCCCAACATGGCCACAACCATCCAGGCACTGCCGATCAGGTTGGCTTTGGGATCAACGGGAATGTGGGGCTTCATCGTGGGCTCCTTGGCGAACATGCAGCCCGGCTAGCACGCCCAAGACAGGCCGGACAGGGCCGAGGTTGAGTTTTGCCGCCGCAGGTGTCAGATTTTTTGCAGCCCGCCTTTCATGTTTCTAACCCGCGATGTAGGGTCCGCCCATGACGTGGAACTTGCCCAATATCCTGACCGTGCTTCGTCTGATTGCCGCCCCCGGCGTGGCGGTTATGTTTTTGTATTTCACACGCCCCTATGCCGATTGGTTTGCGCTTGCGTTGTTTGTCACAGCTGCGGTCACCGATTGGTTCGATGGCTATCTGGCGCGGGCGTGGAAACAGGAAACCAAACTGGGTGCGATGCTGGATCCAATTGCCGACAAGGCAATGGTGGTCATCGCGTTGATGGTCATTGTGGGCTATTCGTCGATGTCGCCCTGGCTGGTGCTGCCCGCCACCTTGATCCTGTTTCGTGAGGTTTTTGTTTCGGGTCTGCGCGAGTATCTGGGCGATACGGCCGGAACGCTGAAGGTCACCAATCTGGCAAAGTGGAAGACGACGGCTCAGATGGTCGCCATTGCGGTTCTGTTTGGTCAGGGTGTGTTCGAGCACTATCTGGGAATGAGCGCTTGGGGCATGGACCCTCAGATGATCGACGATATCCTGTCGGGCCGCGAAGAGGACCTTTTGGGATTGCGGTGGAAACTCACCGGTATGGAGCTGTGCTGGTGGGTTGGTCTTGCCCTGCTCTGGATCGCGGCGGGTCTGACTGCGATCACCGGGGTGGATTATTACCGCAAGGCGTTGCCGCATGTGAGAGAGGGCTAGGCCATGGACATCTTGTATTTCGCCTGGGTGCGCGAGCGTGTCGGATTGCCCAAGGAAAAGGTCGAGACCAACGCGACCACCGTGGCGCAGCTGGTGGACGAGTTGCGCGCACGTGAAGAGCGTTATGACGTCGCCTTTTCCGATTTGAGCGCATTGCGCGTTGCACTGGATCAAGAATTGTCGGATTTTGATGCGTCTCTGGAAGGGGTGCGCGAAGTGGCGTTTTTCCCGCCGATGACAGGGGGCTGAGACGGTGAAGATCGCGGTTCAGGAAGAGGCTTTTGATCTGGGGGCCGAGGCCAACGCCTTTGCCGAGGCGGACACGGCCAACGGTGCGATCGTCACATTCACAGGCGTTGTGCGCGACTTGGCGCAGGGTGATCTGGATGTGATAGAAATCGAGCATTATCCGGGGATGACGGAAAAGGCGCTGACCAAGATCGCGACCGAGGCGAAAGAGCGTTGGTCACTAGGTGATGTGCTGGTGATCCATCGTCACGGGCGCCTGGCACCTGGGGACCGGATCATGATGGTGGCCACGGCCGCGCCACACCGCAAGGACGCGTTCGAGGCGGCCGAGTACCTGATGGACTACCTCAAGTCCCGTGCGCCGTTTTGGAAAAAGGAAATCACTGGCCTTGGCGCGGATTGGGTTGCGGCCAAGGATGCCGACGAAGACGCTCTGAAACGCTGGTAAATCTAAGCGAACCCGGGCGGTTTCCGCCTTGCTCTCCAAGCGGACGTACGGAGCGAGCAAGGGGGGGCTCCCGCGCCCGCACTGATCCCGGCTACGCCGAAATCGTTGGCGGACTTGGGCCGGGCGCCTCGCCTGTCGGCTCGGCGCGGTTACGCTTGTGGTTTCTGTTTCTGTCCAAAGCGAAAGGACGTTTCGGGCGACCGATTGACGGCGGGAGGGAGCAGACCCGAGATTGACCGCTCTACCTGGCCGATCATCCCACGCGCGCGCGCAGCTCTTCGGCCTCTTGGCGGGCGGCGCGCAAACCGTCCATTGCAGCGCTCAGTTCGGCCTCGGTCTGGGTCAGTTGGTTGGTCAGCTCCGCTTCGCGTTGCTGCAAGTAGGTGATCGCCTGATCGCGGGTCTCTTCGGCCTCGTGCAGTTCCTGGCTCATCCGATCCAGATCAGCAACGTCGCTTTGTTTGACACGGGTGAAGCGATGCACCAGCCAATTGGCAAACCATCCCATGGCAAAGGCCACAAAGAGGATAATAGCGGTGGTGATGATGAATTCTGTACGGTTCATGTCACTGGTCCTCTGCGTCCGTTTGCGATGCGTCTTCTTCCGCGGTTGCACCGGTTTCTGTCGCTTCGCTCGGCGCCTCTTCGGCGATGGCGTCCAGCGTCGACGCCTCTTCGTTCGACGCCTCTGGCCGGATTAGCCGGAATTCGATCCGGCGGTTTGCTTCGCGCCCGTCCTCGGTCTTGTTGTCTGCGATGGGCTGGCTCTCGCCATAGCCTACGGCGACGTAGCTGGACGTCAAAATACGGCGTGAACGCAGCTCGTTCAAAACCGATTGGGCGCGGGCCTGGCTCAGCTGCTGGTTCATTTCTTCGCGCCCCTGGCTGTCGGTGTGGCCCTGGATCTCGAGCCGGATCTGCCCGCAGGCGTCCAGGATGTCGGCGATCTTGTTCATCGTGTCGAGAGACGCTGCCGCGATGGTGGTCGAGCCGGGCTCAAACGCGATCTTGCCCGTTTCCTGAACGAGGGCGATCTCGGCTTCACAGACCTCGGGGTCGGGGGCCTTGTCGTTGGGTTCGGGCGGCGCGCGATAGGTGACGGACAGGTCATAGGTCTGCGCTTGGCCCAGCTTGTCGGACAGCAAGCCAGCAATTTGCGCGCTTGCATCTTCCTGCTCGCTTACGCCGCTTAAAGTCACGTTGTCAGGTGTCACGGTAAGCGCGCCGTTAGCCAGCATCGACAAGGCCTCAAGCCCTGCCAGAACACGCACCGGCCACGACGCCGGCAGATCAGGTACGACGCGAGCAGCGGTATAGACAGCGTCGGTGCCAAAGGCAGCTTTGGCATAGCTGTCGACCATGTGGCGCAGGTTGTCGTCGTTCAAGCGGCCGCGCAGCTGCACCAACCCTTCGGGGCTGAGCGTTGCCGTGAATTCCGGCGGACCAGCGGTATCGGAGATTTCTGGTGCTGGCAGCACCGCATGCAGGGCAAAGACATCGGGCAGCTCGGCTTCAAGCTCGCCCACAACACGGTCAAAGCGCCCCTGGTCGGTCCCCTGAGCCGCAACGAGTGTAATGTCCGCATCCGCAATCGTCACGGTGCCCTGGCCTAGTTCCGCAAGGGCGCTGATGCTCAACTCCGAGGCGCGGGCCCACTGTGGTGAGGGAACACCCATGCCGATGGTGCACGAGGGCGAGCCCTCCATCCCCGCCTGACGGGCTGCGGACAGAATACGGGCCTGCGCAATTCGATCCTGGGCCGAGCAGGCATCGAACCGAGGACCTGTTTCGTCAATCAGGAACCGCATTGTGAACGGGGTGATTACAGGGCGTGGTGCAGCAATGTCGATTCCAATCCGCAGACCCGGAGGAGCCGCGCGATTTAGCGCATCCTCGAGCTGTTTCTTGGCTTCGGCGCTGTCCGAAATCGCAGTGATCGACACCTGCCCGGCGGCCACTGAAACTTTGGATCGGGGCAGCATCGACAGCGCCTTGAGCGAGAACCCCATGGCGTCGATCCACCCACCCGGCACGCTATAGTCAGCAGTTTCCAGCAAGTCAGTGACGTTGTCTTCGCCGGCCAGCGAAATCAGCTCTTCGATGATTTCGTCCCGGTCTGACTGCGCGGGGATCAGGCCGATAATCGAAATTCCGCTGTCATTGCGCAGGATCTCGGCTGAGAAGCGGGGCGGAGCCAGATCGGCCGATGGTGCGATCCGCATCTCGTCGATGACACGTGACGGATCGACTTCGTCCCCAACCACTGTCAGGGCGTTGAACCGCGTGGCCTCGTCCTTTGCGGTGCCGGTCATGATGACCTGCAACCCGTTGGCCTGTACCTCGGCCCAGTCATGGCCGTTGCGGTCCAAGGCGCGGCGTACCACGATTTCAGAATTCTCTTCGACGGTTGTGACGGCAAAGCTTGCAGCAACAAGGCATAGCCCGGCGGCCAGGGCAAAGGTCAGGGCGACCACAATCGAGAGGGGAAGGCGCATGTCTTTGGGTCGTTTTCCGTCCGGTCTTTGGCGGATGTCTTACATTCCTAGCGCGTTATGTGCAATCACGCGAGCAAGGCTGCGCAAAAGAAGATGAGCGGAATAAAGCCGGTGTCGCGATTCACCCGGAAGAGTTGCAGCAGTTTTGCGTTGTCTTCAATGTCCAATCCACGCAGTTGCCAGGCCATGTGCCACCCCATGGCCCAAGGTCCTGCAAGAGCGACAAGCATTGCAAACAGCGAAGCGTCGGGCAGACCGGCCTCGATCACGGCAAGCCCCATGAAGCTGACGGTGGCCACCAGAAAATACTTCATCCAGCGCGCGGTATCCGTGCCAAACAGACGTGCGGTGGATTTCACCCCGATCAGCGCATCGTCTTCGGTGTCCTGATGCGCATAGATGGTGTCGTAGAACAGCGTCCAGGCGATCCCGGCCAGATACAGCAGCACCGCAGGCGCGCCCAGAGAGCCGCTGTGTGCTGTCCATGCCAGCAAGGCGCCCCAATTGAACGCCAGCCCCAGGAACACCTGCGGCCACCAGGTGAACCGCTTGGCATATGGATAGACCGCCACAGGTAATAGCGACAGCACACCAAGCGCGATGGCAGCACGATTGAATGTCAGCAGTATTGCCAGCCCCAGCAACGCCTGAAGGATCATCCAGAACAGGGCTTGCTTCACACTCACCTGACCCGAGGGGATGGGGCGCGAACGTGTGCGCTCGACCTGACCATCAAAGTCACGGTCGGTGATGTCGTTCCAGGTACAGCCCGCGCCTCGCATCAGGAATGCACCCAGACCACAGCCAACAGCGATCCACAGATCGAACAGGCGTGGAGTTTGATCGTCAAAGATCGCCAGCGCCAGACCCCACCAGCAGGGGATCAACAACAGCCAGGTGCCAATGGGTCGGTCCGCACGGCTTAGCCGCAGATAGGGGCGACTCCAGGCCGGGGCATACAGGTCGACCCAGTTGTCTTGTGGTGCGTCTGAGACCTGACCATCTGGTGTTGGGGCATTGCCTTGCATATGTAGGCTTTCATGAGTGCAAAGATCAGACTGTATGTAGAGCACCCTTTGGGGGATGGGCAATCGGTTCCTTTGGATCGTGATCAGGCGCATTACCTATTTGGTGTAATGCGCCTGGGCATGGGCGGACAGGTGCTGCTGTTCAATAGCCGCGATGGCGAATGGCTGGCGGACGTGGAACAGGCCGGCAAGCGCGCCGGGGTTTTAGCCTGTGTACAGCAGACCAAACCGCTGCAGATGCCACCCGATCTTTGGCTGCTTTTTGCACCGATTAAGAAGGCACGCACCGACTTTATCGTTGAAAAGGCAGCGGAAATGGGCGCGGCGCGGATTGTGCCCGTGCAGACTGAGTTCACCAACTCGGAACGTATTCGCCAGGATCGGCTCCAGGCGCATGCGATCGAGGCCGCCGAGCAATGCGGTGGCACCTATGTTCCCGAAGTGGCCGAGTTGCAGAAACTCGACCGACTGCTGGATCACTGGCCCGATGGTCGACAATTGATGTTCTGTGACGAGGCCGAGGTGGGCGCGGCAAAACGTCTGGCCGCCAGTACTCCGGGCCAACCCTGGGCCATCCTGATCGGGCCCGAGGGTGGGTTTTCCGACCGCGAACGCGCGCGTCTCTCGGCCTTACCCTTTGCCCATGTGGTCAGCCTTGGTCCTCGTATCCTGCGGGCTGACACCGCGGCCGTGGCTGCGATGACGATCTGGCAGCAGGCGCTGGGGGATTGGGAATGATCCGCGAGGCTGAGATCGAAGATCTACCTCGGATCAACGCATTTCTGGACCAACACATCGAAACCTCGATGTTTCTGCGCAGCAATCTTGCGACGCACGGATTGGGGTTTTCGGATCATCCCCATTCTACCCGGGCCTTTGTATGGGAGGCTGATGGGCAGGTTGGGGTCTTTGGCCTGTCCAAAGTTGGTTATGTGATGGCACAGATGCCCGACATGCCGCTTGAGGCGGCTCAGGCTTTTGGCCATGCGATCACTGGCCATACCGTTCTTGGAATGACCGGCGAAAAGGCTCAGGTCGACGTGACGTTGCGCGGATTGGGGCTTGGTAAGGCAAAGCTCAAGATGCTGGACGACGAGCCGCTGTATCAGATGGAGCTGGCCGACCTATCCGAGACCCGCGTGAACAGTCGCGCGTTGCTAGAAAGCGATCTTGGCCCATTGGAGCGGTGGTTTGCACACTACCTTGAGGACACTGGTCAAGAGACCGAAGCCGATGCGCGATCCAAGGCTGCAGCGCGCGGGCGTGCAGCGTTTGACAATGGACGGGCCGAAGTGTTGTTGATCGACGGTGTCCCGGTTGCGATGGCTGACATCAATGCCCATGTCGAAGATGTGGTTCAGCTCGGTGGTGTCTTTGTGCCGACAGAACATCGCGGCAAAGGATATGGGGCCTTGGTGACAACAGCGATCTTGCAACGCGAAGCCGCAAGGGGAGCAAAACAGGCGATCCTTTTCGCCAATAACCCAATTGCTGCCCGCGCTTACGAATCCATCGGGTTCAAACAGATCGGTTGGTACCGCATCGCCCTGCTGCAAACCCCAAGCGAGGTCCGGTCATGAGTTTCATTCGTCCAGAAGCCAAAGCCGCCTTATGGCGCTGGCGCGAGGTTGTTGCGGCAGGCTTATTGGCCTTTGTCGGATCGACCTGGGTGGTGGGTCCCGGTGGCCTGCTGGGCGGATTGGGCTGGATTGCCATCGCCGTCAGCCTTGGGCTGGCCGTTGTGGGCTTTCAACGCGCGCGGTTTCGGACCGGATCGGGCGGGCCGGGGGTCGTCCTCGTGGATGAGGGGCAAATCACCTACTATGGCCCATTGACAGGCGGAGTTATTGCGACAGATGCCATCGAACGCCTGGCGCTCGATCCGACGGCAAAACCGGCCCATTGGGTGCTGGAACAACCAGGCCAGCCGCCCTTACAAGTGCCCGTCAACGCCGAAGGCGCCGAGGCGCTGTTCGATGTCTTCGCCACGCTGCCTGGCCTGCGCACCGAACGGATGCTGAATGAGCTCAGCGGTAAAGGCGTTCACCCGGTCGTGATCTGGGAACGTCGCTCGATGCGACCGCCCGAGCTCAGGCTGCATTGACAGTCCGGCATTTTCGTCTCACTGCTGACGATCAGATATAGCTAAATCAGGATCGGGAGCGCGTCTCATGTCCATTCCTCAGTCCGGCGGTGGGCCGATCGAACGCCATGAACAACTGGCCGAATATCTGGCCGATGGGTGCAAACCCAAGGATCAGTGGCGGATCGGCACCGAGCATGAAAAGTTCGGCTATTGCAAGGATACGCTGAAACCCCTGCCGTATGAAGGCAAACGCTCGATTCTCGCCGTACTCGAAGGGCTGCGCGACGGCCACGGCTGGGCTCCTCTGGAAGAGGGCGGCAAGCTGATCGGTCTGGAAAAAGACGGCGCCAATGTCTCGCTGGAACCCGGCGGTCAGCTGGAGCTGTCGGGCGCACCGCTTGAGACCATTCACGAGACCTGTGACGAGGTGAATCAGCACCTGCGGGACGTGAAAGACATCGCCGACAAGATCGGCGTTGGCTTCATTGGTCTGGGCGCGGCCCCGATCTGGAGCCACGAACAGATGCCGGTGATGCCCAAGGGGCGTTACAAGCTGATGACCGACTACATGGACCGTGTCGGCACCATGGGTAAGGTCATGATGTACCGGACCTGCACCGTGCAGGTGAACCTGGATTTCGCCACCGAGGCAGACATGGTGCAGAAACTGCGCGTGGCCTTGGCGCTGCAACCGGTGGCGAACGCTCTGTTTGCCAACTCGCCGTTCCTGGATGGCAAGCCCAACGGCGTTAAATCGACCCGCGGTCTGGTGTGGCGTCACCTAGATGATGCTCGTACCGGAATGCTGCCCTTTGTCTTTGACGAAGGATTCGGGTTCGAAGCTTGGGTGCAATATGCGCTCGATGTGCCGATGTATTTCGTTTATCGCGATGGCAAATACATCGATGCGCTGGGCATGTCCTTCCGCGACTTCCTTGAGGGCAAGCTGCCCGCATTGCCCGGCGAAACACCCACCCTCAGCGATTGGGCCGATCATTTGACCACTGCCTTCCCCGAGGCGCGGATCAAGAAATTCATGGAGATGCGCGGCGCCGATGGTGGCCCATGGCGCAGGCTCTGCGCATTGCCGGCCTTCTGGGTTGGCCTGATGTACGACCAGTCGTCGCTCGACGCGGCTTGGGATCTGGTTAAGGGTTGGGACGCGGAAACGCGCGAAGCTTTGCGGGTTGCGGCATCTGAACAGGCGCTGCAGGCGCAGGTTGGTGACATCAACATGCACGACCTGGCGCGTGAGGTCGTGGCCATCTCTGAGGCCGGTCTGAAAGCCCGCGCCAAACCCGGCGCAGGTGGCATGGTTCCGGACGAGACGCATTTTCTCAACGCTCTGAAAGACAGCATCGAAACCGGCAAGACGCCGGCAGATGAACTGCTCGACCGTTACAATGGCGATTGGGGCGGGGACTTGAGCAAGATCTATGACGAGTACGCCTATTGACCCAGCGTATCCCGTCGGTTGACACCGATAGCCCTGAACAGGCTGCGGTGCAGAGGCGGGTTGCCAAGGTTTGGGGTGGAAAGCTGAATATCTCGGATGCAATGGCGCATAATCCGGCGGTGCTGGATGGGGTCCTGTCTCTCTGGGCGGCGCTGGATCAAAGCGGCCTGTCCGCCGAAGACCGCGAGGTGATCTGCGTGGACATGGCAGTGCAGAACGGTTGCCACTACTGAGTGCCAGCTCATCTGGGCATGGCGCAGGCGCGCGAGGTGGATATGGCGATGATCGAACGGATTGCGCGGGGAGGGCTGCTCGAGGATGACAGCCGTGCGGCCAAATTGCAGCGGCTGACCCGAAGGTTGGTCGAAACCGGCGGAGCGTTGCCCGATGTCGAACTGGCGCAGGCACGCGACGACGGGTTCGACAATGCGCAGCTGGTGGCCATCGTGGCTGAGATCGCGCATTGTCATTTCACCAACAGCTTCAACCGCTTGGCGCGGACCGAACCCGACGCGCATTTCCCGGCTTGGCCATAGTCTTTGGATCTAGCCAGGGTACAACCGATTGACGACTTCTTGCGTAGCCGGGCACCTGAGTGTCCAGCCGTTCCGCCAGCTCTGGCAGGCGGCTGACGGGAACGCTGGGAAACAGATGGTGTTCACGGTGATAGAACATCAGATAAGCCAAGCGGGCCAGTGGCCCGCGCTGGCTGCGCCCGGCCAATCCGCTGTGTGCGGTGCCATGATGGGTGATCCAAACAGCGAAGAACGCGGTCAGGCATTGCGCCAAGATCATCGCCGCCAGATGTAGCATCAGAAACCGCAGCCCCGAGGCAACGATGGCGCTGACCACCAAGGCAACGGCCACCCCATCGACCAGCAACCGGCGCCGCCATTTCGTGCCGCCATGGCTCCAGGCCGCGCGGATCAAATCAAACGGGAAACGCGGGCCGTAAAGCAACACTTGCCGCGCACTCATCTCGCCGCATTTCCCTTCGTGATCCTTTGGCCCCATGGCATGGCGATGGTGCTGCATATGGCTCCAGGCCACGGAACAGTTGCAGCCGCACATGGCGCCACTCAGGACGTGAAGGATCACGATATCCCAGCGACGCGGCAGGCCCAGATTGCCATGGATCGCCTCATGGTTCAGGCGCAGGGCGCAGAGGAAGTACATGAAGCTGCCCAAAGCGCCCACAGGCCAGAGCGTTGATGCATAGAGCCACCACGACAACACCAACCAAGGCAAGGGAAGGGTGAGTTCGATCAGTGTCTGACGGCGGTTGACTGGTGTCAGATCTTTCCAGTTCACGCCCGGTGGCGGTGTTTCCTTGGCGTGTGGCTCACACATGGCTTTGGTTCCTTTGCGTTTGTCGATGACGGATAAGCAACCCCGCGACGCAGCCCCAAACCGGGGCAAAGATCGCACCCATGAACAAAAACAACTTCATGAAAACGCTGAAACCGTCGAGGGTGGCCAAGGTGGACAGCCCATACAACAGTCCGAAGGCCATCGAATTTGCCGCCAACGCCAAAACAGCAATCACAACGGGATTGGGCGTGTGGGCTGCAAGGTAGCGTCGCAGCACCCAGCCACCGATCAGAACGAATTGAACAAATCCAAATGGAATCGCAAAAACCGTAACGAATGAAGCTGCTCCAAAGAATTCGACGATGTCAGAAAGGTATTTGGGTACGTCAACGAACAGCTCGACAACTGCGGCCACCGTGATCGCCGCGATGTAAAATCCAAGCGTGACAAGAAGCGTGGCAAATGGTGCCGTGACGAGGCTGATGATGATATCCGAATTGAATTCAGTATTTCTGGTTATTTCTGTCATTTGAGAAATTTCCTGGCAAAATTTTTTGGAACTATGATCCTTTGGGCAGAAACCGGGTCAATTTCGAGCCGAGTTTCAACACGGCAAGATGCACGCTGCGGGGCAGGCGCGAGAAGTCGGCGTACCAATCGTCAAACATCTGCATCACGCGCAGGGTCTCGGTCATGCGGGATTTGACCACTTCGGGCGTGCCATCGACTGCGGCCTCTCTTTCGACCTCTTTCAGGGCGGCCAGGGTTGGGGCAAATTCACGCTCGCGACGGCCTTGGATCACGGTGTCGACCAGATCGAACATGTCGCGGACAGAGGTGAAGTGATCACGCCGGTCACCCAACTGACGGCTGGACTTCACCAGCTTCCAGGCCTGCAGCTCTTTCAGCCCGTTTGACACGTTGGAGCGCGCCAGATCGAGCGTCTCGCAGATCTCTTCGGCCGTCATCGGGTCCGGCGCGATATGGAGAAGCGCGTGGATCTGAGCGACCGAGCGATTGACACCCCACCTTGATCCCATCTCACCCCAGTGAAGGATAAAGTTCTGCATGGCCGGGGTCAGGTTCATCGTACGACTCGCTTAGAGATTCTGTAATGACAGAAATAACTGACAAAAATGTGCCAGGCAAGAAAAAACCGGCAACGCGCTGCGCTGCCGGTTTGTCGGGATGCCCGTGATTACTGTGCTTGCAGCTCTTCTGGGGTCTTGTCTTCGATATCGGTCCAGTTGGTGTCGGCCGACACGATGAAACCCGGGACGTCTTCGCTCCAGCGTTCCTGGATCTGAGCCGACAGGTTCAGGTACAGCTTGTCATCAACGATCTTCCAGTAGTTCGGGTCGCCGTCGAACTTGAAGCCCATGGCAGTGCCGAACGCGCAAAAGCCGCCGTAGGCCGGCGCGTAGGCCTCGGGGTTCGCTTCGAACGCGGCTTTGTTTTCCTCGGACGAGAACCAGTAGGTTGCGTCGTTGTAGACCGAGGTCAGGCGATAGTCGCCCTTGGTAGGCTCACCGACGGTGAAGTAAGCAACCGGGTCGAAACCTTGAAGTGCCAGGCCAGTGTTGCTTGCGTTGACGTCGACACCAGCGGCCAGAGTTGCACCAGCCAGAGTTACGGACAGAGCGATGCCGCCGATCAGGGATTTTACTTTGTTCATGAGTCTTTCCTCACAGTTTCAAGCCAAGCCGATCAGTTTGGGCAAGGGCCTGATATTTCGATGTTGGATGACGTGTAATTCCGTCACGACACCGAAATGGGACAGGATTTGATCACGTTCAAAGCAACTCAATTTGATTGTGCAGGGGCGAAAACTGACTGTGCAAAAATGTGGGTTTACAGATCAGTAAATTCACTTTTGCGCACACAAGTCAGCGAGGAAAGCGATGACTTTTTGCGCAGGCATTTCACAGGGTTTCAGCAGCGGTCCCCGTTGCAAATCATAGACATTCAAGCTGATGTAGTTGGTGCCGCCCAACTCGGTTGCGACCAGCTTGATCGCACGGCCCCCTGAAAAACAGGTCTTGGACACCATATAGCTGCGCCCGCCCGAGGTGCCGCGTACTGTGCCTTCGGGCCATTCGACCAAGCGGCGCAAGGCTTCTGGCAGCAGATCGTTCAGGATTTTTGCCCGATCTTGGGCTCGGTGCCGGATTTGATTCGGGCAATGTTGGCGCGGTGGCGCCAATAGACGAGGGAAGTCAGCAGAACGCCGAGCAGTAGAGCGGTGCCGTGGCCCAGAAGGACGGCCCAGATAGTCGAGCTTGCTGCGGCAACCAGTGCCGCCATCGACGAGATGCGGGTGATGGCGGCCGCGGCAAGCCATGTCAGGCAGCAGGCAATACCAACGGGCCAGGCGAGCGCCAGCCACAGTCCCAGAAAGGTCGCCACGCCTTTGCCGCCTTTGAACGCCAGCCAGACCGGATAGCAGTGGCCGACAAAGGCTGCCAGCGCCGCTATTTGTACGGCATCTTCGCCAGCCATGGCGCGCGCAAGCAGAACGGCCACCACACCTTTGCCGCCGTCGAACAGCAGGGTTAACGCCGCCGCCGTCTTGTTGCCGGTGCGCAGAACGTTGGTAGCGCCGATGTTGCCTGATCCGATGTCACGCAGGTTGCCAAGGCCCATCACGCGCGCCCAGATCATGCCAAAGGGGATCGACCCCAGGCCGTAACCGATCGCGGCCCACAAAAGCAGGCCGAACGTGGGGGTATCAAAAGGGGGCATCAGGTCCTCCGGAAAACTTCGTGACCACCAACAAAGGTTGCCAGCACCCTACCTTGCATCCGCTGGCCGTCAAACGGAGTGTTCTGCGATTTCGACAACAGCGTCGCGCGGTCCAGCACAAAGGGCACATCGGGGTCGAAAAGCACCAGATCGGCAGGCGCACCGGCACTTAGTCGGCCAGCGTCCAGCCCCAACCGCTTGGCCGGGTTCAGGGACATCGCCCGGAACAGGGTCGGCAGGTCCAGATATTCGGCGTGCACTAGACGCAAGGCGGCAGGCAGGAAAGTTTCCAACGCAACGGCACCAGCGGCGGCCTCTTCAAACGGCAGGCGCTTGCTTTCTTCGTCCTGCGGTGTGTGCATCGAACTGATGATGTCGATCAGCCCTGTGCGGACCGCTTCGATCACCGCCAGGCGGTCGTCTTCGGACCGCAACGGCGGCTTGACCTTGAAGAAGGTGCGATAGTCCGCGACGTCCAGTTCGTTCAGCGTCAGATGGTGGACCGAAGTTCCGGCCGAGATGTCCAGGCCGTTGGCTTTTGCGCGTTCCAGCGCGGGCAAGGCGCGGGCTGTGGTGATCTGGTCGGCGTGGTATTTGGCACCGGTCATTTCCAACAAGGCGATGTCGCGGTCGAGCCCCATCCGCTCGGCCATGGGGGACGCGGCGGGCAGGCCATAGAGCGCGGCAAATTTGCCGCTGGTGGCTGCAGCTCCCTTGCTCAGGATCGGCTCCTGCGGATGCGCCATGACCAGAGCGCCGCAGGACCGGGCATAGGTCAGCGCGCGGGTAAACACCTTGGTGTCGCTGATCACGTGGTCGCAATCGGTAAAGGCCACGGCGCCCGCGTCTTGCAGGAACCCGATCTCGGTCATCTCGCGCCCTTCGCGCCCTTTGGTGAGGGCAGCCATGGGCAGCACGTTCACCGGCGTGTCGGCCTGTGCACGGCGGGTGACAAATTCCAATGACTCGGGCGTGTCGATGGCGGGGGTGGTATCGGGGCGCGTGACCATGGTGGTCACGCCACCCGCAGCCGCTGCGCGGCCTGCGGATTTATAGCTTTCCTTATGCCGCTCACCCGGCTCACAGACCTTGACCCCGATGTCGATAATTCCGGGGGCCAGACATTTGCCGCCACAATCCACAGTCTCGGCATCCGATGCCTCCGGCGTCCTTTCGCCGGTTGCCATAATCCGCCCGTCACGCACGTGCAGCCAGCCAAGGGTATCCGTGCCTGCTTCGGGGTCGATCAGGCGTGCGTTGGAAAAGAGTGTGTCGCTCATGGAATGGCCCTTTCGATGGCGGCCTTGGTGGCTGCGGGGTCGGCTTGGTATTTGATGAGGTGCTTGTCGCCCGTCTTGGTCACGATTTGCACATAGCTGCCCATCGTGTTGATCTTTTCGATGTTTCTCAGCGCCACACGGCGCGGGCCGGGCCCGACCAGATCGCTGCCGTCGATGGACCAGACATATCCCAGCTCTTCGGACGCCAGATACCAGCCGCGCAAAACGATGGCGGCCAACCCCGCAGGCGCGCCGGTCCAGACGTAAGGGTTGCCGATCAGCCAAAGCACCAGCATCGCGCCGCCCATGGCGGCGGCGGCCATCCAGGTGTGGCTGCGGATATAGGCGCTGCGGTCGGCGGGAAACTCGGTCATAGCAGCACCTTGAGCAGAACCAGCGTGATCACTAGTGTGAGGCCCACCACAAAAGTCAAAACGATCTGTCGAGTGCGGCGCGCCTCGGCGTCGCTGGCGGGCGGGGCAGCAGAATAGGGTGCGGCGCTTTCCGTCTGAATCGGAGCAGCAGACCAATCGGTGCCATCCTCGGTGTAGATGCCGATCAGCGAGATACCTTCATCCGGGCTCAGCGCGCCTTCTTTGCCCTCAAACGCCTTGCTACGCACTAACAGAACCCAGCCCTGAGCCGCGTCCAAAGCTAACTTGTCGAGCTGCGCCGGGTCCACCCCGCACCCATCGGAGAGGTAGCCGTAAAGCCCCACCTCTTCGAGGTCGGAAACCGGAAATACCTCGACCTGTTCGTCATCCACTGCGGCAAGCCCCAAAACCTGCGCCGCGGCTCCGGGTTCTTGCAGAAACCGGGCCTCTTCCGGGCGCATGTCCAAGGAAAACAGGCGCAGAACGCGCTGTTCGCCTTTGCGGATATGCAGTGGGTTTCTCATGCGGCGGCAGTCAGGTTGCGGGCCAGCAGCTCCATCGCGGCCATGCGCACGGCGACGCCCATCTCGACCTGCTCTTGAATGACCGAGCGGTTGATGTCGTCCGCCAACGTTCCGTCGATCTCGACACCGCGGTTCATCGGGCCGGGGTGCATGACGATGGCATCGGGCTTGGCGAGGCCGAGCTTTTCGGCGTCCAATCCGTAGCGGTGGTAATATTCGCGTTCGGACGGGATAAAGCCGCCATCCATCCGCTCGCGCTGAAGCCGCAGCATCATGACCACGTCGACGTCCCTTAGGCCCTCGCGCATGTCGTCATAGATCTCGGCGCCAAACTCGGCAAATTGACCCGGCACCAGCGTCGGCGGGCCGATCAGGCGAATGCGGTTTTCCATCTTGCCCAGCAGGATCAGGTTTGACCGGGCCACGCGCGAATGCGCAACGTCGCCACAGATCGCGATGTTCAGCCGGTGCAGGCGCCCCTTGGCGCGGCGGATGGTCAGCGCATCGAGCAACGCCTGGGTGGGGTGCTCGTGCTTGCCGTCGCCCGCGTTCAGAACGGCGCAGTTCACTTTCTGCGCCAGCAGATCCACCGCACCCGAATGCGGGTGACGCACCACCAGCAGATCGGGGTGCATAGCATTCAGCGTCATGGCGGTGTCGATCAGCGTTTCGCCCTTTTTGATCGAACTGGCCTGCATCGCCATGTTCATCACATCCGCGCCCAGGCGCTTGCCGGCAATCTCGAAACTGGCCTGTGTGCGGGTCGAGTTTTCAAAGAACATGTTGATCTGCGTCAGCCCGGCCAGCACATCGGCGTGTTTGCTGGATTGCCGGTTCAGATCCACATAGGTCTCGGCCAGGTCCAGGATCGCGGTGATGTCACTTTGGGAAAGCTGTTCGATGCCAAGAAGGTGACGGTGCGCAAAACTCATGGGCCGGACTCCGATCTGACATTTTGAGCGCTTATAGAAAGGTCACCCGCTCGGGGCAATATGCAAGCGGGCGCTATTCTGGCGCACATCCACCTTCTGGCAGACACTGCTCTCCCGGTTTGCACCATTTGCCATAGCCGCAGTCGACCGCCTTGATCGGAACGCAGCCGCGCCCCTTGGAACATTTGAAGCCGGGGCGGCATTCACTGTCGGTTTCGGAGCACTGAAACCAACCCGGGTTGGAGCAGCCGCCGCCGGGTAAGCAGCCCGTGGTCGGATCTGCGCCCGGAACCAGAAGCTGTTCTTGATCCGTTGTTCTGCGGCAATCGCCGCTGGCTGTGCAGACCGTGCCAGGTGGGCAGACCTTACCATTGCCGCATTGCTTAGATCCGTGAGCTGAGCAGCGCAGTCCTCCGTCGATGCAAAACTGACCCACTGGGCAAGACCGCCCGCCGCCGCAATAGGTTCCACCAAGAGGAATGCAATGTCCGTCCCAGCTGCATGTGGTGCCTGCGCGGCAGCAGTTTCGAAAGCCGCATTGTTGGGTGCCGATGGGGCATTCGGACCGGGTGCTGCCCAGGGGATTGCTCAACTGAGCATCGACCGCAGTACCAAGGACCAGAGCCAGACAAAGAAACAGGAAACGCAACATGGCCGTTATGGTCCGACACGGGCGACGCGGTGACAAGTGGTTATCGGCTTTCCCTCGCCATTGTTACGACTAGACTGTGCGCCATGGAATCGGCTTTGGATTATCACACCGCAAGGGCGCTGCTGGAATGGCAGGTCGAGCTTGGCGTATCTGAGACCATCGGGGACACCCCGGTGGATCGATATGGGCTGCCCGACAAATCGGCCAAGTCCAAGAAAGCCAAGGCCGAGCAGGTCGCGCCTGTCAAACCCAAGGAAATCGATCCAGCCGATCTAGCCCGCCAAGCAGCCAAGGCGGCGATGTCATTGGAGCAGTTGCAAGCGGCGATGGGGGCGTTTGAACACTGCGAGCTCAAGAAAGGCGCGCGCAATCTGGTGTTTGCCGACGGCAATCCAGAGGCGCGTGTGATGATCATCGGCGAAGCACCAGGGCGTGACGAAGACCGCGAAGGGCGCCCTTTTGTGGGGCGTGCCGGGCAATTGCTGGATCGGATGCTCGAGGCCATCGACCTGAGCCGTGAAAGCTCGGTCTATATCACCAACGTCCTGCCCTGGCGCCCGCCGCAGAACCGCGATCCACGCCCTGAAGAGATCGGTATGCTGAAACCGTTTCTGGAACGGCACGTAGAGCTGGTGAAGCCCGACGTGTTGGTCCTGATGGGCAACATCAGCTGTCACGCGATGCTGGGCAAACGCGGGATCACCCGAATTCGTGGCAAATGGGACGCGGCACTCAACCTGCCGACCATCCCTATGTTTCACCCTGCCTACCTGTTGCGCCAACCGCAGGCCAAGCGCCAAGCTTGGGCCGACCTGTTGGAGCTCAAGGCAAAGCTGATGGGCAGCTGAGCCCCCGATCACCGAAAGGCCCATGAATGTCGCGCATCGACGAAACCAAGGATTTCATCGCCACCCGGATTGCGGTGCTCACCGTTTCGGACAGCCGTTCGCTGGACCAGGACCGCTCGGGCCAGGTGCTGGTTGACCGCATCGCTGACGCGGGCCATGTGCTGGCCGACCGCAAGATCCTGCCGGATGAGCGTGTCGAGATCGCCGATCAGTTGCGCGCCTGGGTAGCGAACCCCGAGATTGACGTCGTGATTTCCACTGGTGGCACCGGCTTGACCGGTCGAGATGTGACTGTCGAAGCGCATCGCGACGTTTATGAAAAGGAAATCGACGCCTTTGGGACCGTGTTTACCATCGTGTCGATGCAAAAGATTGGAACATCCGCTGTGCAATCGCGCGCCACGGGCGGGGTTGCGGGTGGCACCTATCTGTTTGCGCTGCCCGGCAGTCCCGGCGCCTGCAAGGATGCGTGGGACGAGATTCTGGTCAAACAGCTGGATTACCGTCACCGCCCTTGCAACTTTGTCGAGATTTTTCCGCGATTGGACGAACATCAGCGACGGAAGTAGACTGACCCCGCGTTTAACACCGGATAACTGCCTTGTGGCTTGGCAATGTCGATGGCGTTGCTAGGTTAAAGGTATGGCAGCAACAAGCGACCGAGACAGGGTATATTAGATGCGTTTTCTGCGACAAAGCCTGGTTGGGGTGTTTTTGGCATCGATGACGCTGGCGCTGCTTCTATATGCAGGGCAGTTGGTGATGGGCGCTATTCAAAGCCGCCTGGCAGATGACAAAAAGCCCCCACAGGCGCGTGAGCGTGTCTTTGCTGTCAACGTGCAGCGAGCCGAGTTCGAAACCATTGTGCCAGAGTTGCAAGCTTTTGGTCAGGTCCAAAGCAGGCGCACGCTGGAATTACGCGCCGCTGCAGCGGGGCGTGTGGTTGAACTGGCCGAGAATGTCGAAGAAGGCGGTGTTGTTAAGGCGGGACAGATCTTGATCCGCATCGACCCCGCGGACGCGCAATCGGCATTCGATCGCGCGGACTCGGATTTGTTGGACGCCCAGGCCGAGGAGCGGGATGCCGAACGGACATTGGAATTGGCGCGAAACGAATTGCAAGCCGCCATAGACCAATCCGAGCTGCGTGACCGCGCATTGAAGCGGCAACAAGATCTTGCTGAACGTGGTGTTGGCACGGCTGCGGCAGTTGAGACGGCTGAGCTTGCAGCGGCGTCTGCCCGACAAGCGGTTCTGGCGCGCCGAATTTCGGAAGCCCAGGCCGAGGCTCGGGTTGATCAAACCGTGACCCGCTTGGCGCGCGCGCAGATTGCGCTGGATGCGGCACAGCGGGATTTGACGGATACTACGATCAAGGCAAGGTTTGACGGCACCCTGTCTGGAGTTAGCCTGGTTGAAGGGCGCTTGGTTTCTGCCAATGAAAAGCTGGCTGAACTTGTCGACCCCCGAGCGCTGGAGGTCGCGTTCCGGGTTTCGACTGCGCATTATGCGCGCCTTCTGGACAACAACGGACGCCTGATCCCCGCTAAAGTGATCGCTTCGCTTGATGCGGCGGGTTCGAACCTGTTGGCTCGCGGCACAATCAGCCGTGACAGTGCCGCAGCGGGCGAAGGGCAGTCGGGGCGTTTGATCTTTGCGCGGCTTGATGCGGCACTCGGCTTTAAGCCAGGTGATTTCGTCACTGTTTCCGTTGAAGAACCGCCGCTGGACAACGTGGCCCGTTTGCCTGCCTCGTCTTATGCGGCGGATGGCACGGTGCTGGTGGTTGATGCCGATGATCGCTTGGATACTCTCAAAGTGCAATTGGTCCGCCGTCAGGGCGACCATGTGCTGCTGCGCGGCGAAGGCCTGGAAGGGCGCGAGGTCGTGGTTGGTCGAACGCCGCTTTTGGGGGCAGGTATTCGGGTCCGACCTTTGCGACAGGAGGCCGAAGCTGAACCTGCGGCCTCGATGTTGGAGTTGACAGACGAGCGCCGCGCCAAGCTGATGGCGTTTGTCGAAGGCAATCAGCGCATGCCGGACGAGATGAAAGCACGCGTGTTGGCCAGTCTGGCCGAGGCCAAGGTGCCCGCGGCCCTGGTCGAACGGATCGAAGCCCGGATGGGGGGATAACCCGTCATGGCCCGCGAGATCCCCCAAGTTGCCAGCGGCTTGTTCAGCTATTTCACCCGCCACAGGACCGTAGCCAACTTGCTGTTGTTGGTGATGCTGGTTCTTGGTGCTGCAGCCATGCCCAATATGCGGGCGCAGTTTTTTCCTGACGTGATCGTCGAAAACGTCGATGTCCGCGTCGTGTGGGAGGGCGCAGGCCCCGAGGATGTGGACAGCGCGATTGTTCAGGTTCTGGAACCTACTCTGCTGGCCGTAGATGGCGTCGAAAGCTCGACCTCAACCTCTAGTGAGGGGCGCGCCTACATGCGGCTGGAGTTCGAACCCGGTTCGGACATGGCGCGCGCGCAGGATGACGTACAATCTGCGATTGACGCGATAACGACCCTGCCCGAAGACGCAGAAGACCCCAGCGTGCGCCGGGGGGCCTGGCGTGACCGGGTGACAGATGTGGTAATCACCGGGCCGATTGATCCGGCACAACTCGGCCTGTTCACCGACGAATTGGTCGCCCGACTGTTCGAAGTCGGCGTGACCCGCACCACAATCCGGGGCGTGGCGGCACCGCGAACAATCGTTGAAGTGCCGTCGGCTCAGCTGATTTCGAACGATGTCAGTATGACTGACATCTCTCAGGCTGTGGCGGCCGAAGTCGACGCTGACCCGGCAGGTGATGTGGCGGGTGCAAACGCTCGGGTACGCACGGGGGTGGCCAAACGCTCGCCCGAGGATATCGAAGGGATTGTTTTGCGTTCGAATCCAGATGGATCGAAGCTGACCATTGGGGATGTAGCGACAATCCGGGTCGAAGGCGTAAATCGCCTGCGCAGCTACTACGTCGGTGAAAACCCGGCCATGTCGGTGCGCATTGACCGATCTGATCAAGGCGACGCGATCCGCATCCAGGGCGTGGTCGAAGACGTTGTTGCAGAGATGCAATTGAGCTTGCCCAAAGACGTCACGGTCGAACTGATCCGCACGCGGGCCGAGGCAATCTCGGGACGTTTAAATATCTTGGTCGATAATGGCCTGATGGGTTTGGGCCTTGTGGTCTTGTTGCTGTTTCTCTTCCTCAATGCCCGCATCGCGTTCTGGGTGGCTGCGGGCATTCCAGCCGCCATGTTTGCCGCCATTGCGCTGATGTATGTGGGTGGCTTGACCATCAACATGGTCTCGCTCTTTGGCTTGATCATTACATTGGGCATTGTTGTCGACGACGCCATCGTTGTTGGGGAACACGCCGATTTCCGCGCTCGGCGATTGGGCGAGCATCCCGTGGTTGCCGCAGAGCGCGCAGCAGGACGCATGGCGATGCCGGTCTTTGCTGCGACATTGACGACGATCATTGCCTTTTTTGGCCTGATCGCTGTCGGGGGCCGTTTCGGCGAGTTGATCCGGGATATCCCATTCACTGTGATCGCGGTTTTGGCCGCCTCGCTAGTGGAATGCTTTCTGATCCTGCCGAACCACATGAGCCATGCGATTGCACATTCGGCCAAAGAACATTGGTACGATTTCCCCAACCGGGTCGTGAATCGCGGTTTCCGCTGGATGCGGGATCATCTGTTCCGCCCCTTCATGGGATGGGTTGTTTGGGGCCGCTATGTGGTTCTGGCCGGAGCGCTGGTCTTTCTTGCCAGCCAAGCCGCAATGTTCATTCAGGGCGACGTGAAGTGGCGGTTTTTCAACGCTCCTGAACGGGGTTCTGTCACTGGCAACTTTGCCATGGTCGAAGGCGCCACCCGGGCCGACACGCTGGCGATGATGCGCGAGATGCAGCGCGCGACCGAAGAGTTGGGGCAGGAATACGAAGAGCGCTATGGCCGCAATCCACTCGACTATGTTTTGGGCGAAATCGGAGGCAACGCCGGGCGCGGCCTGTCGGGCGTCGACACCAAAGACAAAGATCTGCTGGGTGGCATTTCGATCGAACTCATCGACGCTGACTTGCGTCCTTATTCCAGCTTTGCCTTCGTCGGCGAACTGCAAGACAGGGTGGTTCGACATCCGCTGGTCGAAGCAATCAGTTTCCGCAGTTGGCGCTCGGGTCCAGGTGGGGACGCGCTGGACGTGCAGTTTTATGGCGCCGAGGTCACAACGCTGAAACAGGCGTCCGAAGATCTGCAAACCGCGCTGTTGCGGTACCCTGAGGTGTCCGCCGTCGAAGACAACCTGGCCTATGACAAGGAAGAGGTTGTCTTGGATCTGACCGCGCAGGGACAGGCCTTGGGCTTTACCATCGAAACACTGGGGCGCGCGCTGCGCTCGCGGCTCAACGGGATTGAGGCGGCAACCTATCCCGATGGACCCCGCAGCGCCGAAATTCGGGTCGAACTGCCCGAGGGCGAACTGACCGCTGATTTTCTGGAACGCACCCTGATGCGTACGCCTCAGGGCGTTTATGTACCGCTGGCGGATATCGTCAGCGTCGATCAACGAACTGGCTTCTCAACTGTGCGGCGCGAAAATGGTGTGCGCGTGATTTCCGTCACTGGCGACATTTCCGAGGATGACCCCACCCGCGCCGAAGAGATTTCGCGCGCCCTGGCCGAGGAGATCCTGCCCAAGATTGCCAGCGAGCGTCAGGTCGAATGGCGCATGTCGGGCCTGAGCGAGCAAGAGGACGAGTTCCTAAATGACGCGCGCACCGGGTTGATCCTGTGTTTGACGGGTATCTATCTGGTTCTGGCTTGGGTCTTTGCCAGTTGGACCCGGCCGATGGTGGTTATGGCAATCATCCCGTTCGGGCTGGTGGGGACGATCTGGGGTCACTACATCTGGGAGGTGCCGCTGAGCATGTTCACGGTTGTGGGCCTGCTGGGGATGACCGGGATCATCATCAATGACTCGATCGTCCTGGTCACGACTATCGATGAATACGCAAAAGAGCGCGGGTTGATCCCATCAATCATCGACGGCGCAGCGGATCGATTGCGCCCGGTGATGCTGACGACGCTGACCACGGTCCTGGGTCTGGCACCACTGTTGTATGAGCAATCGCAACAGGCACAGTTCCTAAAGCCTACCGTAATCACGCTGGTTTATGGCCTGGGTTTTGGCATGTTTCTGGTGCTGCTGGTCGTGCCCGCACTGGTTGCAATCCAGAATGACGTTGCGCGCCCGTTGACCGCCATGCGGCGGGCGATGCGCGGGCCGGATCGTCGGATACGGGGCGTGATCTATCTGGCATGGATTGCGATGCTGGGATGGCTGGGGGCGACCATGGTCTGGCCGTTGATCAACGGGGCCCTGCCTGCCCAGGTCGCGGCCCTGGTCCCGATGCTGAGCGCGCTATCTGTCCTGCAGGCCGGATTTGTCCTGTTCTTTGCAGGTGCTCTGGCAATCCTGATCCTGATGATGCTGTTGGGGCTGATCGTCTTTGCGCGCAGTGGGGCTACGTCGCGCGCTTAAGTGCCAGGCTCAAAAGGTCTGCGACGCGCGCGCTCATGGGCAGATCGCCTGCGGCAACAGTTTCGATCGGCACCCATTTCACATCCGCGATTTCCTCGACGACACGGGGGGTGCCGCTGACATAGGCGCACAGCACACCAACCAGCAGATAGTGTGTGACAGTCTGGCCTGAATCGTCCTGACGGATCAGATCGAAATTTGTCAGATACTCTGCCGCTGTAGCTTCGACCCCGGTTTCCTCACGCAATTCGCGCACGGCGGCGGTGAGGGCGGTTTCGCCCCATTCCACGTGCCCGCCGGGAAACCCCCAAAGGCCTGCGTCAGGTTGTTTCTTGCGTTGTGCCAAAAGAACGTGGCCGTCGTGGATCACAACGGCCAATGCGCCCAGCTTGGGAGTAGGAGTGTTCATGAATCAGCCCGGGGTACAGCCCTGAATGTCGACACTGTGCGAGCCACCCAAAACCGTCAACCGGATTTCGGACCGGTCGATGGCAAATGCGTTGCCGCTGTCGCTGATCAATTCGGCAGTCGAGGTGATCACATTGCCCTGCCGTTTGGTTTCAGGCTCGGTTGCCCAAAGCGATGGATCGCCAGGCTCGATGATCATCATCTCTGTCCCGCCGGTCGAAGGGACACGCACTGTGGCCTCTATCCGCATTCCGTCCTTGGTGGGGGACAGACGGCAGGTGGCCGATTTCACCCCGGCTTCGCGCGCGGAATAGGGCCGTGCGGCCAAGGCTGCAGCGATGGTGGGGTTGCGACCCGCGTCGCTGTCCAGCTCGTGGTTGAATTTCAATTGTCCGGGCACACAGACGTCGCTGCAGACGCCAAAGGACATCTTTCCCTTGAGTTGCACAGGTTTGTCCGCGCGTTTGGGGGTGATCTCGACCGGAAGCACCATTTGTTTTTCATACCCGATGGTGCGGATACCGTTCTGGTCAAAGACGGTTGGCGAGGGCCAGGTGAATGATACCTCGCCCACATTGCGCGAGCCACGCCAATCGAATTGCGGGGGAATGCCTGCATCGCCGGGCGCACGCCAATAGGTTTTCCACCCATCAGCCAAGGTCAGCCGGATTGCCCCCTGATAGGTGCCCTGTTTGGTCAGGCCGCCATCGAGAATGTCGAGCTGAACAATCTCCCCCAGTCCGCTGACCTGTGCAGCGGCAAGGGATGGAACGGTAAGGCCAATGGCCAAGGCAACAGATCTAAGCATGATCTTTAGATGCGCGTTTTGGGGATGAAATCCAAGTCACGTTCGGGTCAGAGGCGATTATTTCCGCACTTTGTGGTCGGGACCCTTGCACCGGGCGCGCGGGGTGGCCATTCTTGAATGAGAAGGAGACTGAAGACCCCTATGTTGGATCTAACCGGTAAGCTGTTGATCGCAATGCCTGGCATGGGCGATCCGCGCTTTGCTCATTCGGTGGTGTTTCTGTGCAGCCATGGCAAGGACGGAGCCATGGGGTTGATCGTCAATAAACCCGCAGATCTGCCGTTGGCCGCTTTGCTTGATCAATTGGACATCGACTGTGTCTCGCGCCGGATCGGGGAGCGGCCTGTGCGATTTGGCGGACCGGTCGAAACCGGGCGCGGGTTTGTCCTGCATTCCTCGGATTATGAAGCCAACTTGCATTCGCTGGAAATCGGCGATGGGTTCAGCATGTCGGCGACGCTGGATGTCCTGGAAGACATCGCGCAGGGCAACGGACCAGAGCGCGGGTTGCTCATGCTCGGCTATTCGGGCTGGGGGCCCGGCCAGCTAGAGGACGAGATCGCGGCAAACGGCTGGCTGACGGCGGATGCGGATCTGGGGCTGGTGTTCGATCTGGATGACAGCGGCAAATGGGAAGCGGCGCTGAAATCGTTGGGCATTGATCCTTTGAACCTATCGGCCAGTGCAGGGCACGCCTGATCAGGCCCCTCTGGGTGCTGCCGCGCGGCGCAAGCGGTCGTTGATGGCCAATCCCAACCCTTTTTCCGGAATCGGAGATATCGCAATTGGCCGCCCTGTGGCATCAAGCTGGTGAAGGGCTGAAAACAAGTTTGCCGCCGCTTCGGTCATATCACCCGAAAGCGACAGGTTTAGATCGCATTCGACCGGGCCAAACCCCAACAACACTTCGTCGCCCATCGGGGTCTCAACATTTAATCGTACGCTGGAGTCGGGCGCGTAATGGGACAAGAGTTGTCCGGGCGCGGACAGGGCATCGCCTTGTTTGTAGGTCCCGATCATTTGACCAAGGCAAGCCTCGACCAGATCGGCCGACAACCCACCAGGGCGCAGCAGGGTGGGGGTGCCCTTCAAGCCGATAATCGTGGATTCCAAGCCGACCCCACAGGGGCCGTCATCCAGAACGGCGGCAATCCGGCCATCCAAGCCCGCGTGCACATGCCCGGCTGTCGTTGGGCTGATCCGGCCCGAGGGGTTGGCCGAAGGCGCCGCGACCGGCCCATCGAATGCGCTCAACAGCGCGCGCGCGGTCTCATGTGCGGGAACCCGAACCGCCAGCGTGTCCAGCCCCGCCGTCACCAGTGGGGAAATGTCGTGATCAGGCCTGAGCGGCAAAACCAACGTCAAAGGCCCCGGCCAGAAGGCTTGTGCCAGGCGATCTGCCTCGTCTGTCCAAACCACGTAGCGCTTTGCCGCTTCTATGCTGGCAACATGGGCAATCAGCGGGTTGAAGCTTGGCCGCCCTTTGGCCTCGTAGATCCCTGCGACCGCCTTGTCGTTGCGGGCATCCCCGCCCAGGCCGTACACCGTTTCGGTCGGAAAGGCGACCAAGGCGCCCGCGCGCAGCAAGCCCGCCGCCGTTGCGATGTCGGCGTGCGTGGCAGTCAGATAGGATGTGTCCTTACGATACATGGTCGGTGACGCGGCGTTTTGGTTGCTTGCAAGGGGGCTCTGGATAGGTAATCGTCCAAACCCTGTCTTTACCGATGCCTGCCTTGGATGCCAAGGCCATGCACCGCCCAAACATCCGAGGGAACCAATGCCCTATCGCGCACCAGTCACCGACTACCAGTTCTTGCTCCGCCATGTAGCAGGCTTTGATCAGATCGCGGGGACCGAAAAGTTTTCCGAGGCCTCCGACGATGTGGTCGATGCGATTTTGACCGAGGCCGGCAAGATGTGTGAAGAGGTGATGTCGCCCCTGCAGCGTCCCGGCGATCTGGAGCCTGCGCGTCTGGAGAACGGGGTTGTACGCACGTCGCCAGGGTATTCAGATGGCTGGAAAGCCATTTCCGAAGGGGGTTGGATCGGGATGAGCGGTGATCCGGAATACGGCGGCATGGGCCTGCCGATGACCGTGACCACCGCCGTGAATGAGATGATGAGCGCGGCCTGCCTGTCGCTGCAACTTGCGCCGCTGATGAGCCAGGGGCAGATCGAAGCCATGGAACATCATGCCAGTGATGCCATCAAGGAACTGTTTCTGCCTAAGCTGATGTCGGGTGAATGGTCGGGCACAATGAACCTGACCGAACCTCAGGCCGGGTCGGACGTGGGGGCGCTCAGCTCCAAAGCCGTGGACAATGGCGATGGCAGCTTTGCGGTGACCGGGCAGAAGATCTATATTTCCTGGGGCGACAACGATTTTGCAGGCAATGTTTGCCACCTGGTTCTGGCGCGTCTGCCCGATGGGGTGCCCGGCACCAAGGGCATCAGCCTGTTCATCGTGCCCAAGCACCTGCCCGACGACAATGGCGAGGCGGGCGTGGCCAACAGCCTCAAGGTGGTAAGCCTGGAGCACAAGATGGGTCTGCATGGCTCGCCAACTTGCGTGATGCAGTTTGATGGTGCCAAGGGCTGGCTTGTCGGCAAGGAACACGGCGGCATGGCCGCGATGTTCACCATGATGAACAATGCGCGCTTGGGTGTTGGCGGCCAAGGTGTTGGAGTAGCTGAAGGTGCCTATCAGCACGCGCTGGCCTATGCGCTGGAGCGCAAGCAGGGCAAGACACCGAGCGGCACAATCGTGGACCACGCCGATGTGCGCCGCATGCTGATGAGCATGAAGGCCGATGTCTTTGCGTCGCGGGCGATCTTGCTCAACTGTGCCGCGGCCATCGACATGCAGACCGCCACAGATGATGCAGAATGGGCGGCGCGTGCGGCGTTCCTGACCCCGATTGCCAAGGCCTTTGGCACCGAGACGGGGATGCGCGTGGCCGAGACCGGTGTGCAGGTGCACGGTGGCATGGGCTTTATCGAAGAGACAGGTGCTGCGCAGTTTTATCGCGATGTCCGCGTGACCGCGATCTACGAGGGTACAAATGGCATTCAGGCCATGGACCTTGTGGCACGCAAGATGATGGACGGCGGAGAGGCCGCGGCCAAGTTGCTGGATGAGATCGAAGATCACGCCGAACGCGCCCGGGCCACGGTACCGGAACTCGCCGGTCCGGTATGGGAAGCCACGGAAACCCTGCGCGAGGCAACTGAATGGCTGGTGGCGCAAGGTGACTTGAACGAGCGTTTCGCTGGCGCAGTTCCCTACCTGCAGGCCTTTGCGCGTGTGCTGGGTGGCCACTATCACCTGGTGGCCGCTATGGCCGACCCGGCTGGCCCGCGTGAGAAACTGGCACGCTTCTACATCAATGCACTGCTGCCCGAACACGCTGGCCTGCTGGCGCAGGCGCAGAACGGCTCGGCAGACGTCTATGGTCTGACCATCGACGAGCTGGTCGCCTGATGGACGGGGCGCAGACGCTGGCGATGCGATACCCTTGGGACACCCCGCCCGCACCGGGTGAGGCCATCGAAGTGGCCGAGGGCGTGCTGTGGATGCGCCTGCCGCTGCCGATGAAACTGGACCACGTCAACGTCTACGCTCTGGACGAAGGTGACAGCTGGACCGTGATCGACACTGGTTTTGCATCCAAGAAATCGCGCGCCATCTGGGAGCAGTTGATGGCGGGACCGTTGGGTGGCAAGCCTGTGTCCCGCGTGGTGGTGACCCACCATCACCCCGATCACATGGGGCTGGCGGGCTGGTTTCAATCCGAGCATGGGGCCGAACTGGTCACAACGCGCACGGCTTGGCTGTTCTCGCGCATGCTGACGCTGGATGTTCAGGAAAACTGGCCGGAAGAGACGCTGAACTATTACCGTTCGGCGGGTATGAATGCGGACATTCTGGCCAAGCGGATGGCGGATCGCCCGTTCAATTTCTCGGATATGGTGTACCCGATGCCATTGGGCTTTCGGCGGATCAAGCAGGGTGACGTGTTCCGCATGGGCGGGCGCGATTGGGATGTGCACATGGGCAATGGCCACGCGCCTGAACATGCCACGTTCTGGAGCCGTGACGACAATCTGGTGATCACCGGCGATCAGATTCTGTCTTCGATCAGCCCCAACATTGGCGTCTATGCCACTGAACCGCTGGCTGATCCGCTGGCGGAGTGGCTGGAGGCGTGCGAGCGTTTGGCACCACTGGCGCGCGAAGATCATCTGGCGCTGGGCGGTCACAAACTCCCATTCACTGGTCTGCCGATCCGGATGCGTCAGTTGATCGACAATCATCATGGCGCTCTCAAACGGCTGCTGAACCATCTGGACACCCCCAAACCGGCATCCGAATGCTTTGCCCCTTTGTTCAAACGCACCATTGGTGAGGGTGAATATGGGCTGGCCCTGGTCGAAGCCGTTGCGCATGTGAACCATCTCTACCATATCGGAGAGGTGATCCGGACCCGTCGTGAGGACGGGGCCTGGCTGTATCAGCGCAAAGACTAAATTCAGGGACAACAGCATGGACGACAAGATCGAAACGGCGGCCGAAGCGGCAGAAGCAGCGGCTTTGCCGCGTCATCACGAGGTCCATGCAGACCCTGAACGTCAACCCAAGCTGGGTCCGGTGCCTGCCCAGATGCAAAAACCTGTCGAGGCCAAAAGCCCGTCGCGCTGGGCCTATGAACGGCTGATCCTTTACATCCGCAGTTTCGAAGAGCAGCTCGATGCCGAGCACGAGGTTGCCATGGGGTTCACTGGGGGCGACGCCGGAGTGCTGCGGATTGAGGGGATGGGGTATTTCGATCCCGATATCGTGACGTTTTATGGAACGGATTCCAACGGTGTGCGCACACAGCTGGTGCAGCATGTCAGCCAACTGAACGTGATGCTGCGGGCCTTGCCCAAGCCAAAAGAGGACACGCCTGCTACGCGGATCGGGTTTCGTTTGGCTGCGGATCTTGAAACGTCAGACGAGTCGTGACGCGAATCTGATCCTTAGACCTGTGATGTTTTGGGCGACCGGAGCGCTCCCGCCGGTCGATCATGCATCAAAGATGCCCGTCTCCCGTTGGGCCGCGCGCCTCGCTGACGCGAGGCGCGCCACCGCATAACGAAACGTGGCATGCAGTCGAGGCCCTGGCAGAGAGAAATTTCCAAGGCATCCCAGCATTGGTTGCGAAACTCAATCGAGCAGCGGTCAGTTCTGCCATAACCACCCCTTGCCATGATCCGTCTCTCATCGTTCAATGCGTGCATTGAAGGGGAGAATTTCGTGTCACATTATTCCACAGTGACTGAGGCTTATGCGCAGGCCTGGGCCAGACGTCGTGTTTTTGTCCCGCTCTACATGGCGTTGCGGCTGTTGGCCTATGCGCTGATTGCGCCCGGCATGGCTGCGACTATAAACTTGGCTGTGTCCCTGTCCGATCAACCGGCGCTGACGGATCAGGATATCGCCTATTTCATCCTGACCCCGGTTGGCTTTCTGGCCACGCTTGCGGTTCTGAGCATACTTCTGGCGGTCGAAGTGCTCAGTTTTTCGGTCATGAGCACCAGCCTGCGTTATGACGGCACCGACAGGTTGCGGACCTCGCTTGCGGCATTTGGTTTTGTCGTTAGCCATGTCAAGGACTTGCTGATCTTTGGTCTGTTGTTTGTTCTGCGCGTGCTGTTGCTGGTTGCGCCCTTTGCGTTGGTGGCCGGTGTCATCATGCTGTGGGTTACCGGGGATTATGACATCAACTACTACCTGACCTATACGCCGCCCTCGTTCAGGGTGGCGGTTGGGGTTGTTGCGGTGATCCTGCTGGCGTTGGCCATCGTCCTGTTGCTGCGCCTGTCCAGTTGGGCCTTGGCCTTGCATCTTGTCCTGTTCGAGGATGTACGCCCCCGCGATGCCTTTGCCGCCAGCACGTCCCGGATGCAAGGCAAGCAGACAGGCTTGAAGATCGAACTGGTGATCTGGGTGGTCGTGCGGCTGGCAATTTCCTTTGGCGTCGCTGTTGTGGCGGGACTGTGCATCAACCTGATCCCGGTCACCGAGGGGCATTTGAAATCCGCTCTCACGTTTTCCATGGCCATTGTGTTGCTGTGGGGGCTGGCGGGACTGATCCTGTCGGCCGTGTCTCTTGGAGCGTTGGCCGTGCTTCTGGACGGGTTCTTTGAGGGCAAGCGCTTGCAGGCGCCGACCACCTCGGGCGGCGGCAACCTGAGTGCCCGGCTTGCCCTGACTGTTGCGGTTGGCGCTGTGGCGCTGGTCGGTGGTGTCTGGATGGGCAATGGTTTGCTCGAAGCGGTCGAGGCTGATGATGAGGTCGAGATCATTGCGCACCGCGGCGCGGCTGGATCCCGACCCGAGAACACCATGGCCTCGGTCGTCAAGGCCATCGGGGACAAGGCCGATTGGGTCGAGATCGACGTGCAAGAGACAGCCGACGGAGAGGTCGTGGTCATGCACGACAGCGACTTTATGAAACTGGCCGGGGTCAATCTGACGATCTGGGATGCCACGATGGAGGATCTGGCCAAGATCGACATAGGCAGTTGGTTTGACCCGGCCTATTCGGACGAACGCCCGCCGGCCCTGCGTGAAGTTTTGCAAGCGGCGCGTGGCAAGTCGAAGGTTCTGATTGAGCTCAAATACTATGGCCACGACGTGGATCTGGAAAATCGCGTTGTCGCGATCGTCGAAGAGTTGGGGATGCAGGACCAGATTGCCACCATGTCTTTGAAATACCCTGCGGTGCAAAAGATGCGCACACTGCGGCCCGAGTGGCGTGCGGGCGTTTTGGCTGCTACTGCAGTAGGCGATTTGACTGCCCTGGATGGCGATTTCCTGGCCGTCAACGCGGGCATGGCCAATGTGGCTCTGGTCAATTCAACGGAGGCAGCAGGTAAGGATCTGTATGTCTGGACCGTCAACGATCCATTGCAGATGTCCAAGATGATTTCGCTGGGGGTAGACGGGTTGATCACGGATGAACCCGCCCTTGCGCGCCAGGTGCTGGAGTTTCGCGCCGGTCTGACCCCAACCGAACGCATGCTGTTGTGGATGACTGAGGAACTGGGGCTTGATCTGTCGGATGGGGATTATCGTGACAACAGCCCGTAACGCCCTGATCGTCGCCTTGATCGGTTTGCCGCTTCCTGTCGTCTCGCAAGAGAGCGGTGTCACGCGCGCTTTTGAACTGCCTGCGCACAACGCGCTGATGTCGATTCGCAGGGGCGCAGAGCTGAGCGAATTTGAAACCGACGGCTGTTCGGGCGGATTGTCCTACAGCTGGCGAGTGGTGGCGCGGAGTTTCCCCGATTTTGCCGAGGCTCATGATCAGATCCCACCTTGGGAAAACTGCTGTGTCATTCACGACCGGGCTTATCACAATGCAGGTGGGGCAGAGACCGCAGAAGACAGTTATGATGCCCGTCTGACGGCGGACAAGACCTTGGAAAATTGTGTAAAACGCACCGGCGCGCTGCGGGTCGAGGAGGTGGCTGCGCATTATGACGTGCAGCCCGAGGCGGTCGAGACGGCTTATGAGGCGATTGCCGAGGCGATGTATCTCGCCGTGCGGTTCGGAGGTGGGCCGTGTTCGGGCCTGCCGTGGCGATGGGGGTTTGGTTATTCCCAGTGCACTGTTCTGGATGCGATTGGCCCTGCGCGCGAATGACGTGGTGACAGGCGCTTTCAAATCCAGTATCCAACGGAAAATTCTGACGAATAGGAAAAGACCCATGGCGGACCACAAGCACGGCGAAATGGACATCACCGATCAAACCGCAATGTACAACGCGTTCATCAAGTTTTGCACTTGGTCCTGCGTTGTCATCTTTGGCATCCTGCTGTTTCTCGCTGTATTCGCGTCCTGATTTGATCGCGGAGTAAAGCGTGTTTCGTCTTCTCCTGGTCGGCGCACTTGCGCTTGGGCTGGCTGGCTGCGCCTCGACGCGCGGCCCGCAGGCAACTGATACGCAAATCGCTGCGGTATCTTACCGCGATGCCGGTCCTGCGACGCTGACGCTTTACACCATGATCAACAACCGCACTGGCAGCGGGGGGCATACCTCGCTGATGATCAATGCGCGGGAACGGATCATTTTCGATCCCGCGGGCTCGTTCCGGGCCGACATCGTGCCTGAGCGTAACGATGTTCTTTATGGCATCACCCCTGCGGTGGAGCAGGCATATCGCGCCTCCCACGCGCGCTCGACCCACCATGTGGTGGTACAAGAGATCGAGGTGACACCGGAGCAGGCCGAGGTTGCCTATCAACTGGCCAGGCAGATGGGGCCGGTGCCTGGTGCCTTCTGTGCCAGCGCAACCTCGCAACTGCTGCAGCAGGTCCCGGGGTTCGAGGGCATCAAGTCGGGGTTTCAGCCTACCAGTCTGTCGGCTCAGTTCGAACAGATGCCGGGCGTGAAAACCGAGCGGTATTACGAGAATGATGATGCGGACCTGCAAAAAGGCCTGGCAGAAAACAATGCCAGGTTGAACGCGCAGGCTGCTGCAGGCGGCTAACGCTTTTTTCATTTCAAACGTCTCATTCCAGAATCGGAGGGCTCCCGCGCCCGCGCTGCCCCCTGCTTCGCAGGAGACGCTGGCGGGCTTGGGCCGCGCACCGCGCGTTGCGCGGTGCGGTTGCGCTTGCGGCGGGGGTGTATGCAAAGACCAAACACTAGTATCTCTTGGTGAAACGGTTGGGCCAAGCACCACCCGCCGAGCGGAGCGAGGCTCGGCCCAACGGGAGGCGGGCATCTTTGATGCACGGCCGACCGGCGGGAGTGCTTCGGGCGCTGAAAAATCAGTCGGGGTCGTTTCAGCCCAGCAGATACAACACCCCATAAAGCGTAGCTGCGCCTGAAAAGATCGCGGCAATTACATTCTTCGTCACAAGCCCCACAACCAGAGCCACCGCCGCCGCGCTGGTTCGCGGCACATCGGGCTGCCCGCCGGTGGCCGCAGGCCACACCACCAGCGGCGCGATCAGCGCAGGTAGGATAGCCACTGCCGTATAACGCAGATGGCGCAGTAGCCAGGGCGGCATAGTCCGATCGCCCACGAAACCGATAAAGACAAAGCGCAGGACAAAGCTGCCTATGGCCATGCCGACGATGATGATCCACATGGTGGTGGGGTCGATGCTGTTCATGCCTGCACCTTTCTGCGCTCCAGCATGACCTCGGCCTGTGCGCCCGCCATCATGCCGATACATCCGGCGATCAGCAGTCCCAGATTATAGGGCACTGCCGTGGTCATCAGCGCCACGATGATCGCCACCAGTGCGGCGATCACATGGGGCAGGGTTCGCAACATCGGCCCAAGCATCGCCAGAAATGTGATCGGCAGTGCAAAGTCCAACGCCCAGCTGTCGGGGATCTGCGTCCCCAGCACGGCACCCAGATAAGTGCACAGATACCAAAGCGGCGCGATGGGAGAGATCGATCCAAAGAAGTACGCCATCCGCTGCGGCACCGTCATGTCTGGCTCTTTCTCGAACTGCACCGTCGAGCAGGCATAGGATTGGTCCACCACAAAATAGGCCGCCACCGCCCGCTGCCAGAGAGGCGCGCCGCCCAGATAGGGCGTCAGCGCCGCTGAATACATCGCCACCCGCAAATTCACCGCCAGCGCCGAGGCGAGCACGATCAGCGTAGGCGTCTCCTCTTGGAGCAGTTGCAGCGCGGTGAACTGCGCCGCCCCTGCAAACACCGTGGCCGTAAAGGTCATGGTCTGCACGATGTCCAACCCTGCCTCGGTTGCTAGCACGCCAAAAAGGGTGCCAAATGGGATCGCCACCAACACAAAGGGGGAGCCGTCGCGAAAGCCTTTCCAATAAAAGGAATTCGATGTGGTGAATGCCATTGGGAAATCCTAAGTTAAGCCCGAAACTGGTAACGGGCCTTGGAAGGGGTTGCAATTGGCTATTCGGGATGATCTGTCGGACTATATCATCGCCCCCGATCCGGGCGCGGCGCGGCTGACCCGCGCGGTCGAAGGGTTCGACCAGAACGGGCAAGCCACCCAGATTTCTGTGGTCGAGGAGCGCCCCCTTACGATCTTCCTCAACAGTCAGGAAATCGTCACCGCGATGACCATCGGGGATTATCCCGAGTATCTGGCGCTTGGCTTTCTGCGCAATCAGGGCATGTTGCTGCCTGATGATCGGATCACGGGCACCGATTACGACGAGGATCTGGAAACCGTTGTCGTGCGCACCGAGCGTGAAACCTCATACGAGGAAAAGCTCAAGAAAAAGACCCGTACTTCTGGCTGTGCTGTCGGCACCGTCTTTGGCGACATGATGGAGGGGCTCGAGGATGTCCGCCTGCCTGCGGTACAGGTCCGCACTTCGTGGCTTTATGACCTGTCCGCCAAGATCAACCGCACTCCGTCACTGTACCTGGAGGCGGGGGCGATCCACGGCACCGTGCTGTGCCACGAGAACCGCCCGCTGGTCTACATGGAAGACGTGGGCCGTCACAACGCGGTCGACAAAATCGCGGGGTGGATGCTGTCGACGGGTGAGGGGGCACATGACAAGATCCTCTACACCACCGGACGGCTGACATCCGAGATGGTGATCAAAACGGCAATGATGGGCATTCCGGTGCTGGCATCGCGGTCCGGCTTTACCGCCTGGGGCGTCGAGATCGCGCGTGAGGTTGGCCTGACCCTGATCGGTCGCATGCGTGGGCAGCGGTTTGTATGTCTATCCGGCGAGGACCGTCTGGTGCGTGACGCTGATCCGGCCAGCGTCCCGGTCGAAGACAAGAAACTTCGTCGCAAGAGTGCGGAACGGTAATGAATGATCTGCACGTTCTCGCTCTGACGGTTCTCGCGCCGCCCTTCATTCTGGGCATTTTCGGTCTTTGGTTCACTGTCCGCCATCTTCATCCGTTTTTGTGCGAGATCGGCGCGGCCCCGTGGAACCGTGGCATAACGCGCAGGGTGCTCTTTGGCGGCGTTGTCAACAGCTCGCCAGAGCAGGTCGTTCGGCTTCAGAAATTACGAGGGATGTATGCTGGATTGCTCGGACTGATGTTGCTGTTCGTCGTGTTTTTTATGGGTCTTGGGGCGGTTGCTTTCTTGGGCGTATTCATTGGCCTCAATTTCCTGATGGCGCGACCATTTGATGTGGCGGAGACAAACAAATGACCAAACCTCTCGGAGTGATCCTGGCTGGTGGCCAAGCCCGACGTATGGGAGGCGGCGACAAGGGTGCGTTGATCCTGGGTGGGCGCAGCCTGCTGGATCGGGTGATTGACCGGCTGGGGCCGCAGGTGGATCGGCTGGTGCTGAATGCCAATGGCGATCCGCAGCGGTTTGCCGAATACGGCCTGCCGGTGGTGCCCGACAGCCTGGCCGACTATCCGGGGCCTTTGGCCGGGGTGTTGGCAGGGATGGAATACGCGGCGGACCAGGGCTTCAGCCACATCGTCACCGCCGCCGCCGACACGCCGTTTTTCCCGCAGGACCTGACCGAACGTCTGGCCCGTGCCGCAGATAGGGCCAATACCCCGATTGCCCTGGCCGCCACCCAGGAAGAGGGGCGGATGAACCGGCATCCAACCTTTGGTCTCTGGCCCGTCAACCTGCGGGCCGATCTGCGTGCAGCGCTTGAGGATGGGCTGCGCAAGGTGGTGCTGTGGACCGACAAACACGGTGCGGCCTCGGCGCCCTTTGACGACAACGCCTTTTTCAACATCAACACACCCGAGGATCTGGCACAGGCCGAGACGATGCTATGAAGATCTATGGCGTTACAGGATGGAAGAACGCCGGTAAGACCGGGCTGATGGAGCGGCTGGTGGCCGAGTTCACAGCACGGGGCCTGCGGGTGTCGACGATCAAGCACTCGCACCATTCCGCAGATGTGGACCATCCGGGCACCGACAGCCATCGCCACCGGTTGGCAGGCGCGCAAGAGGTGGTGCTGGCCTCATCCGTGCGGGTGGCGATCATGCAAGAATTGCGCGATGCAGCCGAGCCGCCGTTGTCCGAGCTTCTGGAACGGCTCACCCCGGTCGATCTGGTGCTGGTCGAAGGATACAAGCGCGAGCCCCATCCAAAGATCGAGGCCTATCGTGCGAGCGCAAAAAACGATCTGATCGCGCCCGGTGATCCGGCCATCAAGGCGGTGGCCAGCGACACGCTCCTGGATCTGGATCGACCTGTTTTCGATTTGAACGATACCGCCGCGATCGCTGATTTCATCGCAGAAGAGGTTGGGTTGTGAAGCCGTTTGACACGGTTCTGATGGTCGATTGGTCTGCTGGCAAACGCCGCCCTGCAAAACCTTCGAAAGACGCGATCTGGATTGGGATTGCACGGGCCGGGCAACCCGATGAACCGGTCTATTGCCGCAGCCGGATTGAGGCTGAAGCATGGTTGGCTGAGTTCCTGAACGCCGAGCGCGAAGCCGGGCGTCGGGTGTTTGTGGGGTTCGATTTTCCTTTTGGCTATCCGCAGGGATTTGCGCGCCACATCACCGGTTCGGGCGATCCCTTTGCGCTCTGGGATTGGCTCGAGGCGCGGATCAGGGACGACGAGGCGGGCAATAACAATCGGTTCGAGGTTGCGGAAGAAATGAACCGCCTGTTCGACGGGCCGGGGCCGTTCTGGGGCAAGCCAAATCCCGACGGTTGGCCAGATATTCCCTACAAGAAGCAGGGTGTCGTCTATGATCAGGTCGCCGAACGCCGGGTGGCAGACCTGGAGGCCAGGGCGGCATCGAGCTGTTTTCAGCTGTTCTTCAAGCCCACCGTGGGTAGCCAGGTGTTGATGGGCCTACCGGTTCTGACACGGTTACGGCGGCGGGGGGACGTGGCGGTCCGGCCCTTTGAGTCCGGCGCTGATGCAAATGTGGTTCTGGCCGAGGTTTGGCCTGGACTGATCGAACCGGCGGTCAAACAGGCGATGGCGGCTGCCCCAACCGATGAAATACGCGACCGGGTACAGGTGCGGCTATTGAGCCGGGCGATCTCCTTGCTTGGGGACGAGGAGTTCGACACATTGATGACGCAGATCCCCGCTGCGGCCCACGAAGAGGCCTGGATTTTCGGGATCGGCCACACGGATCGTTTGAATGAACTGGCGCTGTTACCGATGACTGACCTGAGCCCTCCGCCCTTGCGGAATGACTGTTTTGCCCTGCCTGCCGGTGTAAATTGGACCCCTGTAGACGAGGCGCTGGCCTTGCTGGAAAAGCGTTTGACGCCGGTGACAGCGGTGGAAGAGGTCGCGCTTGGCGACGCTCTGGGGCGCGTCCTGGAGCAGGATGTCGTGGCGGTGCGGTCCAATCCACCGCAGGCAAATTCAGCCGTTGACGGGTATGGGTTTGCTGGCGCTGTGGCCGAAGGTTCACATGTTCTGCCTCTGCTGCAAGGGCGGGCAGCGGCCGGCGTTCCCTATGCCGGGGCGGTGCCGCCGGGCACGGCCATTCGGGTGTTGACCGGCGCAGCCCTGCCGGATGGTGTCGATACCGTGATCCTGGAAGAGGATGTGACCCTGGGTGATGGTCAGATCGCATTTCGCGGCCCGCTGAAACATGGTGCCAACGCGCGCAAGGCAGGAGAAGACGTGGTTGCAGGCGACGTCGCGCTTAAGGCGGGGCGGGTGCTAACGCCCGCTGATCTGGCGCTGACCTCTGCTGTGGGCATTGCACAGCTGTCGGTGCGCAAACCGCTGAGGGTTGCCGTGATCTCGACCGGGGATGAACTGGTCGAGCCGGGGCAGACGGCGCGAGAGGGGCAGATCTTTGATGCCAACAGGCCCATGCTGTTGGCGATGGTGCAGCGGTTCGGTGCCATGCCCATCGACATGGGGCGGATCGCAGATGATCGCGATGCCTTGAGGGCTGCTTTGGATGATGCAGCTGAGAAAGCGGATGTGATCCTGACAAGTGGTGGGGCTTCGGCTGGAGATGAGGATCACGTTTCAGCTCTGCTGTCCGAGGCAGGCGCGATGCAGGAGTGGCGGATCGCGGTCAAGCCGGGCCGCCCGATGGCTTTGGGGCTTTGGCAAGGCACGCCGGTCTTTGGCCTGCCAGGAAACCCGGTTGCGGCGATGGTCTGTACGCTGGTTTTTGCGCGTCCTGCGATGGGGCTTTTGGCCGGATCAGGTTGGGAAGCGCCGCAGGGTTTCATTTTGCCTGCGGCGTTCGAGAAGCACAAAAAGCCTGGCCGTCGCGAATATCTGCGTGGCCGCATCCGTGACAGCCAGGTCGAGGCCTTCAAATCCGAAGGTTCGGGGCGCATCAGTGGTCTGAGTTGGGCCGAAGGGCTGATCGAGATCGAGGATGGCGAGCGTCACATTCAGCCCGGTGATCCGGTGCGCTTCATCCCTTACGCCAGCTTCGGTCTGTGACAGATGTCGGTTCAGATCGAACTGGGGTTTGAAGAGACGGAACGATGCCAACACGTGACCGATCTCTTTTGGCAGGCATTTTCCGGCAAGTTGGGGTTTGTGCTGGACGGAATTTTCGTCGCAGAAGGCGCACGGGGATTGGGTGTCGGGACTGCACTACTTGAGGCGGGGCATGAACAAGCCCAGACATTGGGGTTGTCTAGGGTCGAGTTGGATGTGATCGACGCCAACCCAAAGGCGCAGGCGCTTTACGAACGGATGGGGTATGTGGTGACAAAGCAAGAGGATCTGGGGCCGCTGAGGCATCTTTTTGGCTTCAATACCGCGTATCGGATGGCGAAGGTGCCCTGAACCCGGGGGGTGCTCCCGCCCGTCGTCGATTTTCTAACGAAAACCTCCTCCTGTTGGGCCGGGCCGCCGCGCTGCGCGCGGCGGCGGGCGCCTGCCGCAGCATCTGCGATCAGTCGAACGTTCCGGCTACGCGACCCAACAACATGAAGGCGCGGGCCGTGCGTGTTTCGCTGAGAGCCGAGATTTCGGCGTCATCTGCCACGGCCTCGAATTCCGTGAACATCTGGTCGAACTTGCGCAGGAAGTGATGCGCTGCGTCGCGAAAGATCGGGTCCTGTTTCATCCGGCCTGCCGTCAGCGCCAGCGACGACCGATCGCGCACGCCACCCAGGGCGGCCACTGCACGTCCGCGTGCACCATGAGCAAACTGACGCCAGACCTCGGGGCGGGACATGTCGGGGCGCAGATCGTCCATGTAAATGCCGTCCTGAGACAACAGCGTCAGCACATCCTGCGCTGCTTGGATCAGCTGCGCCGCCTTGCGATCCTTGAGCGCACGACGCAGGGCGGCAAACCCTTCGATGTCTTCGGCGGTTTCCGGGAAATTCAGAGCGCGGATGAAATCATCCTGCGGCAGGGGCGGGGACAGGGCCTCCGCCGGGGTGCCCAGTTCGAGCGAGCCCTGATCGGCGGCATCTGTCACCGTCGCCTCAGTCTCGGCAGGGGCAGGGCGCACACTGTCGCGGCGCTTGGTCGAAAAGGTCGCCAGAGTGGTTTCCGTTTTGCGGGCCGTTTCGGCAATTTCATCCAGCTTTTTGGCCACCGAAGGTTCTTGCCCGACCGACGCCCGCTGTTGTTGCGTGACATAGGCATGACGAATCGCGTCTATTGCGGCCTGCAGGCGTTGGCTTTCCTCGCGCATGACGCGGCTAGAGCGGGCTGCTGTGGCCGCAACCCAGATCATCGCCACCGGCATGAACACCGCCAGCATCGCCACCAGATAGCCGATACCGCCCATTTGTTCCGCGACCGGTGGGCCAAAGACAAAGAACGCAATCGCTCCGCCAAGCCACAGCACGCTGAGCGCAATGGCTGCCACTTCGATACCCGTGATCGCCGCCTGCTTGGGTTTGTCATAAATCCCAATCGGCGTGGTCTGTGCAGAATGTTGGTCGGGCGAAGGGCCGGACATGGGCGTCAATCCGTCAGGAAAACTCGATATTCAAAACCTCGTAGGATCGTACACCACCTGGGGTGCGAACCTCAACGCTGTCGCCTTCGTCCTTGCCGATAAGTGCACGGGCAATCGGCGATTTTATGTTCAACAGACCCTTTTCGATGTTGGCCTCATGCTCGCCAACAATCATCCAGGTCTTTTCCTCGTCGGTGTCTTCGTCCACCAGCGTGACCTTGGCGCCAAACTTGATGGTGCCGGACAGTTTGGCCGGATCGATGACCTCGGCCAGGGACAGAACACCTTCCAGCTCTTTGATGCGGCCTTCGATAAAGCCCTGCTTTTCGCGGGCCGAATGGTACTCGGCGTTTTCTTTCAGGTCGCCCAATTCGCGCGCCGAGGCAATGGCCTCGATGATGGCGGGGCGTTCAACGGATTTCAGGTGCTTCAACTCGGCTTCGAGCGCTGCAAACCCCGACGGGGTCATTGGGATCTTTTCCATTTGCAACCGGTCCACTTAAAATATCTGTCGCCCCGCCGCGAAAAATGCGCCGGGGCGACTGTTTGGGTTGAAGGATACCTGACCCAAACCGGGGGCAGATTGCAAGAGGTGTCGTTGGTCGGGCCGTGCAAATCGCCGTTTAACGGTGTTTTGCGTCAGGGGGGCGGGGCCTGAAAAGACGTTTTCCCTGCGCGTCTTTTCGCCAGCGATCCGGGGGGACGTTCAACCAAAGCAGTTCAATCATAGTGCACCACCTCGAATTCTATGTTGTTGTCGTCGTGGAAGTAGAACCGGCGCCCGGGCTCGTAATCATGGTGTTCACCGGGGGTGAAACCCGCCTCTTTCACCAGCGCTTCGGTGGCTTCAAAGTCTTCGACGACCACGGCAACGTGGTTGAGGCCTCCGATAAAATCATAGGTCTCCTGATCCAGCTTTTGCGGCGTCTGTGTCGCAGGTGGACGGTAGAGCGCCAGATAAGTCTCTGCATTGCCGACATGGACGGTGTAGCCGCCAGAGATTGCCTCGCCCTCCCAACGGGTGTGCCAGCCAAACACCTTGTGCATCCAGGCGGCGGTGGCGTGCGGGTCTGCAACAGTGAAATTGGTGTGTTCCAAGGTGGCGGTCATCTGCTCAATTCCTTTGCGTTTGGGTTCATCCTCAGGTAGCGTAATTTCTAAACCTAACTTTAGGTCAAGATATTTTTTGCGAGGTGCCATGCCCTTTTCTGACGGACTGCCCATCGGGGCGTTGGCGGAGCGAACTGGATTGGCCGTTTCGGCAATCCGGTATTACGAAGATCAGGGCCTGATCTCGCCCTGGCGCAACCCGGGTGGGCAACGACGCTATCAGCGGGCCGATATCCGGCGGCTGAGTTTTGTGATGATCGCGCAGCAGTTTGGCCTGTCCCTGCCCGAAATCCGCGAGGTGTTGAGCGGGTTGCCCGGCAACCGGACCCCGACCAAGGCGGACTGGACCCGGATCAGCAAAGGGCTGCGCAAACTGCTGGACGAGCGAATCAGCACTTTGCTGCGGTTGCGCGACAATCTGGACGGCTGCATCGGCTGCGGTTGCCTCAGTTTGCCCAACTGCAAGCTCTACAACCCCGAAGATCGGGCAAAAAAGGGCGGAAGCGGCCCAAGGTACCTTATGGGCGACACGCCGGACACATGATTGCCGCGACGCAGCATGTGACGCTCAGTTTTATTTGACCTTAGGGGCCCCCAAAGGGTAATCAGCCACGAAACAAAATTGCGCCCAACGGGGCCACTAGCGAAAAGATAGCCAAGGAGCGCCACCAAATGGCCGAGATTGAACGCGAAGCGATGGAATACGACGTAGTGATCGTCGGCGCAGGCCCTGCGGGTCTGTCGGCGGCCATTCGTCTGAAACAGCTGGACGAAGACCTGAACGTCGTCGTTCTGGAAAAGGGCTCGGAAGTTGGCGCGCACATCCTGTCCGGCGCGGTTCTGGACCCCTGCGGCCTGGACGCGCTGATCCCGGACTGGAAGGAAAAGGGCGCACCTGTCTCCGTTCCGGTCAAAGAAGACAACTTTTACATGTTGGGCGAGGCGGGTCAGATCCGCATCCCCAACTTCCCCATGCCGCCGCTGATGAACAACCACGGCAACTACATCGTGTCGATGGGCAACGTCTGCCGCTGGATGGCCGAGCAAGCCGAAGAGCTGGGTGTCGAAATCTTCCCCGGCATGGCCTGTTCCGAACTGGTCTATGGCGACAACGGCGAAGTCAAAGGCGTCGTTGCTGGTGTCTTTGGTCTGGAGCAGGACGGCACCTATGGTCCCGACACCGAGCCAGGGATGGAGCTGCACGGCAAATACGTCTTCCTGTCCGAAGGTGTCCGTGGCTCGCTGGCCAAGGAAGTCATCGCCAAATACGACCTGCAGGCCGGCAAAGAGCCGCAGAAATTCGGTGTTGGCATGAAAGAGATATGGGAAGTCGACCCGGCCAAGCACAAAGAAGGCACAGTCACCCACACCATGGGCTGGCCTTTGGGTTCGAACGCGGGGGGCGGCTCGTTCATCTACCACCTGGACAACAACCAGGTTTACGTGGGCTTTGTGGTGCACCTGAACTACAAGAACCCGCACCTGTTCCCCTACATGGAATTCCAGCGCTTCAAGCACCACCCCGTTGTTGCCGACCTGCTCAAAGGCGGCAAGCGCGTGGCCTATGGCGCGCGTGCGATCACCGAGGGCGGCTATCAGTCGATGCCCAAGATGGTTGCGCCTGGTGTGGCACTGCTGGGCTGCTCGGTCGGCATGGTCAACGTGCCGCGCATCAAGGGCAACCACAACGCAATGCTGTCGGGCAAGGCCGCGGCCGAAGCCGCCTATGACGCGATCAAGGCGGACCGTTCGGGTGATGAGCTGTCCGACTACGAAGTCGAAGTGCGCACCGGCCCCATCGGCCAGGACCTGAAAAAGGTTCGCAACGTCAAGCCGATCTGGTCCAAGTGGGGCCTGACCGCGTCGCTGATGCTGGGTGGTCTGGACATGTGGACCAACACCTTTGGCTTCTCGCTGTTTGGTACTGTCAGCCACGGCAAAAACGACGCAGATTCGACCGGCAAGGCAGCGGACTACCAGCCGATCGACTACCCCAAACCCGATGGAAAGCTGTCGTTTGACCGCTTGACCAACGTGTCCTTTGCGGCGACCAACCACGAAGAAAGCCAGCCTTGCCACCTGCGCCTCGCCGATCCCAACCTGCCGATCAATGTGAACCTGCCCCAGTTCGATGAACCGGCGCAGCGCTATTGCCCGGCGGGTGTCTACGAAGTGGTCGAAAAAGACGGCAAGCCCGAGTTTGTGGTGAACTTCCAGAACTGTGTTCACTGCAAGACCTGTGACATCAAAGATCCCAGCCAGAACATCACCTGGGTCACGCCGCAGGGCGGCGACGGCCCGAACTATCCCAACATGTGATCTGTTTGACGCCGAAACGATTGAAACGCCGGGTGCATCAGCACCCGGCGTTTTTGCTTGATCTCAACCATGGTCGAGGTCCTAACCTACCTTTTATATTGTCAGAATTGCAAGGAGGCAGAGGATGGCAGCGGGCATACTTGGCGTTTACGAAACCCATCTTCCGGTACGGGACCTGGAGCGGTCTGTTGCTTTTTACCGAGATAAGATCGGACTAGAGCTGGCCCGTGTTCTGCCCGAGCGTCGGGTCGCATTCTTTTGGGTCGGCAGCAAGGAACAGGGCATGCTGGGCCTGTGGCAGAGTGGGGCGGGTCCGCTGAACATGACGCTGCATTTCGCATTTCGCTGCACAGAGGCCGCAGTTCTGGCGGGATGTGATCGGTTGCAGGCACAAGATATCCAACCCTTGGGTTTCGATGGCGAACCAGTGCAAGAGCCGGTGGTGATCGGCTGGATGCCTGCGTTGTCGCTGTATTTCAAAGACCCGGACGGGCATTCGATCGAGATGTTGGCCGTTTTGCCGGACGCGCCCGACCCAGAGTTTGGTGTGCAACGCCATTCACGTTGGGTGCTCAGATAGGCGGGGCGCTCCCGCCGGTCGTCAATTTTTCTGCCGAAAAACCTCCTCCCGTTGGGCCGGGCCGCGCTGCGCGCGGCAGTTGGCGCCCTCGGACGGTATCGAGTATAGAGAACGATGGGCAAAAACTCGTCACTGTCTGCCATGTGAAGCGCTGTAGGATTGCCTCTGGGCGCATGACGGCCTAGCTTTAGCGCAAGCTCATGAGAAAAAGGCAGGTCTTTGGTGTTTTCCTTCGTTCGTACTGCGGCAGCCGTCGCATTGGCCGTATCGCTGACCATCCCGACCATTGCGCAGGCAGAAACCGGGGCCGGATCATATCTGGCCGGACGGCAGGCCATCTATGACAGCGATTTTGCGGCCTCGGCGCGGTACTATACCCAAGCTCTGATGAGGGATCCCAAAAACCCCGTCCTGATGGAAAACGTGATTCTGTCGCAACTGGCCTTGGGGCAGGTGGATCGTGCTTTGCCCGTGGCCCAAACACTCGAGGCGTTGGGGCTGGGCAGTCAGATGGCCTCTATGGCCATTGTCGCCAACCTGATCACCGAAGAAGCCTATGATGAGCTGATCAGTCGAACCGAAGGCGAGCAAACCGTTAGCCTTTTGGTGGACGGGTTGTTGATTGGCTGGGCCCACATGGGTGCAGGATCGGTCGGCAAAGCGCTGGCGCAGTTCGATACCTTGGGGGATGAGGCCGGTTTGCGGGGGTTCGCACTTTATCACAAGGCGATGGCGCTGGCATCGGTCGGCGATTTCGAAGGTGCGGATGCGATCTTTGCGGGCGACGGTGGTGAGCAAGCGAGGCTCACCCGCCGAGCGATTTTGGCCCATGTCGAGATCTTGTCGCAGCTGGGGCGTAACGACGAGGCGCTTGAATTGATGGCCGATGTCTTTGCGGGTCGTTTCGACCCAGGCCTGACCGAGGTCGCTGACCGGTTGGCGGCTGGAGAAACCCTGCCGTTTATTCAGGTTCGCAGTGTGCGGGATGGCATGGCAGAAGTTTTCTTTACCATAGGCGCAGCGCTCAGCGGCGAGGCATCGGATGATTATGCCCTAATTTATTCTCGGATGGCCGGGTATCTTCGCCCCGACCACAATGATGCTTTGCTTCTTAGCGCGGGTTTGTTGGAAAACCTGGGCCAATATGATCTGTCGGTCGATACCTACAAGAGCATCCCCGAGGATAACCCCGATCACTTTGCAGCCGAGCTGGGGCGGGCGGAGGCGTTGCGCCGTTCAGCCAAGCCCGACGCAGCCATCGAAGTTCTGGAACAGCTGACTCGAGAATACCCGGAACTTCCTTCAGTTCATTCCGCTCTTGGCGACCTGTTGCGCCAGCAAGAGGATTATTCCGCAGCGGTAAAGGCCTATGATAAGGCACTGGATTACACCGAAGAGGAGGCAACCAACCGCTGGTTTATCCTCTATGCCCGTGGGATCAGCCATGAGCGCCTGAAGCAGTGGCCCCAGGCCGAGGCTGATTTCCGTACTGCGCTGGAGCTGGAACCAGATCAGCCGCAGGTTCTCAACTACCTGGGTTATTCTCTGGTCGAGAAGCAGGAAAAGCTGGATGAGGCGCTGTCGATGATTGAACGCGCGGTCGCTGCGCGCCCTGACAGTGGCTATATCGTCGACAGCCTGGGTTGGGTTTTGTTCCGTTTGGGCCGTTATGAAGAGGCAGTGGGCCACATGGAGCGCGCGGTCGAGCTAATGCCGATCGATCCGGTGGTCAACGATCATCTGGGTGATGTCTATTGGGCGGTGGGCCGCACCCGCGAGGCCGAGTTCCAGTGGAGCCGAGCACTGTCCTTCATCGACCCCGAGGACACCGACAGCGAGGCCGATCCTGAACGCATCCGTCGCAAGATGGAGGTGGGCTTGGACGAGGTTCTGGCCGAAGAGGGCGCTGCACCGCTGCAGGTGGCCAATGACGGCTGAGGCGCTGGCGCCGGCCAAGGTCAATCTATCGCTTCACGTGACCGGCCGTCGCGATGATGGCTATCACCTGCTGGATTCCATCGTTGTCTTCGCCGATTTCGGTGATCGCCTGCGACTGACCCCGGGCGGGGCGTTGTCTTTGGCTGTGGATGGCCCGTTCTCGGACGGGGTTCCAACGGATGACCGCAATCTGGTCTGGCGCGCGCTTGAAGGCGCTGGATGGACTGGCCAGGTGGATTTGCACAAGGCCTTGCCGCATGGCGCGGGCATCGGCGGTGGTTCCTCGGACGCCGCCATGGCATTGCGCCTGCTGGCGGATCAGGGGGGAAACATCCCCGATGGGTTACCGCTCTCATTGGGTGCAGATGTTCCTGTTTGCATGCATGCACGTGCCGCGCGAATGCAGAGCATCGGCGAGCGGATCACACCAATGAACTTGCCCACGCTTCCAGCGCTGCTGGTCAATCCGGGCGTCGCCGTTCCCACGGGTGGAGTGTTCTCGGGCCTTGAGAGCCGCGACAATGCGCCAATGCCGGATCGCGTGCCCGAATTTGCGGGGGTCGAGGACTGCGCTGATTGGCTGTTGGACCAGCGCAACGACCTGGAGCCACCTGCCATGCATGTCGCGCCCGAGGTCGAGCGCGTCCTGTCCGACCTGCGCAACACGCGCAATGTTCTGTTGGCGCGGATGTCAGGCTCGGGGTCAACCTGCGTTGCGCTTTATCCAACGATAAAGGCCGCGCATTTCGCGGCCTATGTGATCGGCGCCGAGCACCCTGATTGGTGGTGCGTCGCAACGCAACTCAGTTGAGGCGCGACACCACGTAATCGGCCAGATCGCGCAGCATGGTGCGGATCTCATGGTCGGGCAGTACATCCAGCGCTGCCTTGGCCTTGGCTGCCCAACCATTGGCGTCATCGCGTGTAGCGTCCAGCGTGCCATATTTGGCCATAAGCGCCATCGCGTGTTCCAGATCGCCCTCTTCCTGACGGCCCTTTTCGATGGTGCGCTCCCAGAACGTACGTTCATCAGCAGTGGCCTGAGCCACGGCCTTGATCACCGGCAGCGTCAGTTTGCGCTCGCGGAAATCGTCGCCGACGTTTTTGCCTGTGGCTTTGCTGTCGCCCTGGTAATCCAGTAGGTCATCCGCGATCTGAAAAGCTATGCCAAGCGCGTCGCCATAGTCATAGAGCGCCTGCACCTGCTCGTCTGACGCGTTCGCAATCACGCCGCCCACTTGGGTTGCTGCCGAAAACAGTGCTGCCGTCTTGCCGCGCACAACCTGCAAATAGATGCTTTCATCCGTTTTCAGATCGGTGGCCGCAGTCATCTGCAGCACTTCGCCCTCGGCAATCGTGGCCGAAGCATTGGCGAGGATGTCCAGAACCTGCAACGAGCCGGTTTCCACCATCAGCTGGAAGCTGCGCGAAAACAGGTAGTCGCCCACCAGAACCGAGCTTTTGTTGTCCCACAGCAGGTTGGCAGTGGGACGGCCTCGGCGTTGTGCGCTCTCATCCACCACGTCATCGTGCAGCAGGGTTGCGGTGTGGATGAACTCTACTGTCGCGGCCAGTCGCAGATGGTGCTCGCCCTCATAGCCGCACAGGCGCGCTGCAGCCAGTGTCAGCATAGGGCGCAACCGCTTGCCGCCAGCGCTAACCAGATGCGCTGTCACTTCGGGAATGCGAGGGGCATGTTCCGACGCCATCCGGGTCTGGATCAACTCGTTGACCGCAGCCATTTCACCAGCCAGCGTTGTGGCCAGTTGCTCATGAGGTTTCGAGACGGTGCTGATATTCATCACACTCCTGCTACAAGGCTCGACATATGCCCCACCTTGCCCTTACATCCGACGTCATGAAGGAACTATTGCGCAGTACCGATCCGACCATCATGGCCTTTGCCTCCGCCCTTCTTGAGGGCGAGGATATAGACTGCTTTCAGATGGACGTAAATATGAGCATCCTCGAAGGAGGCATCGGAATCTTCCCCCGTCGTATGATGGTGCGGGAAGAGGACTATGATTACGCCGTGCGGGTGATGCGCGACAACGAAATCCCCTTGGGCAAATAGGCCCGTGTTTTCTGACGAGCAGTTGACAGAGAATGCCTTTCTAGGGGGGCGTTTGAGCCTTTTGCAGCCCCGTAGTGGCTATCGTGCGGGCGTTGATCCGGTTCTACTTGCCTCAGTTGTGCCAGCCCGCGCGGGCCAGTCGGTGCTAGAGTTGGGCTGTGGGGCAGGGGCGGCCATATTGTCGCTGCTGACGCGAGTCGCAGGGATGCAGGCGCACGGAGTGGAGTTGCAGCCAGAATACGCCGATCTGGCACGCCGGAATGCAGTTCAAAATGACCTTCTGCTCGACGTTACCTGTGCCGACCTGAGCGCATTGCCGGATGCGTTGCGTCAACGGCGCTTTGATCATGTTATTGCCAACCCGCCCTACTATCGCAGCGGCGCGCACAGCCAGGCGCGTGATTTGGGGCGCAGTGTTGCCCTGGGAGGGGACACACCCCTTGCCACTTGGGTCGAGGTTGCTGCGCGCCGCTTGCTGCCCAAGGGGTACCTGCACATCATCCAACGTACCGACCGCCTGCCGGAACTGATCACCGCCTGCGAGGGGCGTTTGGGCGCGCTTGAGGTGCTGCCTTTGGCTGCCCGACCGGGCCGCGCGCCGGATCTGGTGATTCTCCGCGCGCGGAAAGAGGGAAAATCCCCCTTTCGGCTACATGCCCCGAAAATTTTGCACCAAGGCGACCGCCACACGGCTGACGTCGAAAGCTATGTCGCGGAAATCCGGGCGGTTTTGCGTGATGGGGCACCCTTGAAGTGGCCTGACCCAAGGTAAGCGGTTGTTGGCCGATATGTCAGATTGATGACAGTTTCATGCACCTGCAGCGTGACAGACCGATTTTCTTGTGCTCAACTCGTCCGGCATACAATTGAGAAGGAGGATTGCCATGAGCCTGAGCTCGCACCTGACGGAGCTGAAAAAGAAGCACGAGCATCTCAGTCTTGAAGTGGAAGAGGCACAGCGATCACCCGGTATCGACGGGCTGCATCTGGCAAATCTGAAAAAACAAAAACTCAAACTAAAGGAAGAGATTGAGCGCCTGTCAGTCTAACTTGACATGCTGCTGCGGGCCGCAATCACTGCACCGCCCGTGATCAACAAGGCCGCGATCGCCAGAGCCCACGTGGGCGCGGCGATCCCGGCCACCACCAAAACCAGGGTCGACAACAGGGGCGCCGCGTAGGAGCTGGTGCCGAGCATCTGAATGTCCCCGCGCTTTACCCCGATGTCCCAGACGTAAAACGCCAGCCCGACAGGGCCCAGGCCCAAGCCAAGCGTCGAGGCCCAGCCCCATGTGCCTTGCGGCCAAACGGTTTCTTCAACCGCGAAATGCAGGCCCCATGATGCGACAGCCGTGGCGACGCAGAACACCGCAACCGAGCTGGTCGGTACCTCGCCCATTCGGCGCGACAGGACCGAGTAACCTGACCATGTCAGCGCGCACAGCAACGCAAGCATGTATCCGGGTAGAAACTCGGCCTGAAATCCGCCACTGCCGCCACCAAGGATGATCAATGCTGCGCCGGAAAAACCGAAACAAGCCCCGATCAGGTGGCCCACTTTCAGCTTTTCGCCGGGAAGCAATCCCGAGAAAAGCACGATGAGCAGCGGCCAAAGATAGGCAATCAACCCGGCCTCGGCCGCAGGCGCCAGTCTGAGGGCCGAAAAATAGAGTGCGTGATAGCCAAACAGACCGATGGTTCCGAAGACGTAAACTTTGGCCGGAATCGCACACAGTTGCCCAAGGCCGCCGCTGGCGGCGGTCCATATCAACCCCAGTGTCCCGCCGATGGTGAAACAGATCGCGTTCAACAACAACGGTGGCGTGGGCGCGGACCCGACCGTTAACAACGCCAGAAGCGCCCACAGAAGGACTGCGATAAAGCCGATGGCGGTGGCTTGGGATTTGCTCATGCTGGGGAAACGTCCTCGACCGGAATAATATCAAATTCGTCCGAGATGTGGGCGGTCTTGTCAATCTCGCTCACGAACCAGTCGCGAAATGCCTTGACCTGCGGCCTTTCCTCGACACCGGGCAGGCAGAGGAACCGAAAGCGGCCTGTGCTTTCGATTGCGGTTTTGAAGGGGGCCACCAGCCGTCCCTCTTGCAGGTCCTTGATGATCATCGCACGCCGCCCAAGAACGGCGCCAACCCCCGCCACAGCGGCATCCACCGCGTGATCGGCGTTGGAAAAATGCGTGCCGTGCTCGGGGTTGTGCTGCACGCCGACAGCGCGAAACCAAGTGGCCCAGTCACAGGGAGGGCGCAGAAAGGCAATGGAATCGTCAAAGATCAAAGGGGCTTTTGTCAGGCTTTCGGGGGTTGGAAACTGCTCGGCCACTTCGGGGGACATCACGGGGGTCAACCATTCCTTGCGCACCTGGACCGAATACAACCCCTCGTCCGGGCCATAGCCGAACCGGATCGCCACATCCACGTCATCGCGTCGCAGATCGACCATGCGCAGAGTAGCGGAAAAGCTGAGGTCAATGTCAGGATGTTGCCGGGCGAAATCATACAGCCGGGGCGCAAGCCATTTGGCAGTCAACGCTGGCCCCGCGGTGACCGTCAGCGAGGTGTTGTCCTGCAGCCTGCGTGCGGCGCGCCATGCCTCGGTTAGCGTCTGAAAGCCATCCGCCGCACCCGGTGCCAGAGCCCGCCCGGCCTCTGTTAGTTCCACCGCGCGGTTCAGGCGCTTGAACAGCGGCTGACCTAGGTGCTCTTCCAGCGATTTGATTTGAAACGACAAGGCGGCAGGTGTGACATTCAGCTCTTTCGCCGCGTGGGCAAAAGACATGTGACGGGCGGCAGCGTCAAAGGCGCGCAAAGCAGTCAGAGGGGGTAGGCGGTCACTCATATTCGGATCAATTATTCTTAACTGAAGGCAGAAAAAGTCTCGTTTGTACCTTTTCATTTGGTCGCACATATTGGGTGCAAGTCAAGGTAAACTGATCTGAGAAAGGGCAAAGAGATGATCGAGATGACGACAAACCCCGCCGCCCAACGTGCATTCCAGCGTGCACATGCAGAGCGGTCCAAAGCCATCAAGTCGGTGTTCAACTGGCTGTTCGGTTCCCGCTGAGCGCAGCGCGCGCGTTCTTACGGGATTAAAAAAGGGCCGGTCCTGATGGACCGGCCCTTGCTGTTTGTCTGTCGTTTAGGCTTAGACGAAGAACTGTGCGCCGTTGGCCGAGATGGTCGAGCCGTTGACGAAGCCCGCGTCGTCCGCAACCAGGAACGATACGCAGCGTGCGATCTCGTCCGGCTCGCCCAGGCGGCCTGCCGGGATCTGTGCGATGATCGATTCGCGGACCTTTTCGGGAACGGCCATAACCATGTCGGTGCCGATGTAGCCGGGGCAGATGGCGTTGGCGGTGATGCCTGCGCGCGCACCTTCCTGGGCCAGCGATTTGACGATGCCCAGATCGCCCGCTTTGGTCGCGGCATAGTTCACCTGAGCGAACTGACCTTTCTGACCGTTGATCGAGCTGATGACGACGATGCGGCCGAAGTTGCGCTCGCGCATGCCGGGCCAGATCGGGTGCACGGTGTTGAACACGCCGGTCAGGTTGGTGTCGATCACCTGGTGCCACTGCTCGGGGGTCATCTTGTGGAAGGGTGCGTCGCGGGTGATGCCTGCGTTGGCGACGACGATGTCGATCGGGCCTACTTCGGCTTCGACCTTGGCGATGCCCGCTGCCGATTCCTCGTAGCTGGCAACGTTCCACTTGTAGGTGGCGATGCCGGTTTCTTCGGTGAACTGTGCGGCGGCTTCGTCGTTACCTGCATAGGTCGCGGCGACGTTGTAACCATCGGCTTTCAGGCGCTTGGAAATTGCTGCGCCGATGCCGCGCGAGCCGCCGGTGACGAGTGCTGTTCTTGCCATTGAGGAATCCTCCAATTGAATTTGGCGTTGTAATGCTGTTACCCATTGCGCTCGGGATGCGCAATATTCTTTCGCGATGAAATTTTCATGACAGGTGGAAAATTTTGTCGCATTCGGGGTAAGTGACTGGGGTTAAAAGAAAAGGGCGCCGCAGCGGGCGCCCTCTCTATGTTGGATGCGCCGAGGCTTAGTCGCGCTCCACGCACAGGGCAACGCCCATACCGCCACCGATACACAGGGTGGCGAGGCCTTTCTTGGCGTCGCGGCGCTTCATTTCAAAGAGCAGTGTGTTCAGAACGCGGCAGCCCGAAGCACCGATCGGGTGACCGATGGCGATGGCGCCGCCGTTCACGTTCACGATCGACGGATCCCAGCCCATGTCCTTGTTCACGGCGCAGGCTTGTGCGGCAAAGGCTTCGTTTGCTTCGACCAGGTCCAGATCTTCGGGTTTCCAACCTGCTTTTTCCAGCGCCTTGCGCGAGGCATAGATCGGGCCGACGCCCATGATCTTCGGGTCCAGACCGGCTGTGGCATAGGACACGATGCGCGCCAGCGGCTCGATGCCGCGCTTTTCGGCGTTGTCGGCTGACATCAGCAGGGTCGCGGCTGCACCGTCGTTCAGGCCGGATGCGTTGGCGGCTGTGACCGAACCGTCCTTGGTAAAGGCCGGACGCAGTTTCTGCATGGCTTCCATGGTGGCGCCGTGACGGATGTATTCGTCCTTGTCCATCACGATGTCGCCCTTGCGGGTCTTGATGGTGAAGGGGGCGATTTCGTCCGCAAACTTGCCGGCCTTTTGCGCGGCTTCGGCCTTGTTCTGAGAGGCGACAGCAAATTCGTCCTGCATCTCGCGGGAGATTTGCCATTTCTCGGCAACGTTTTCAGCGGTTTGACCCATGTGATAACCGTTGAAGGCATCCCACAGACCGTCGCGGATCATGGTGTCGATGTATTTCATGTCACCCATCTTGTGGCCGGCACGCAAAGTGGCGGCATGGGGCGACAGGGTCATGTTTTCCTGACCACCTGCTGCAACGATGTCCGCATCGCCCAGTTGGATGTGCTGAGCACCCAGGGCAACGGCACGCAGGCCCGAGCCACAAACCTGGTTGATGCCCCAAGCAGCGCTTTCCTGCGGCAGGCCAGCGTTGATGTGCGCCTGACGGGCGGGGTTTTGGCCTTGGGCTGCAGTCAATACCTGACCCAGGATGGTCTCGCTGACCTCGCCCTTTTCGATACCGGCGCGTTCGACGACGGCCTCCAGTACTGCGGCGCCCAGGTCATGTGCGGGGGTGTTCGCGAACGACCCGCCAAAGCTGCCAACACCGGTCCGTGCTGCCGAAGCGATTACTACGTTGGTCATGTGATCCAATCCTTTGCCGTCATATCTTTCGAGAAATGTGACGGCTCAGGTCATCAGAGTCGACCCCAGTTAGACACCGCGCATCTCTCGCTCTCGCAATGCTGACATAGCGGAATGCTGCAGTTGCAGCAACAGACAGCTTGTCTCATGTGTCGCGTGAGAGGATGTTAGCGCAATTTTTGAACTCAGGCCGTTGATTTTTCTTGTTCTGGTTGAGCCCAGTCCGGTTTTACAGTTGGAGCACCGAACAGAAAGCCCTGCAAACAGTCGACCCCGTGCTCGACCAGGAATTCGGCCTCTTCAACCGTTTCGACCGATTCGGCGATGGTGAACATGTCGAATTCGCGGGCAATCGCGATCAGGGCTCGGACGACGGCCTGGTTGTCAGGGTTTTTATTGATCCCGCGAATGAACTGGCCGTCAATCTTGGCGGCGTCAAAGAAAAATTCGCGGAACAGCCGCATGGCGATGTTGCCCGCGCCAAAGTCGTCCAGGGCAAAGGCGATCCCGTGTTCCTGTAACTGGTCCATGAAGTCGATCACCAATTCAGGCACGGTCATGACCGAAGTTTCGTTGATTTCAAGGATCAACCGTTCGCCCAATGTGGGATCCTTTTTCAAAAATCGATGGAGGATCTGAGTCCATTTCTTGAAGCCGATGGATCGAGCGGACATGTTGATCGACAAGCGGATCGTCGGATTCCGAGTAAGGGTACGCAAGCCAATTTGCAGTGCATTGCAATCCAGCTCGCGCCCGATCTCGGTGTTTTCGACCGCGGGCATGAACTCCCGTGCGGGTATCACGCGCCCGGTTTCATCAAGAACGCGAATGAAACCTTCGTAAAAGGCGCGTTGATGGGGCGGTTGTGCCTGCATTACAGGCTGAAACGCCAGCATGCATTGATTGTGCTTGACGGCCTCGGTCGCCATCTGAACCGCTGAGCGGTCCCGCTTGCGGACAGCAGCGTCCAGCGGATTGTCGATTTGCCCCTGGGCGTTGGCCATCATCTTTCGGCGTTGCAGCATTTCTTGTCCCCTTGTCGCCGGGTGCGGATGAACGGGACAAGACTTCGCCAAAATCGTGAAGCATCGGTTAAACAAGCAATTTGAGGAAATTTGTGAGGGATTGACCGCATTCAACGACCAATCCTCAGTATTCACCGGCCAGGGTCAGGTCGGGCGGGTAAATCTCACAGAAATTCAGAGCTTTGACATTTCTTGGAAAAATGCAGGTGTCTTGATGTTCCTGCACATGATTTGAACCGTGACATTTCAATTCAATTTGGCATCAAGCGATGATCACTTTGACACCAAACTGCCCCTATTGCGTAAAGCCAGGCGACCCACGATCCTGGGGATTGCGCGCCAGATGCTTGGCTTTGATGGCCTCCGAGGTGTCGCGGCTGCCATCGTGGCTGTAACCCGGTGGGCCAAATGCATACCTTAAACGCTGGTGCAGGGTCAGGCCGGGTTGGATCACATCCTGGAAGATACCGATCCACTCATGAAAGGCGACCCGTAGCGGGTTGAAACTGCCTAGGTTGTGTACCAGGCCATAGTCGACCTTTTCACTGTCTTGTTCGGGAACGAAGGTGCCGAACATCTTGTCCCAGATGATGAAGACGCCGGCATAGTTGCAGTCCAGATAGCGAGGATTGCGGCCATGGTGTACACGGTGATGGCTGGGGGTGTTCATGACAGCCTCGAACCAGCGTGGCATCTTGCCGATCGCTTCGGTGTGAATCCAGAACTGATAGATCAGGTTCAGCCCGCCGCAAAACAATACGATTGCCGGATGGAATCCCAACAGGATCAGCGGCGCGCGTACGATCATCATGAAGGTGAAAGTGCCGGTCCACGTCTGTCTCAGGGCAGTCGTGAGGTTATAGTGCTGGCTGGAATGATGGTTCACGTGACTGGCCCAGACCCAGCGAATGCGATGCCCGAACCTGTGCACCCAATAGTACCGCAAATCGTCCAGTACAAAGCACAAGATGAACACGCCGATCGATGTGCCCAGATCCAGAGGCGTCAGAGCCCAGAGGAACATGAGAAACCCATAGGCAATAAAGCCCAACAGCAGTCCAGACGCGACACTGCCTGCGCCCATGATCAAAGAGGTCACGGCATCTCGTGTCTCGTACCGTCCCCCTTTTCCTTTGATCGCGATCCAGATGAACTCGGCCAGAATTGCAGCGACAAAGAACGGCACCGCCAGTTGGGTGGGGTCGGGAAAAGAAAGGGTATCTGTCATGTCGCTTGAATCGTTTTGCACCAAGTTTGGCGCTCTTCGGGGGCCAGCGCCACGCGGACGCTTGGGGCGGTGAAATCAGAGAACTTGAAGCGCAGGCCGTGTTTTGTTTCATCCAGGCTAACATCAACTAAGTGACGCGCCACCGTATCCGCACCAAATGACCAGATAAGTCCCATCCCAGCAGATGTTGTCACCAGTGCGGCATGTCCATCCTTTGCCACCATCACATTCGTGACTTGATCGTCGGGGAAATGCCGTACCCAGGCCATGCCTGCGTTGTTCGATGTCAGCCGGGCACGTTTCGATTTGCCGCTCAGATGCAGCATGACAGCAATGGATGCGATGCCGACGACCACAAGGATCAGCAGAATATCGAGTGGCATGGGTCCTCCTGCATCAAAATCTGCGCAAGCTGGACGCTTCTGTCAAAGGTGGCGTGGCGTCAGCCAGGTTGCAACTGTTCCAGAACCATGGGCCGCACAACACGCTCGACAAAGGGCACCAATCCTTCGGACCCTGAACTGCGATCTTTCAGGTGGATAGACACATCCGGGCGTCGACTGGCGATCACGCCGATCAGCGCGCCGCGCACGGAATCGTCCAACCCTGCGCCCATGACGACGCATGTTATCCGGGGTTCAGCTTCAAGCTGGTGGATAACCTCGGCCTGATCATGGGCCCCGAGCCATTCGATGGGTAAATGTTGTAGTTGTTGGGCGACGTTGCCAATCACCTGAGGCAGCCGACCAATCAGAAGCACCACGGGTTTCATGGTTCTCTCCTTCCTTCCAAGTCAGCGCCTGCTCATCTGGCAGGCATGCTCAATATATCACGCTTGGCGTGCACCCTGTTGGGGCATCTTCACTTTGCAGAAAACGCCCCAGAGCGCGAGACAGCGCCGCGCGCCCCGAAATCACTACATGCAAATTCGGTTGGCGTATCAGGAGGTCGTGGCGATAAGCGCTTTGATGATGGATTTGGCGCTCTCGGAATTCCATTGGGCATCACCCAACAAACGGGCGATTTCCTGGCCCTCGGGGTTCAGAATGACCGTGACAGGAAGGCCAAGCACCCGCATCTCCCGCGAAAGGGACATGCCCAGATCCTGATGACGCGGCAGGTTGGTCACCTTGATGTCGTCAAAGAACTTCTGGATCCCAGAAGGAGAGTTGCGCCCGGTGGCAATTGTCAGCACTTCAAAATCGTCACCGCCAAATTCGGCCTGAAGTTCCGAGAACTGCGGCATTTCCTTGCGGCAGGGCGCGCACCAGGTGGCCCAGAAGTTCACCAGCACATATTTGCCCTTATAGTCGGCCAGCGTTTTTTGCCCTTTGCCGTCTTCAAGGTCAAAAGCCTTGTCCGAAACGGGCAAGGGATTGGGCAGGATAATGAGCTTTTTCATACTCCCTTCCCGCAGTGCTTCCAACGCGGGCCGATCCAGTTCAGCGGCGATGGTGCCGGATGGATTTGCGCCCACGGCAAGGGCGGTATAGACGAGGGCCAGCAACAGTTTCTTCATATCCCCTCCGAAGGGTTTCCAGATGACCGACAAGACCTCGAACCAGATGTGGGGCGGCCGCTTTGCCGCCGGACCGGACGCGATCATGGAGGCGATCAACGCCTCGATCGGGTACGATCAGCGGATGGCAGCCCAAGACATTGCTGGCTCGCGGGCCCATGCGGCGATGTTGGCCGCAACAGGCGTCATAACGGATAGTGATGCCGAGGCCATTCGTGAAGGGCTGCTCACCGTATTGTCAGAGATCGAGGGCGGAACGTTTGCATTTTCCACCGCGCTTGAAGACATCCACATGAACGTCGAAGCGCGGCTGAAAGAAGTGATCGGCGAGCCTGCGGGCCGCCTGCACACGGGCCGCAGCCGAAATGACCAGGTTGCGACCGATTTCAAACTTTGGGTCCGCGACCAGCTGGACGCCGCAGAAAGCGGCCTGTTGGCCTTGATCCGCGCGCTTTTGGCGCAGGCCGAGGCGGGTGCTGATTGGGTAATGCCGGGCTTCACGCACCTGCAAACTGCGCAGCCCGTCACCTGGGGTCACCACATGATGGCCTATGTCGAGATGTTTGGTCGTGACCTGTCCCGTGTGCGCGATGCCCGTGCGCGCATGAACGAATCGCCCTTGGGTGCCGCGGCTCTGGCGGGCACATCCTTCCCCATTGATCGGCATATGACGGCCGAGGCGCTTGGTTTTGACCGCCCCGCGGCCAACTCGCTGGACGCCGTATCTGACCGTGACTTCGCGCTGGAATTCCTGTCGACCGCCTCGATCTGCGCCGTGCACCTGTCGCGTTTCGCCGAAGAGCTGGTGATCTGGTCCTCTGCCCAGTTCCGCTTTGTCACCCTGTCGGACCGCTTCTCGACCGGATCGTCGATCATGCCGCAGAAGAAGAACCCCGATGCGGCTGAACTGATCCGCGCCAAGGTGGGCCGCATCTATGGCGCCAATACTGCGCTGATGATGGTGATGAAGGGCCTGCCGCTGGCCTATTCCAAAGACATGCAGGAAGATAAGGAGCAGGTCTTTGACGCTGCCGACAACTGGATGCTGGCGCTGGCGGCGATGGAAGGCATGGTCAAGGACATGACCGCCAACCGCGAGAGCCTGGCCGCTGCCGCAGGCTCGGGCTTTTCGACTGCGACCGATCTGGCCGATTGGCTGGTGCGGGTGCTGGGTCTGCCGTTCCGCGACGCCCACCACGTCACCGGATCGCTGGTGGCCATGGCCGAGGGCAAGGGCTGCGATCTGCCGGATCTGACGCTGGCAGACATGCAATTGGTGCACGCGGATATCACGGATGATGTCTTTGGTGTTCTTGGCGTCGATAATTCGGTAAACTCGCGCATGTCCTATGGTGGCACCGCGCCTGCGCAGGTGCGCGCCCAGATCGAACGTTGGAAAGCGACCCTGTCATGACCCTGATCCGCACCTCTCTTGCTGTTGTCTGTCTTGCAGTGCTGGCAGGATGCGGTGCGGACGGTGAACCCGTGCAGCCGTCCCTGAACGCCCATGTGGGCCTTGGGGGCAGCAGCTCTTACGTCGGTGGCAGCGTGGGTCTCCACCGCGGGCCGTTCAATCTGTATCTGGGATTTTGACGGACCTGCCCTGAACCCGGTCAACACTTAGTGAGCCTGCTTGCCTGCAAAGGTGTTTCTGCGATCTTCGCTTGATGTATCTGGTCGAAAAAGTGGGGCACACAGTGGGTTCAATCAGGTTCCAGGTTGCGATGTTGAAAATCGTATTGCTCCTTGGCACAGTCGGCGCGCCTTTGGCTGTATCCGCTGACACATCGGCACCGTTTCAGGACTGCGAAATATGCCCTGTTATGGTGGAGATCCCCCTTGGCAGCTTTCGTATGGGATCCCCCCTGCAAGAAACACTGCGCGGGCAGGACGAAGGCCCCCAAACAGATGTAACAATCGGCAACAAATTTGCGGTGGCAGCTCATGAAGTCACCGTCAAACAGTGGAACGCCTGCCATCGATCAGGGATCTGTACGTACAAACCCAGTGAGGTCGGAGGGCGCCACCCCCAGGATCCCGTCCTTCATGTCAGTTGGAACGATGCGCAGCAGTTCATATCGTGGCTGAGAAGGGAAACCGGCAAACTTTACCGGCTGCTGACCGAAGCGGAATGGGAATATGCAGCCCGCGCGGGAACGGCAACCCCGTTCCACACAGGCGAAACACTTACGGACAAAGAAGCAAACATTGACAAAGCGATGCCGTATCCCCCGCAACCTGACGGGCCAACACCTGATCCGTTCCGCAAACGCTGGGCCAAACCCGTAGGGCGCTACCCTGCAAACGCTTTTGGATTGTTCGATATGCACGGGAATGCAAGCGAATGGGTTCAAGACTGCTATGAAGCCAACGCCTATGCTCAGTTCCAAGGCTATCCTTCAGCGAATGAGCAGGGCGGCGCGTCCTGTGACCGTGTTGTGCGGGGTGGGGCTTCGCATGCCAGCGGGGCCTTTGCCCGATCTGCAAATCGCCACAGCAATGCGGTCGACGCGCGCACGATTGACGTCGGTATCCGTGTCGGCCTGACGTTGATCGATTGAGGGGGCCTCTGCCATCGCGAAACCGCCACAATGTATGTTTGCAATTGATCACAAACCCCGTTTTGGTCTACTCGCGATCCCATGGACCACTTTCTCTATCGCGACGGCGCGCTTTACGCCGAGGATGTTCCCGTAGCCGAGATTGCCGCAAGCGTCGGCACCCCGTTCTATGTCTATTCCACGGCCACGTTGCTGCGCCATTTCCAGCTGTTCGATGACGCGCTGGAAGGAACGGAACACCTTGTGTGCTACGCGATGAAGGCGGCCAGCAATCAGGCGATCCTGCGCACGCTGGCGCAGGCGGGGGCCGGGATGGATGTGGTGTCCGAGGGAGAATACCGCCGCGCCCGCGCCGCAGGCGTGCCGGGCGAAAAGATCGTCTTTTCCGGTGTCGGCAAGACCGCCCGCGAAATCCGTACGGCTCTGACTGATGGCATTCGTCAGTTCAATGTCGAATCCGAGCCCGAGATGGCGGTGATCAATGCTGTTGCTCTGGATCTGGGCGTGGTGGCCCCGATCACCATCCGCGTGAACCCGGATGTAGACGCCAAGACCCACGCAAAGATCGCCACCGGCAAGTCCGAGAACAAGTTCGGCATCCCGATCTCGCGCGCGTCCGAGGTTTATGCCCACGCCGCATCCCTGCCGGGGCTTGAGGTGATTGGCATCGACGTCCACATCGGCTCGCAGCTGACCGAACTGGAGCCTTTTCGCCTGGCCTACGAGAAAGTGGCTGAACTGACCGAGCAGCTGCGCAGCGAGGGGCACAACATCCGCCGCCTCGATCTGGGGGGCGGTTTGGGCATCCCCTACACCCGCTCGAACGAGGCGCCGCCGCTGCCGGTGGAATATGGGAAGTTGATCAAGGACATCCTAGGTCATCTGGGCTGCGAGATTGAGATCGAGCCCGGCCGTCTGATCGCGGGCAACGCCGGTTTGCTGGTGTCGGACGTGATCTATGTGAAGTCGGGCGAGGGCCGTGATTTCCTGATCGTGGATGCGGCCATGAACGATCTGATCCGCCCCGCCATGTATGAGGCGCACCACGACATCGTCGCCGTGAACGAACCCGCGCCGGGAACCGAGATGCAGCCCTATGACATCGTCGGCCCCGTCTGCGAATCCGGTGATACCTTTGCCAAACAACGCAACATGCCGCCCCTGAAATCCGGCGATCTGATCGCGTTCCGCAGTGCGGGTGCCTATGGCGCGGTCATGTCCAGCGAATACAACACCCGCCCCCTGATTCCGGAAGTTTTGGTGAATGGTGATCAATTCGCGGTTATTCGCCCACGTCCAACCTTTGACGAAATCATAAACCGCGATACCATACCAGAGTGGCTCTGACGCGTTCCCGCGTGGGCCGCTTCATGCGACCCCGTGGGGAGTGATCTGTTGACCGCCAAACCGTCCATGCATCTGCCTATCCCGCGACTGTCCCTGTTGGCGACGCATCTTGGCATGATTGCCGAACAGGGGGTCCGGGCGTTCTGGCCAATGTTTTCTGTTGTGATGACAGCGCTCGCGGCGTTGTTGCTGGGGCTGCATGATCTGGTTCCGATCGAAGCTGTCTGGACCGCTGGTGCTGGTGCCGTGCTCAGCGCCGCCGTCGCATTGGCCTGGGGCGCACGCCGGTTTCACTGGCCTACACGACGGGACGCTCTGGCACGGCTTGATGAATCGCTTCCGGGCCGACCGATCCAGGCGCTGACCGATGCGCAAACCATTGGCGCGTCAGACCCGGCCTCGGTGGCGCTTTGGCAGGCACATCAGCGACGCATGTCGGAACGGGCCGCGCAAGCAGAACCGGTAAAACCGAACCTCAATCTCGCGGCCCGCGATCCCTTTGCCCTGCGGTATGCAGCGCTGTTGCTTGCGTCGGTCGGCGTGCTTTTCGGCTCGGTCTGGCATGTCAAATCCGTGACTGAACTTGCCCCAGGTGGCGCGGCGTTGGCGAATGGACCCTCGTGGGAGGGCTGGGTAGAGCCGCCTCGCTACACCGGTTTGCCATCACTTTATCTCAATGATTTGGACCAGGACACGCTGCAGGTGCCTGAAGGCAGTCGGATCACCCTGCGTTTCTATGGCGAGGTTGGCGCGCTTGGCTTGGCCGAGACGATCACCAGCGCCCCGGTTGAGGGAGAGGGCGACGCTGTGTCCCACGACCTGATCGTTGCGAAATCCGGTTCGGTTCAAATCGATGGGCCGGGCGGCAAGGCCTGGGCGATTCAGATGATCACCGATCAAGCGCCGCAAATATCCGTCGCGGGCGTGATCGAGGCCGAGGCGGGCGGTCAGATGAGCCTGCCGTTCACCGCCAGCGATGATTACGGCGTTGTGTCCGGCAAGGCCCGGATCGAGCTTGATCTGGCAGGCGTGGACCGCCGCTATGGTCTGACAGGTGACCCGGAACAACGCGAGACGCTGGTTGTTGACCTGCCGATGCCGATCGCGGGCGACCGGCGCATGTTCACCGAGGACTTTCTTGAGGATTTTTCGACCCACCCTTGGGCAAACCTGCCCGTGTCCATCACACTGACAGCCGAAGACGCCAAGGGAAACACCGGCGAGGCGATGCCATATGGCGCCTCGTTGCCGGGCAGACGCTTCTTTGATCCGCTGGCTGCGGCGATCATCGAACAACGGCGCGATCTGCTTTGGACACGCGACAACGCCAAACGCGTGTCCCAGCTTTTGCGCGCCATTTCGCACCGCCCCGAAGATGTGTTTCGTTCGGAAACTGTCTACCTGCGCTTGCGCTTCACCCTGCGGCGGCTTGAGACGTTCACCGAATTTGGCCTGCGCCCCGAACAGCGTGACGAGATTGCCCAGTCGCTCTGGGATGTGGCGTTGATGATCGAAGACGGCACCTTGGGCGACGCCCTGGAACGGCTGCGCGAAGCCCGTGAACGGCTTGCAGAGGCGATGAAAAACGGTGCCTCGGATGAGGAGATTGCCGAGCTGATGCAAGAGCTGCGCGAGGCAACCGAACAATATCTGCAACAGTTGCAACGCCAGGCCCAGAACAACGGTGAGCAATCGCCGCAGGATCAGCAGAACGCCGAAAACCAGATGACGCTGAACCAGGACGATCTCCAGCGCATGATGGACCGCATCCAGGAGTTGATGGAACAAGGCCGTATGGCCGAGGCCGAGCAAGCCCTGCGTGAGTTCCAGGAGATGATGGAAAACATGCAGATGGCGCAAGGGCAGCAGGGTCAGGGCCAATCCGAGGGTCAGCAGGCGATGGAAGGGCTTGCCGAAACGCTGCGCAATCAACAGGGCCTCAGCGATCAGGCTTTCCGTGACCTTCAGGAACAGTTCAACCAGGGCGGTCAGTCTGGCCAGAGCCAGCAGAACGAGGGCCGCAACGGTGGTCAGGGTCGCGGGCAAAGCCACGAGGGCCAGCAGGGGCAGGGCCAAGGCAACGGCGACCGTCAGGCGCAACAGGGGCAGCCGGGGGCCGGGGATCAGGGCACTTTGGCTGATCGACAACAGGCCCTGCGCAACGAATTGCAGCGACAGCAGGACAACCTACCGGGCGCGGGCACGCCCGAAGGAGACGCTGCACGCGACTCGCTGGGGCGTGCTGGCGAGGCCATGGAAAACGCCGAAGACGCCTTGCGCCAGAACGACATGGCCGAGGCGATCGATCAACAATCCGAAGCGATGGAGGCCTTGCGCGAGGGCATGCGTTCTTTGGGTGAGGCTATGGCGCAGCAGAACCAGTCGCAGCCGGGCCAAGGCAGTGAAGAGGGTGACATGCGCGCCCAGAACCGCGACCCCCTGGGCCGTCAACAGGGCTCGACCGGATCCATTTCCAGCGAAGACAACATGCTGCAAGGCGACGACGTTTATCGTCGGGCGCGCGAGCTTCTGGACGAAATCCGCCGCCGCGCAGGCGAGGGCGAGCGCCCCGAGGCCGAGTTGGAATACCTCAAGCGTCTGCTCGAACGGTTCTGATCAACGATTTATTGCTGCGCGGCCAGTCCCGCGACCTGCGCATCCAGCCACACGCGCGCCTGATCCACCAAAGCCACATAGGCACTGAGCATCGGATCGGCCTGCGGCACGCTTTGGGCGATCTGCGGGGCATTCACATAAATCAACGCCAGCAGCGCACCGAACAGAATCGCCACGGTCAACCCGCGCATGAACCCGCCCTTGCGCTTGCGTTTGGCCGGGCCGGGTGCAACAGCCGTGGTGGCACCTGCGCCATCCGCCTGTTCGCCACTGCGTAGCGTCGAATTGATTTCTTCGATGTCTGGCAGCAATCCGCGACGTGAGCCATCTGTTGGCATATCGGTTTTGGTTGGATCTTCGCCCTTCATGACAGCCATACGGTCGCGCGCCTCTTTGGCACGGCGAGTGGACTCGTCAGCAGGCAAATCATCGAGGCCAAGATCGGGCTGGCTTTCCAAAGTCTCGGTTGCCCGCAACTCGGCCTCACGTGCGGCTTCTTCCTTTAGGATGTTGGCGACAGCCGGATCAACGCCGCGCCCCTGTTCCTCGGTGGGGGGAGGCATTGGATCATCTTCGTAGACGACGTCGTCTTGTTCGTCGTCATACATCTCGTCAGTGTAATCCAGTTCAGGTTCAGGCTCCGGAGCGGGCTCTGATCGTTCCTGTCCGGTCAGAGCCGCGCGCAGGTCGTCAGGTTCTGGATCAGGGATTTGTGGCTGCGGCTCGACTTCAATCGGTTCCGCGTCGGGATGCGTTTGAAACCAAGTGTCACCGCAGTTGGAACACTGCACATCTCGGCCTTCCGTAGGGATCACCTCGGTGGGCACCTCATACTGGGCACCGCAGTTCGGACATGTAAGACGCATGCTGCCTCCCGGACCATGGCTGGTCAGTCGTTATTTTTGAAGCGATCATATGCCGTTAAGTATTTTTCGGAAAGGGCGTTCTGTGCAGTTCAAACCAAGTGTCACCTTGCGGACTCGGTTCGGGGCATTGAAACTGTCCGCAGGCTGAGGCACAAGAACCCCCATAAGCGTCAGGGGGCAATTTTGATCGAGCTGGATAATGTCGGCTACAGCTATGGCGGTGGCGAGTTGCTGGGCGACGTCTCGGTCCAATTGGCGCCGGGGTCATTCCATTTTCTGACGGGCCCTTCAGGGGCGGGGAAAACCACGCTGCTCAAGTTGTGTTATGGCGCGCTGCAGCCCACCGCAGGGCAGGTTCGCGTCTTTGATCAGGATATGCGCAAACTGGATCGCGACCAGATGGCGATCATGCGTCGCCGGATCGGTGTTGTGCATCAGGACTGCCGCTTTCTGGATCACTTGCCGCTGGCTGACAACATCGCCCTGCCTTTGTTGGTTTCTGGTAAAGACCTGAACGGGGAAGAGGAAAACCTGCGCGAATTGATGAAATGGGTGGGGCTGGCGCCACGTGCCGATGCACTACCGCCCGAGCTGTCGGGCGGTGAACGCCAGCGTGCGGCGCTGGCGCGTGCGGTGATCATGTCCCCAGACGTGGTGATCGCGGACGAACCCACGGGCAACGTCGATTGGGAGATGTCGCAGCGGCTTCTGAAACTGCTCGTGGAACTCAATCGCATGGGCAAAACGGTGCTGATCGCAAGCCATGACCTGGCTTTGATCCGCGCCGCCAAATCTCAGGTGCAAGCTCGCGTGTTGCGGATTTCGAACCGCCGCCTGCAATTGGCAGGAGCAGACCTATGAGTGCTGGAACCATTCGCAGCCTGGTGTTGGGTGACAAACAGGCCGACCGAGTCGTCCCCCCAACCGGCTTTACTGCGCGGCTGACCCTGTTCGTCTCTGGTGCTATGGCGTTTTTGGCGGTCTTTGCTTTGGCCTTGTCGTTGGCCTCTGGCCGATTGGCGGACCGGTGGGCGGACGAACTTGCCCGCTCGGCCACCTTGCGGATCAATGCACCTGCCGACCAGATGGCGGATCAGACGATGATGGCGCTCAAGATCCTGCGGCAAACCCCCGGCGTGGCCGAGGCCCGCGCGTTGACCATCGAAGAGCAAACCGCGCTGCTGTCCCCCTGGTTCGGACCGAACCTGCCGATCGATACCCTGCCGGTGCCGCAACTGATCGAGGTGACGGAAAACGATGACGGCTATGATCAGGCCGGTCTGCGCCTGCGGCTCAGCGCCGAGGTGCCGGGTGCGGTTCTGGATGACCACACGCGTTGGCGCGACCCGCTTGTCGCTGCGGCCAATTCTCTTCGTCGGCTTGCGCTGGTGTCGATTCTGCTGATCGGTGGTGCAACGGCCGCGATGATCACCTTGGCGGCCAACGCCGCATTGGCAGCCAATGCCCAGGTGATCGAGGTGTTGCGCCTTGTGGGCGCTCAGGACCGGTTCATCGCTGGCGCTTTTGTACGGCGCTTTACCTTGCGCACGCTGCTCGGCGCGGGCGTGGGTGTGTTACTTGGGATGGGTGGCGTATTGCTCCTCCCGGAAGCTTCGCAAGAGGGCGGTTTCCTGACCGGTCTGGGCTTTCAGGGCGCAAGCTGGTTGCTGCCACTTGCTATCCCGATCATGGGCGCGGCTGTTGCTTTTGCCGCCACCTGGGCTGCGGCCCGTAGAACACTCAAGGAGCTGACCTGATGGCCACAGCGTTTCAATGGCTACGTTCGCTGATTTTCATGATCGTGATCTATGCGTGGATGGTGATCCTGGGCATCCTGTTTCTGCCCTACGCCATCATCTCGAAACGGGGCGCGCTGAATGCGTGCAAGACCTATGCCCGCACCACGATCTGGATGGCGCGCTGGATGGTCGGAATCCGGTCCCAGGTGCGCGGCACCCCGCCCACCGAGCAAGTGCTGATCGCGGCCAAGCATCAGTCGTTCTTTGATATCCTGCTTATTTTCAACGCCATTCCCCACGGCAAGTTCATCATGAAGCGCGAGCTGCTCTGGACGCCTGTGATAGGCCTTTATGCCAAACGCCTGGGCTGTATCCCGGTCAACCGCGGCAAAAAGGGCGCGGCGATCTCCAAGATGGTCAAGGATGTGGCGGCCGAGTTCGAAGAACCCGGACAGCTGGTGATCTACCCGCAGGGCACCCGCGTCGCCCCGGGTGCACAGAAACCGTATAAAGTTGGCACTGCCGTCCTGTACGAGGGTCTAGGTGATCCTTGTGTGCCCGTCGCCGCCAATGTGGGTGTCTTTTGGCCCCGCACCGGCATCCTGCGCAAGCCAGGGCTGGCAATCGTTGAGTTCCTTGATCCGATCGAACCAGGCGTCGCGAAGAATACTTTCATGAAACGCCTGGAGACGTCGATTGAGACCAAATCGAATGAATTGATGCGCGAAGTGGGGTTTGATCCCGATGCAGTACATTGACGACATAAACGAGCTAGAGGCGCTGTACGGCACGCCGGGTGCCGCCGCAACACGCAAGGTGGCCCGGCGGATGACCCCGCTTTATCGCAAGTGGATCATGACCTCGAAACTATGCGTGCTCAGCACCGTTGGCCCCGAAGGCACCGATGGCAGCCCGCGTGGCGACGATGGCCCGGCGGTGCTGGAGCTGGACCCCGGCACGCTGGCGATGCCAGACTGGCGCGGCAACAACCGCCTCGACAGCCTGCGCAACATCGTGCGCGATCCACGTGTCGCATTGATGTTTGTCGTTCCCGGATCGAACAATGTGGTCCGCGTGAATGGAAAAGCCAGGTTGACGGCGGACGAGGGGCTGCGTCGCCGGTTCGAACAGAGGGGCAAACACCCAGCCACTGTCATCGTGATCGAGATCGCCGAGATCTACACGCAATGTGCCCGCGCCCTTATGCGGGCGGGCACCTGGACGGATGGCGACCAGAGCGCCGAATTGCCGACCGTCGGCCAGATCCTGGCCGAGGTCAGCAATGGCGAAGAAGGCGGCGAGCGGTATGACGCCGAATGGGGCGTGCGCGCTGCCGCGACGATGTGGTAGAGGCAGCGGTCAAACCGCTGCCGCACCGATCTTTGACACCTGCGATATCCAGCGGTCCACGCGACCGGGTTTCGGCGCGCTTGCCCCGGAAAAATAGGTGAACCGGGTTGGCTTGAAGCCTACGAAGCCCAGGATTTGACCGCGCATCTGTCGGATGAGCGCCTGACGATAGACCAACCGCATGAACCATCCCGGCGTATCCGACGTCAGGATGACCCGAGCCGTGCGCCCGGTCAGCATCGGGGCTGGCAACCCGGCCAGCGTGGTTTTTCGGGTGTCAAAGGTGCGGCCCGGAATGAACATCCGATCAATCAGACCTTTCAGCTTGGCGGGCAATCCGCCCCACCACATGGGCGTTGTCAGAACCAGATGATCGCTCCATTCGATGTCTTGCAACACCTGTTCCAGAACAGGCTCCAGCGGTTTGAAGTCGTGATAATTGCCCTGACCAAAATCGTGGTCAAAGTCCAAGTCGCTCAGATGAACAAAGCGAACATCATGCCCCTTGTCGCGGGCGGCGTCGCCATAGGTTTGGGCAAATGTGCGCGACAAGCTGCTTTCGGCGGGATGTCCGTCAAGGACGAGAATTTTCTTGGTTTGCATCGGGAATCTCCAAAAATGACCGTGGTCACTAAATAGGGCTAAAAAGTGACCATGGTCAATAATAAATTTGACCATGGTCAAAAAATATGCGATTCAGCCTTATGCAGAAGACAATTCAAAAACGAACGCTGAAAACCCGCGCCAAGCTGATCGCCGCGTCTGAAGAGGTGATCGCCAAGGGTGGATATGAGGCCCTGAGGGTCGAAGAGGTTGTTCAGGCCGCTGGTGTCGCCAAGGGCACGTTCTTTGCGCATTTCCGCGACAAGGACGCGCTGATGGAAATCCTGATTGGCGAAAAGCTGAACACCTGTCTGACCCAGGCCGAGAGCTATGGCACACCAAAAACCGTGCCCGATTTGATCAATGCGCTTGAGCCTGTACATCAGTTCATGACGTCAGAACGCTATGTTTTCGATCTGATCATCCGCTATTCCGGCGCCGCTGCCGTCGCCGAGATTGGCCCAATTGCATACTGCTTTGAGAGATATTTCCGCATGGTCGAGGCTTGGATGGAAAACGTCGATACCCGCACGGACATCACGCCCGAGCTGCTGGCCGAAGGCGTGCAGGCCTTTGCGATTCAATCCATGTCATTGAAATACTGCGCCCTGCACAGCGCACAGAACTTTTCAGACAGGCTCGAGGTCTATCTGAACGCGTGGCTGACCCCGGCAACCTGAAACCGCCAGGGCCAAATAAATCAGGCGTGGATCGGACCGTCGCCACAAGCGAGGGCCGCTTCGCGCACGGCCTCGGAGTAGGTCGGGTGCGCGTGGCAGGTCAGTGCGATATCCTCGGCGGATGCACCAAATTCCATCGCAACACAGATCTCATGGATCATGTCGCCCGCTGCAGGGCCGATGATGGCGGCGCCCAGCACACGGTCGGTTTCCGCGTCCACGATGATCTTGGCAAAGCCTTCGCCCTGATGCACCGCTTTGGCACGCGCGTTGCCCATGAAGTTAAACTTGCCGACCTTCACCTTGCGACCTTCAGCTTTCAGCGCATCCTCGGTCGCGCCGACGGTGGCCACCTCAGGTGTGGTGTAAACGACACCGGGGATCACGCCATAGTTCACGTGGCCATGTTTGCCCGCAATCACCTCGGCGACGGCCATGCCCTCGTCCTCGGCCTTATGCGCCAGCATTGGGCCTTCGATCACGTCGCCGATGGCATAGACGCCCGGCACGTTGGTGCGCCACTGCGCGTCGGTTGCGATCTGTCCACGCTCGGTCATCTTGACGCCAAGCGCATCCAGACCCAGCCCCTCGGCATAGGGTTTGCGGCCGGTGGCGACCAGAACCACATCGGCGTCGATCACCTCTTCATCGCCACCCTTCTTGGGCTGGTAATTGACCTTGGCTTTGGATTTGGTGGTCTCGACCCCCTGAACAGCGGCGCCCATGATGAACTTGAGCCCCTGCTTTTCCAGGATCCGCTTGAACGTGCGCTGCACGTCCTTGTCCATACCGGGGCACACCGCATCCATGTATTCGACCACAGTCACCTCGGACCCCAGACGCGCGTAAACCGAGCCCAGCTCCAGCCCGATCACACCCGCGCCAATCACGACCATCTTTTTCGGAACCTTCGGCAGCTCCAGCGCCCCGGTCGAGGTCACGACGATCTTTTCGTCAATCTCGACACCGGGCAGCGAGGATGGCACCGAGCCCGACGCAATCACGATGTTCTTGGCCTCATGCACGTCATCACCGACCTGCACCTTGCCCGCCGCTGGGATTGAGGCCCAACCTTTGATCCAGTCGATCTTGTTCTTCTTGAACAGGAACTCGATGCCGCCGGTGTTCTGGCCAACCACGTCCGATTTATAGCTTTTCATCTGCGCCCAATCGACCGACGGCGTTTTGCCCTTAAGGCCCATGTCCGCAAAGTTGTGCTCGGCCTCATGCAGCATATGGGTCGCGTGCAGCAGCGCCTTGGACGGGATGCAACCCACGTTCAGGCACGTGCCGCCCAGGGTCTCGCGCCCTTCGACCACAGCGGTTTTCAGGCCCAGCTGAGCACAGCGGATGGCGCTGACATAGCCGCCGGGGCCTGCGCCGATGATAATGACGTCATATTGGGACATGGGCTGTTTTCCTTTTTTGGCCCCGGATGTGCCTTGCCAGGCGCGGGTTCAGGGATAGTGGATGAGTGATCAGACCGGGGTCAACAGTTTGATCGAGATATGAGTGACCCCGTCGCGTTCAAGATGCATCGCCAGCTCTTCCGAGCCAAAGAACGCGCGGGCTTTGTCCAGGTCCGTGATCGCAAACAGCGCCACAGCGTGGTTTTTCTGGTCCGGGTCGCTCCAGACATTCAGATCGGTGATCCCTGCGGCCTTTCGATTGGCCTTGTCCTGCCGAAACACGGTCAGCCAGGCGTCGAAATCAGCCACGTCAGCTTGCCAGAGTACATGTGTTGCCATCGGTCTTGTCCCTTTCATTCGTTCCGACAGGGTTTAGCGATACAAAGCATGGGCGCTTTGATCCGGCTCAAGAAACCGAAAGGCGCCGAGGGGCAAGAGGGGGCGCTGCCCCCGGCCTTTTGGGCCTCCCCCGGAGTATTTGGGAAAGGGTGAAAGATCATATCAGGGCCGCCACAAGCATTGCCATGGTGGCAAAGAAACCGGCCATCCAGATGATTGTACGCCCCGGCGTCCAGCCGAATGCGTAGGCCGGGACATAAAGCACCCGCGCGGCCAGATAGATCCAGGCGCAAGCGACGGTGAAACCGGTGGATTGATCGGTGACAGTGACCACCACTGCCGCAATGGCAAAAAGCACCAACCCCTCGGTGTGGTTGCTCAGCGCCCGATGCATGCGCGCGCAGATCGGTGGCCGATCAAACGGCACATCCCGAGGCCCCATGGCGGCGTTCAGGTCGACCGAGCCGTGGCCGGAGGCCAGGTAGAGAAAGAACTGCACGCCCCAAAGCAGGGCGGCGAGTGTGAGGGTTAGGAGTTCGGGGGTCATTATGAGGTTCGTTGCTATCGTTGGAACAGGTGATCTTCTTATTCTGGCTTAGGCAATTGCTTAGGTGGAGCGGGCAGCGAAGGGACCGCAGGTTCAGACGGCAACTTCAGTACTTCAGCTTTTTCTTCATTTGCTAGCTTCTGTAAGCCGACCAGTTGCGAAACGTTTGCAATTGTTTGTGCCGCTTCAGGCGCATCTGCCAAGAAAGAAGTAGTACCGCCAATTCCAGCCGCGCAAAGAGCAAGTGCAGTCATCACTGATTTCAGCCTGACTCGATCTTCATCAATCTCCTTTTGCAGGTCATCAAGCCGATTGAGGATCTTAGATTTTTTTTGCTCAGTAAGTTCTGCTTCATGTACGAAAATTCTGAGCTTTGCGATTTCTTCACTCAATCTGACTTTGACATCACCAGAGAGTGTTACGGAGGCGGCTGAAGCGAGTTTTCGTTTGTTCGCCCTAAGGCTGAACCTAGCAGCAACTGCAGCGACTTCAGCTCTGAAGTCATCAATCACTTCATGAATGTTGCCCGTTGGTGCTTCGGCGATAGTACCAAGTCCCAATTCGGTTGCGATTGCGTTGATTAGTTGCGTGTATTCTAAAAGAGTAGCGCGCGAGTAGCCATTTTGGTGGTCCTCGCTTTCGTCTACTCGATGTTCCAGCAGCTCGCGCAAACGCAGCCACCGATCGATTTCGTCCGAAGGCAAATCCTCGAAGTCAGTGGCTGCAAGCAATGGCATCGAGTTACAGATCCATCAACAGACGACGCGGATCTTCCAGCGCTTCTTTGACGCGCACCAGGAAGGTCACGGCGCCTTTCCCGTCGACGATGCGGTGGTCATAGCTCAGCGCCAGATACATCATCGGGCGGATCACCACCTCACCGTTGATCGCCATCGGACGGTCCTGGATCTTGTGCATACCCAGGATGCCCGACTGCGGCGGGTTCAGGATCGGCGAGGACATCAGCGAGCCATAGACACCACCATTCGAGATTGTGAAGGTGCCGCCCTGCATCTCGGCCATCGACAGCTTGCCGTCACGGGCGCGCTTGCCCTTTTCGGCGATCGCCTTTTCGATGTCCGCAAACGACATCGCATCCGCGTCGCGAATGACCGGAACCACCAGACCCGTGGGGGTGCCGGCGGCCACGCCCATGTGAACAAAGTTTTTGTAGACGATGTCGGTGCCGTCGATCTCGGCGTTGACCTCGGGCACTTCTTTCAGGGCGTGACAGCAGGCCTTGGTGAAGAACGACATAAAGCCCAGACGCACGCCATGCTTCTTTTCGAACTCGCCCTTGTACTGATTGCGCAGGGCCATCACCTCGGTCATGTCCACCTCGTTATAGGTGGTCAGCATGGCGGCGGTGTTCTGGCTGTCCTTCAGACGCTTGGCGATGGTCTGGCGCAGGCGGGTCATCTTGACCCGCTCTTCGCGCGCGGCATCATCCGCTGATACCGGAGCGCGAGGGGCCTGGGCAGCGGGGGCGGGCACAGCCGCCGCAGGCGCTGGGGCCGTAGCCCCCGCAGCAACGGCACGGGCCACGTCGTCCTTCATGATGCGACCATCGCGACCGGTGCCTGTGACGGCAGCGGCGCTAAGGCCTGCTTCGGCCATTGCCTTCTCGGCAGATGGGGCGTTCGCGACGTCTTTGCCTGACGCCGCAGCCGGAGCCGCCGCTGGAGCAGCAGGGGCCGCAGCCACTGCGCCCGAGGCGGAAATCACACCCAGCTTGGCGGACGCATCCACGGTTGTGCCTTCGGGCGCGGTGATTTCGGCCAGAACGCCAGATGCCGGGGCAGGAACTTCGACCGACACCTTGTCGGTTTCCAATTCGCAGAGCATCTCATCCTGCGCGACGGTGTCACCCACGGCCTTGAACCAGGTCGACACAGTCGCCTCGGTCACGGATTCACCCAGTGTGGGCACCATGACGTCAACACTGTCGCCACCTGATGCAGCGGGCGCAGTTGCCGGAGCAGCTGCCGGGGCAGGGGCCGCACCTTCGCCTTCGGTGATAGTCGCCAGCAGGGCGTCGACGCCAACGGTGGCGCCTTCGGCGGCCACGATTTCGCCCATGACGCCAGCGGCAGGGGCAGGCACCTCGACGGTGACCTTGTCGGTTTCCAGCTCACAGAGCATCTCGTCCACGGCAATGGCGTCGCCGGGTTTCTTGAACCAGGTGGCCACGGTGGCCTCGGTCACGGATTCGCCAAGCGTGGGGACACGAACTTCGGTTGTCATGCTTTAGTTTCCTTCGATGCTCAGCGCTTCGTTCACCAGCGCTTCTTGTTGTGCTTTGTGTTGGCTGGCCAGACCTGTCGCAGGCGAGGCCGATGTGGCGCGACCGACATAGCGCGGCCGTGTGTGCTTGGCTTTGATCCGGGTCAGCACCCATTCAATGTTGGGCTCGATAAAGGACCAGGCGCCCTGGTTCTTGGGCTCTTCCTGACACCAGATCATCTCGGCACCCTTGAAGCGCTCGAGCTCGTTGATCAGCGAATGTGCCGGGAACGGATAATACTGTTCGATCCGCAGGATATAGACGTCATCGATCCCACGCGCGTCGCGTTCCTCGAGCAGGTCATAGTAGACCTTTCCCGAGCACAGAACGACCCGCTTGATCTTGTCGTCCGAGACCAGTTTGGTGTCCGAATTGCCATGCTGTGCGTCGTCCCACAGCACCCGGTGGAAGCTAGAGCCGGTGGTGAATTCTTCGGCGCGGCTAACGGCCAGCTTGTGGCGCAGCAGCGACTTGGGCGTCACCAGGATCAGCGGCTTGCGGAAGGTGCGGTGCAGCTGACGGCGCAGAATGTGGAAGTAGTTCGCAGGCGTCGTACAGTTCGCCACGATCCAGTTGTCCTGACCACACATCTGCAGGAAGCGTTCCAGACGCGCTGAGCTGTGCTCGGGGCCTTGCCCTTCGAACCCATGCGGCAGCAGGGTGACCAGACCGGACATCCGCAGCCATTTGCTCTCGCCCGAGCTGATGAACTGGTCGAACATGATCTGTGCACCGTTGGCAAAGTCGCCAAACTGCGCCTCCCACAGGGTCAGCGCGTTGGGCTCGGCCAGTGAATAGCCGTATTCAAAGCCCAGCACCGCATATTCCGACAGCATCGAGTCGATGACCTCGTACTGGGATTGACCGGCGCGGATGTTGTTGAGCGGATAGTACCGCTCCTCGGTTTCCTGGTTCACGATACCGGAATGGCGCTGCGAGAAGGTGCCGCGCGTTGCATCCTGACCCGACAAGCGCACGGGGTAGCCTTCGGTCAAGAGCGAGCCAAAGGCCAGCGCCTCACCGGTTGCCCAGTCAAAGCCCTCGCCGCTTTCAAACATTTTTTTCTTGGCGTCCAGCAAGCGGCCCACGGTCTTGTGCATGGGAAACCGATCGGGGACGCTGCTCAGCGAGGCACCGACCTCGGCCAGCGTTTCGGGTGTGATCGATGTTTCGCCGCGAACATATTCGTCCTTGTTCTTGTCCAGATGTGACCAGCGCCCATCCAGCCAGTCGGCCTTGTTGGGCTTATAGTCTTTCCCGGCCTCGAACTCATCGTTCAGATGCGCTTGGAAGGCGGCCTTCATGTCCTCGATTTCGCCCTCGGGGATCAGCCCGTCCTTGACCAGACGCTCGGTGTACAGAGACAGCGTGGTTTTGTGGGTTTTGATCTTCTTGTACATGATCGGGTTGGTGAACATGGGCTCGTCGCCCTCGTTGTGACCAAACCGGCGATAGCAGAAGATGTCGATAACCACGTCCTTGTGGAACTTCTGGCGGAACTCTGTCGCCACCTTGGCCGCGTGTACAACCGCCTCGGGGTCATCGCCGTTGACGTGGAAAATCGGCGCCTCGACCATCAGAGCGATGTCGGTGGGGTAGGGGGACGAACGGCTAAAGTGCGGCGCGGTTGTGAATCCGATCTGGTTGTTCACCACGATATGCATGGTGCCGCCGGTCTTGTGACCGCGCAGACCCGACAGGCCGAACCCTTCGGCCACAACACCCTGACCGGCAAAGGCCGCATCGCCGTGCAGGAGGATCGCCATGACCTTGGTGCGGTCGGTGTCGTTCAACTGATCCTGCTTGGCGCGCACCTTGCCCAGAACCACCGGGTTCACCGCCTCGAGGTGCGAGGGGTTGGCGGTCAGCGACAGGTGCACCGAGTTGCCGTCAAATTCCCGGTCACTGGAGGCGCCGAGGTGATATTTCACATCGCCCGACCCATCAACATCCTCGGGCTTGAAGCTGCCGCCCTGAAACTCGTTGAAGATGGCGCGATAGGGCTTGGCCATCACGTTGGCCAGGATGTTCAGACGGCCCCGGTGTGGCATGCCCACCACGATGTCTTGCAGGCCCAATGCGCCGCCGCGCTTGATGATCTGTTCCATCGCGGGGATCAGGCTTTCGCCACCATCCAGGCCAAAGCGTTTGGTGCCCATATATTTGACGTGCAGGAACTTCTCGAACCCTTCGGCCTCGACCATCTTGTTCAGGATCGCCTTGCGCCCTTCGCGGGTGAATGAGATTTCCTTGCCAAACCCCTCGATCCGCTCTTTCAGCCAGGCGGCCTCTTCGGGGTTAGAAATGTGCATGTATTGCAGCGCGAATGTGCCACAGTAGGTCCGCTTTACGATCTCGACGATCTGCCGCATCGAGGCGACCTGAAGCCCCAGCACGTTGTCGATAAAGATCGGGCGATCCATGTCGGCGTCGGTAAAGCCGTATGTCTTGGGGTCCAGCTCAGGATGCGGCGTGCCCGAACGCATGCCAAGCGGGTCCAGATCGGCCACCAGATGGCCGCGAATACGATAGGCCCGGATGATCATCAGCGCCCGGATCGAATCCAGCACCGCGCGCTTGATCTGGTCGTCGCTCACCTCGACGCCCGCTTTCTCGGCCTTGTCTTTGATCTTCTTGCCGGCCGCCTGCGTCTCGCCAGCAGGCCATTCCCCGGTCAGCGCACCCATCAGATCACCATCCGGCATCGGCGGCCAATCGGGACGCGCCCAGGACGGGCCAGCGGCCTCGGCCTTTACGTCCAGCTCCGCGTCACCCATCTGACGGAAAAACTCGGCCCATGCGGCATCCACCGCGTTGGGGTCATTGGCGTATTGAGCGTACAGCTGCTCTAGATACTCGGCATTGTGCCCCTGCATGAAGCTTGAGGCGTGGAACACGTCATTGGGTGTATGTTCGGTCATGATTGTACCTCTGTTGGGTTGGGACCGTATTGGTTTGTGCCGGGCTGGCTGGGGCGGGTGAGCCACCACAGGACCAGCAGCGGAGAGACGATGAGCACAAGCATCGTCGGAACCAGCACCAATAGCGTGGCGCGGGTAAAGAGAATGTCGAGAGAGCCGCCAGAGGCAAAGCTCGACGCGATGCCGATGCCAAAGAACAGCACGGCAAAAGCGCCCACCATCAGCAGGATCGGGAGCAGGGCATAAATCCCGCTGCGACCGGTATCATGCATTCGCCGCCAGGCGACGGCGAGGTGGGGCAGGAAAACGATAAGACCAACCAGGCTTTGCACCGGTTGGCTCGAGGTGGCGGTGATGGTCTTGACGCCATCCACCTCGGTTTCGATCACTTGCGTGAACATCTGCCAGTCGATGACCCCGGCGATGACGTTCCAGATCACGATGAAGAGGAAGAAAAACCAATACTCAGGCCGCGACGCACGCCCCGAGAACGTCAGGAACTTAGAGAAACATGTTTTAACGGCTTGGTTGAACGTCATGTGCCTCGCCCCTCTGGAAAATTCGGCCCCGGCGTTTGTGCCGGAGCCGATACCTGATTTAGCCGATGGCCTTCAGCACAGCCTCGCCCAGACCGGCGGGGCTGTCTGCCACGACGATGCCAGCCGATTTCATGGCTTCGATCTTGTCCTCGGCACCACCTTTGCCACCGGCAACAATCGCACCGGCGTGACCCATGCGGCGGCCCGGAGGGGCTGTGCGGCCCGCGATGAAACCAGCGGTCGGCTTCCAGCGGCCTTTCTTGCGCTCACCGGCCAGGAATTCGGCGGCTTCTTCTTCGGCGGAACCACCGATCTCACCGATCATGATGATCGACTGGGTTTCATCATCGTCCAGGAACATGTCCAGCACGTCGATGTGCTCGGTGCCCTTGATCGGGTCGCCGCCGATGCCAACAGCAGTGGACTGGCCCAGGCCGATGTCCGAGGTCTGCTTGACCGCTTCATACGTCAGGGTGCCCGAACGCGACACAACGCCGACCGAGCCGCGCTGGTGGATGTGGCCGGGCATGATGCCGATCTTGCAGGCGTCCGGCGTGATGACACCGGGGCAGTTCGGGCCGATCAGACGGCTTGCGGACCCTTCGAGGGCGCGCTGCACCTTCATCATGTCCAGAACCGGGATACCTTCGGTGATGCAGACGATCAGCTCCATCTCGGCATCAATTGCTTCGAGGATCGAGTCGGCCGCGAAGGGCGGCGGCACATAGATCACGGATGCGTTGGCTTCGGTCACGTGCTTGGCTTCGTGGACCGAGTTGAAGACGGGCAGGCCAAGGTGCTCGGAGCCGCCTTTGCCCGGCGTCACGCCGCCAACCATTTTGGTGCCATAAGCGATGGCCTGTTCAGAGTGGAACGTCCCCTGCGAGCCGGTCAGGCCCTGACAGATGACTTTGGTGTTTTCGTCGATGAGGACTGCCATTAAACAGTTTCCTTTTGCTTTTTCTCGCTCGTTTTGTTGAGCACGTTTCCAAAAAACGATGCGACCAACGAGCCTATCGAAAGTTTCATGTTCTCGCTGTCTGAGCTGACCTCAACACTGCCGGCAAATTTTGGCTCACGTCCTTTGAAAGGGTTGGGTTGCATATCTGCATTCTCCCAAACGATCTGAATCTTTGTGGCGTGAATTATCACTCCAAAAACATGCCAAAGGTTATTGCCATCAAGTTTTGAAGCGCTTGAAGGTGGCCAAGTCGGGTCGTCTCCAACGGTCGCGGACTTTTGCCCGTTTCGTTCCATAGTTCTTCGCCCATGAACGGCAAAGGATACCAAGTCGGAAACAACTTGCTCCTCAACTAGAAGTGCGAGATTCTTGTCAGACGGGAGTACCGCCGAACATGCCAATAGTAGACGAACAGCATTGTCTTGCGCATTGCGCGTGGAATGCCACTCTAACCAGTCATTAGGCATGATCAGCGACATCCGTTAGCCTTTAACCGCCTTAACGATCTTTTCGGCGCCGTCGCTGAGGTTGTCCGCTGCGATAACATCAAGACCCGAGGTGTTGATGATCTCTTTGCCGGCTTCCACGTTGGTGCCCTCAAGGCGCACAACCAGCGGAACCTTCAGGCCGACCTCTTTCACCGCGGCGACAACGCCCTCGGCGATGACGTCACAGCGCATGATGCCGCCGAAGATGTTGACCAGGATGCCTTTGACCTGCGGGTCGGATGTGATGATCTTGAACGCCTCAGTGACCTTTTCTTTGGTCGCGCCGCCGCCCACGTCGAGGAAGTTGGCAGGCTCGGCCCCATACAGCTTGATGATGTCCATGGTGGCCATCGCCAGACCGGCACCGTTCACCATGCAGCCGATCTCACCGTCCAGAGCGATGTAGTTCAGGTCGTATTTCGACGCTTCCAGCTCTTTGGGGTCTTCTTCGGTCTCATCGCGCAGCTCGGCCACGTCGGGGTGGCGATACACGGCGTTGCTGTCAAAGCCCACTTTGGCGTCGAGCACCTTGAGCTTGCCGCCGGGCATGACGATCAGCGGGTTGATCTCCAGCTGCTCCATGTCTTTTTCGATGAAGGCTTTGTAGAGAATGCCCATCAGCTTCACGCATTCTTTGACCTGTGCGCCCTCAAGGCCCAGAGAAAACGCAATACGGCGGCCGTGGTACGCCTGATACCCGGTCGCGGGATCGACGGAGAACGACAGGATCTTTTCCGGGGTGGCTGCGGCCACCTCTTCGATGTCCATGCCGCCTTCGGTCGAGCAGACAAACGACACGCGGCTGGTCTGACGATCCACCAACAGGGCCAGGTACAGCTCACGCTCAATGTCCGAGCCGTCTTCGATGTAGATGCGGTTGACCTGTTTGCCGGCGGCGCCGGACTGATGCGTCACCAGGGTACGGCCCAGCATCTTTTTGGCTTCTTCAGCCGCTTCCTCGACCGATTTGGCCAAGCGCACGCCGCCTTTTTCACCGGCGTCGGCCTCTTTGAAAGAGCCCTTGCCGCGTCCACCTGCGTGGATCTGTGCCTTGACGACCCAAAGCGGTCCGTCCAGTTCACCGGCTGCGGTTTTGGCGTCTTCGGCTTTCAGCACAACGCGGCCGTCCGATACAGGGGCCCCATAAGTGCGAAGAAGGGCCTTGGCCTGGTATTCGTGGATGTTCATTTGAAACTGTCCCGTCTGACTACGATTGCTACGATATAGGGGTGTGTACGCCCATAGGTTAAAGGCTTTTTTGACGTTTTGCGGTTTTTCGCGAAGATTTTATCGGTTTGTGATCACACGCATCTGGGCTGTGATCACAATATTGCGAATCGCGATAAGTTTGACGTAAAGGTGTTGAAACCGACCTGTCATAAGTCGGCTTCGACAGTGTTGATAACGCCACAAGAAAATGCCTGAATTGAATGTGTGCCCCCTGATCGTTGAATCTTAGGCACCGGTTGGCTAACAATTGCTTAAGTATTTTTCGCGGTTTCTGTTGGACAAGCCCACATGTTTTTCAAGTCACCTGGCACGGAAAGACCCACGTGGGGCGTGGTGTGCACCTGTGCTGAACCGACGCCCCTGATCGCGGCGTTTGTTGCGCATCATATCGTTCTGGGGGCCAGCCGGGTCACACTTTACCTTGATCAGCCCAACCCCGAAGTCTGGGATCTGTTTGGCGATCACCCCCAATGCGAGATCATCAACTGCGACGAGGCCTATTGGCAGGACATGGTCGATGGCGCGCCGCCCGTTGCGATTGAAAAACGGCAGATCCTCAACGCGCAGCGGATCTACGAGACAACGGATCTCGACTGGCTTGCTCATTTGGATGCGGATGAATTTTTGCAATGCGAACTGGATCTTGCCACCCTGCTTGGGGCGGTCCCGACCGAGGTCGACTATGTTGCGGTGCCAAATGCCGAACGTGTCTTTGATCGAACGCAGCCACAGAAACGGCTGTTCGATGGGGTCATTCGGCGTCCGGTGCCGCGGGGCTGGGCCGAGCAGGACAGCATCTTGGACGACAGCGTTTCGCCGTTCTTGCGGCGCGGCCTGCCGGGCCACAGTTCCGGCAAGGCGATCATGCGGACCGGTGTCGGGCTGCTGCCGGGCATTCATTCGCCCCGGTCGTCAAAAGGGATGGAGCGCAAGGCGCGGGCCATCTATGCGGTGAATGTAAATGTGTATCACTATGATGGTCTGACCGGGCTGCATTGGGTGATGAAACTGCGGCGTCTGTACTTCAATCAGATGTCGAAACGCGGGAGGCACGATCTGCTGGGGACACCGCGTGGCGAGCAGTTGCATTATGTGATCCAACACGAGGGCAAAGTCGACGCCCTGTTCGAGCTGCATCAAAGGTTAAAGACGCTGCACCCCGACGACATTCAACGGCTGGATCGTCTGGGCTTGATTTGCCACGGCACGATCCACCCGCTCAGGGCGGTGCGGCGGCTGGGGCTGTCTGACAGGATCGACATGCGGATCATGGCCTTTGACGAGCGGCTCGGAGATTGGGAGGCCGAACTGCCCAGCGAGCGGCGGCGGTGGTATCAGCTCAGCCGCGACTCAGCCGCCAAAGCGTTGGAACCCGAAGGGTAAAACACAGCGGGTTACTCGGCTTCGTGCCCAGTGCTTGCCCACGACACGCGCACCTGACACGCCCGCTGGGGCGCCGAAGATACGCAAAAGGCCGGGCGCAGAGCACCCGGCCTTGGCAAATGTCGCGTGGTGCTGGGATCAGGCCAGCGAGCCGTCGATGCCTTTGCAGGCTTCGATCAGGCCTTTGACAGCGTTGACCGAGTTGTCGAAACCGGCCTGCTCGTCTTTGTTCAGCTTGATGTCGACGATGCGCTCGACGCCGCCTTTGCCAATCACCGTCGGGACACCAACATACAGGCCTTTGACGCCCAGTTCGCCGTCGCAATATGCGGCGCACGGCAGAACGCGCTTCTGGTCTTTCAGATAGGCTTCGGCCATTTCGATCGCCGAAGTGGCAGGCGCGTAGTAGGCCGAACCGGTTTTCAGCAGGCCAACGATCTCGGCACCGCCGTCACGGGTGCGCTGCACGATGGCGTCCAGCTTGTCCTGTGTGGTCCAGCCCATCTCGACCAGATCGGGCAGTGGGATACCGGCAACGGTCGAATAACGAACCGAAGGCACCATGGTGTCGCCGTGGCCGCCTAGAACAAACGCGGTCACGTCACGCATCGAAACGCCGAACTCTTCCGACAGGAAGTGCGCGAAACGTGCCGAATCCAGAACGCCGGCCATGCCGCAGACCTTGTTGTGGGGCAGGCCCGAGAATTCACGCAGAGCCCAGACCATCGCGTCGAGCGGGTTGGTGATGCAGATGACGAATGCGTCGGGGGCGTGGGCGGCGATGCCTTCACCAACCGACTTCATGACCTTCAGGTTGATGCCCAGCAGGTCGTCGCGGCTCATGCCCGGCTTGCGGGCCACACCGGCGGTCACGATGCAGACGTCTGCGCCTGCGATGTCAGCGTAATCGCTGGTGCCCGACATTGCGGCGTCGAAACCCTCGGACGGGCCGGATTCGGCGATGTCCAGCGCCTTGCCCTGGGGCAGGCCGTCTGCGATGTCAAAGAGGACAACGTCGCCCAATTCCTTGACTGCTGCGAGATGCGCGAGTGTGCCGCCGATGTTCCCTGCACCAATAAGTGCGATTTTGGGTCTGGCCATTGGAAAGTTCTCCGATCCGAATGAAAATCGCGCGTTTGCTAGTCGCTAATGCGTCACCGCGCAAGGGTTCTGCGGCGCGGCATGCTATCGCATACAGGCTGTTGTGCCCGGTCCGAGTGCGCTAACGTTCAATGGAATAAGGGTGATCGGGGCTGCAGGGATGCTGGAATTCAATTTGTTGTTTTTCGCGGTGGCGATCCCGGCAACGGTGTTTGCGGGCATTTCCAAGGGTGGCTTTGGCTCAGGCGTGGCCTTTGCGTCCTCTTCGATTCTGGCGTTGATCCTGACGCCGACGCAGGCGCTGGCCCTGATGCTACCGCTTTTGATGCTGATCGACGTGGCCACTTTGCGTCCTTATTGGCGCAGGTGGAGCTGGCCGGATGCGCGCGTTTTGATCTTGGGTGGCGTGCCGGGGGTGGTGCTGGGGATCTGGCTGTTTCAGGTCACAAATGATGACGTGCTGCGGCTGCTCATCGGGGCCATCTCGCTCGCCTTTGTCGCCTGGCAGATGATGAAGCCCCCAAAGGCCTTACACCGCTTGCCCGCCTCTGCCGGAGTTCTGGCCGGGATCGTCGCAGGTTTCACCAGCTTCGTTAGCCACGCAGGGGGGCCCCCGGCGGCTGTCTACCTGTTGTCCCAACGTCTGACCAAGACCCAGTTTCAGGCCACCACGGTTCTGCTTTTCTGGATCATCAATATCGCCAAGTTCATCCCCTATGCTTGGCTTGGCCTGTTCACGATGCAAACCACGCTGGCCAACCTGATGCTGGCCCCTTTCGCACTGTTGGGCGCGTGGCTGGGCGTCAAAGCGCATCATATGGTCTCAGAACGCCTGTTTTTTGGCGTCACATATGTGCTGCTCTCGGCCACAGGCGGCAAACTCATCTGGGACGCATTGAATTGATACAAAAAGGCCGCTTGCTCTCTGAGGGAAAGAGAGAGCAAGCGGCCCTTGGCCTGATACCACTCGATCGGTATCAGGCGTCGTTCCCTTTGGCGGGCAGGGCCTCGGCCAGGGTTTCGAACGATTGTCCCGATGCGACCAGACAGGTCAGCCCATTGGGCATGGTGACCGTGATCGTCCAGCTGCCGGTCTCTTGCGAGGCGAACACCTCGACCACCGATCCTTGGGCGGCCAAACCGATGCTCTGACGTGTTTCGCCATATTTCTCGGTCAGGCGCTCCAATACGGCAGGGCGCGGCGCACAGTTCTGGCCTTGTGCGTTCACGGTTTGGGCGGCCAGTACCATCACACCCAGCCCCATCGTGAGTTTGAACATTTGCTTCATCATGACATTTCCCCTTTGCTGCGAAGTCGACCTTCTCCCGTCGGTGCCGCGGCAAAGCGGCCTTGATTTGACGAGTGTCGGAGGGGGCGCTCTTGTCGTCAGGTGATCTGATCTTGTGGCGTTTCGTCTCCGATCTGATGCAGGAAATCCTGCGACAACTGTGCTGCAAACAGGTTAACGGACCGTTCGCACCGGGTGTTTCCGTGGTATACACACGCATACGCTGCGTGATTATGCTGCATCGCGGCGATTCCCTCTTGAACTTTCCGGCTAAAAATGCCCCTTTCCACGCAACATTATTTCGCATGAGGTTTCCCCCATGGACGCACGCCAACGCCCTTACCGCTCGGTCCTTTACATTCCCGGCTCGAAAGAGCGCGCTTTGGAAAAGGCCAAAACCCTGCCTGTGGACGCGATCATCTTTGACCTCGAAGATGCCGTGTCGGTCGATGAAAAAGAAAATGCGCGCGAGACGCTCAAGGCGGCCTTGGCCGCAGGCGGCTATGGAGATCGCGTCAAAATCGTGCGCATCAACGGGTTCGACACACCCTGGGGTCGCGATGATGCTGCCGCCGTGGCCGACATGGACGCCGATGTGGTGCTGCTGCCCAAGGTCGGCTCGACCGATGATCTGGACGCGCTGGCCGCAGTCACCGGCGATCTGCCGATCTGGGCGATGATGGAAACCCCGCGCGGCATGCTGAACGCGCCCTCGATTGCGGCCCACCCGCAGATGCAGGGCTTTGTCATGGGCACCAACGATCTGGCGAAAGAGCTGCAAACCCGATTCCGTCCCGACCGCCTGCCGCTGCAGACCTCTCTGGGTCTGTGCCTGCTCGCGGCCAAGGCCGAAGGGCTGATCATCGTTGATGGCGTTTACAACGCCTTCAAGGACGACGAAGGCCTGCGGACAGAGTGCGAACAGGGCCGCGACATGGGTTTTGACGGCAAAACCCTGATCCACCCGGCACAGGTCGACGTGACAAACGAAGCCTTCGCGCCCTCGGACGCAGAAATCGACCTGGCCCGCCGCCAGATCACCGCATTTGAAGAAACCGAAGCCGCAGGCCAGGGCGTCGCCGTGGTCGACGGCAAGATCGTGGAAAACCTTCACGTTGCCACCGCCCGCGAAATTCTGGCAAAAGCAGAAGCAATCGCAGCCCTGGCATCCTGACAGAGCGCGAGCTAGCCGGGAGAGCAAGCAATGGGTTTTGGATTGTTGATTTTGGGTGTGGCCCTTTGGTGGGCACCACATCTGTTCAAGCGGGTCATGCCCGAACAGCGCGCCGCAATGGGCAATGCCGGACGTGGAATGGTGGCCCTCGCGCTGGTCGTCTCGATCGTGCTGATGGTGATTGGTTATCGCGCCACCGACTTCATCTATGTCTGGGCACCGCCCAGCTTCATGGTGCACATCAACAACCTGCTCGTGCTGATCGCGATCTGGATGATGAGCCCCGCTGGCCAAAAGGGTCTGCTGCTCAACAAAGTCCGGCACCCGATGCTGGCGGGCTTCAAGGCCTGGGCGCTGGCGCACTTGCTGGTCAACGGTGATCTGGCCTCGATCATCCTCTTCGGTGGTTTGCTCGCATGGGCCGTGGTCGAGGTGATCGTGATCAACAAATCCGAACCCGACTGGACGCCGGGCGAACCTGGCACGCTGGCCAAGGACGCTATGTTCTTTGTCGCATCCATCGTGCTGCTGGCCATCATCGGCTACATCCACGGGCTGGTTGGCCCATCCCCATTCCCCGGCTAAGGAGCTGACACCATGGCCAAACTCTATCGCCTCCTGACCGAGGAAGACACATCCGCCTTCTGCCACAAGGTCAGCGAGGCGCTTGCAAAGGGGTGGGAGCTGTATGGCGATCCCACCTATGCATTTGACCAGGCAAACAACGTCATGCGCTGCGGTCAGGCCGTTACCAAAGAGGTCGACGCCGACTATGCGCCCGACATGAAACTAGGACAGCAATGATGGCAAAAACCAACCCCGGCCGCTTTTTCGAAGACTATTCTGTCGGTCAAATCCTGACCCACGCCGTGCCACGCACCGTCTCGGGCGGCGAACGCGCGCTGTATCACGCGCTCTACCCGGCGCGCCACGCGCTCTATTCGTCTGATGCCTTTGCCTCGGCCAGTGGTCTGCCCGCCAGCCCTATCGACGATCTGGCTGCGTTCCACGTCGTCTTTGGCAAGACCGTCCCCGATGTATCGTTGAACGCGGTTGCCAACCTTGGTTATGCCGAAGGCCGCTGGCTGCTGCCGGTTTATCCTGGCGATACGCTGCGTTCGGAATCTGAGGTGATCGGCCTCAAGCAGAACTCCAACGGCAAGACCGGCGTTGTCTATGTCCGCACCCGTGGGTTGAACCAGCGCGATGAGGTCGTGATGGAATACGTCCGTTGGGTGATGGTGCGCAAAAACAACCTCGATGCGCCCGCGCCGGAAACGGTTGTGCCGGACCTGACCAAGGTCGTCCCGGCAGAGCAACTGGTCATCCCCGATGGTCTGGATTTCTCCAACTACAACTTCGATCTGGCCGGTGAACCTCACCGCTGGGGTGACTACGAGATTGGCGAAACCATCGATCACGTCGACGGCGTCACCATCGAAGAGGCCGAGCACATGATCGCCACGCGCCTGTGGCAGAACACGGCCAAGGTGCATTTCGACCTGACCTTCCGTCCCGACGGGCGGCTGATTTACGGCGGGCATGTCATTTCGATGGCGCGTGCCCTGTCGTTCAACGGTCTGGCCAACGCGCAGATGATCGTGGGCCTTAACGGTGGCGCGCATGCCAACCCCTGTTTCGCGGGCACCACCGTCAAAGCCTGGACCGAAGTGCTGGACAAGGCCGACACGCCCGCACCGGGTGTGGGCGCCATCCGCCTGCGTCTGGTCGCGACCAAAGGCGGTGAGCCGTTTGAACTCAAGGATGAAAACGGCAAGTACAAGCCGGACGTCCTGCTGGACCTCGACTATTGGGCACTGATGCCGCAATGACCCACGCTGGCCGGATCGCGATCTACCTCACCCACGCGGAGGTCGTGATCGATCCCGCCATCCCCGTGCCGGACTGGGGCTTGTCCCCGGTAGGCGCGGAACGGACTGCGACGCTTGCGGCTAGACTGCCGCAATCCCCGATACAGGTCATCTCCAGCGCCGAACGCAAGGCGTTAGAGACCGCATGGCCCTTGGCTGCACGCTTTGGCACGCCCGTCACTGTTCGCCCTGGCATGCACGAAAACGACCGCTCGGCCACCGGCTTCTTGCCAGGACCGGAGTTCGAAACCGCAGCAGATGCCTTCTTTGCGACCCCGCACCAATCCATCCGCGGCTGGGAGCGAGCCATCGACGCCCAATCCCGCATCGCGGACGAGGTGCGGCGTGCGGTGAACAGCCATCTCGATGACCACATCCTGTTTTGCGGTCACGGCGGTGTCGGCACGCTGCTTTATTGCGATCTTGCGGGCAAACCCATCGACCGGACATGGGACCAGACCGGCGGCGGGCACTGGTTCGCCTTTGATCCCGACAGTTGGACTGCGCTCAGCCAATGGGCGCCCATGGAAACCCTGTCATTCTAATTTCGCTGTGATAGCGTCCGCCCCATGACACGCTTCAAGTCCTATGTCCTGGCCACTGGCCTGCTGGCTGGGTTGACCGCACCCGCCACCGCCGAATTCTCATTCGACGCGGATGAGGCCACGCAAGCCTATGTCGAGGCCAATCTTTTGGGGATCTTCTATCACGAGCTTGGTCACGCCCTGATCGACATGCTCGACCTGCCGATCTTTGGTCAGGAAGAGGATGCGGCCGACGTCTTGTCCGTCTTTCTGATCGATGCGCTCTATGAAGAAGAAAGTGCCGTGGATCTGGCATATGGCACTGCCTTCGGTTTTCTGGGAGAGGTCGAACAGCGCGAAGCTGAAAACGAATTGCCCGCCTATTGGGACGTCCACGGCCCCGACCTGCAGCGCTATTTCAATCTTGTCTGCATCTTTTTTGGCGCCAACCCCGATGAGCGCGCCGACGTGGCCGACGATCTGGGCCTGCCCGCCGACCGCGCCGAGTATTGCCCTGACGAATACGATCAAGCGGACCACAGCTGGGGGGTGGCGTTGGAAGAGATCCTGACAGATCATCCTGCCCAGAGCATCCGTCTGGGCAGTTCGAGATCGACACCGACGGAGGCGACTTCACCGCCCAGGTGATCGAAGCCGAGGTCGAAGCGCTCAATCAGGACTTTCGGCTGCCCGCAGAACTGACCGTCTCAATCCTGCCATGTGGCGAACCCAACGCCTTTTACGATCCCCAAGTCCGAGAAATCACCATGTGCACCGAATTTGCCGACAACCTGACCGCCTGGGCCCCCGAATGAGCTTGCGACCGGCGCGGGCCGAGGACGCCTCCAGCCTTGCGGCCATCGCCATCGAGGTCTGGGTCGGCACCTATCTGCGTGACGGTGTGTCCGGGTTCTTTGCCGATTACGTGTTCGAGCATCTGACGCCCGACGCCTTTGGCGCCCTGATCGCGGACCCAAAGGACCATATCGTGGTCTCGGAACGCGGGCAGGGAATCGACGGGTTTATCCGCATCAGCGAGGACAAACCCGCCGAAGTCCGGGGGTGTTCGGACGTCGAGATTGCCACGCTCTATCTGCAACCCCGCCACCACGGGCAGGGGATCGGCCAGGCCCTGTTGCAATGTGGGCTCGAGATTTGCACCGACCTGGGCGCAACCAACCCCTGGTTGATGGTGAACGCCGAGAACACAGGTGCCCGCGCCTTTTATGCCCGGCAGGGGTTCGATGAGATCGGCCACACGTTCTTTCGTATTCAGGACGGTGCTTATCGCAACGAAATCCTGGCCTATCGTCCTGACAAAAAATGATGTGTTCGTGACGTGACTTTGCGGCTGCCTCTCGTAAGGTGGTCTCATGTGGCGCACCGCGATCTCTGCCTTGGCCTTTGCGGCCATGACCCTGCCAACCCATGCCTGTGACCTGGCCTTGGCGCTGGCCGTGGATGTGTCCGGTTCAGTCGACAGTCGCGAATACGGCATCCAGATGAACGGGTTGGCCCACGCCCTGCGCGACCCGATCATTTCCGAGGCGCTGGTGCGCGGTGACAGCCGTTTGATGCTGGTGCAATGGACCGGGGCATCGCGTCAGCAGGTGACCATCCCCTGGACCCGCATCGACAGTTTCGACGCCATTGATGCTTTTGCCGTGGCGGTCGAACAGGACATCCGGGTCTGGCGCAATTTTTCCACCGCGATTGGCGAGGCGTTACAGGCGACGATGGACACCTTTGCTCAGGTGCCGGACTGCAAACGCCACCTGATCGACCTGTCGGGCGATGGGTTTTCCAATGAAGGTCTCGAGCCCACCACTGTCCACCCTGAGTTGCGCGCAGCGGGAATCACGGTGAACGCTATCGCAATCGAGGAAAGCGAACCGGATCTGACGGCGTATTTCTTTGAAAACGTCATTGTAGGTGAAGGCGCCTTTGTGGTCTCGGCCGCCGGGTTTCTGGATTACCCCGAGCGGATCCGAAAGAAGCTCTTGCGCGAAGTGACCCAACAGACAGCCGTGTTGGATTGAAGTCAGGTTGGAGCAGGGGCCCCTCCCGCCCGTCGTTGATGTTTCTGACGAAACACCTCCTCCCGTTGGGCCGGGCCTCGCTGCGCTCGGCGGTTGGGGGGCACAACAGGTGCCCCAAGTGGGCACGCGCCGCGCTCCGCGCGGCGCTCGGCCCAAAGCCGCTAGCGGTGCTGGCGAAGCCAGGAACGCTCGGGTGCGGGAGGGGCCCCTTTGTTGCGCGCTTGTGTTGGGCGCTTGGATTTCAAGCCAATCAACAGTTCCAATCCGCATTTCAGGATTCGTGATCACATCCATATGCCTGCGATATCGTTAACATTCATGTAACTTCGGGGGTTTTGTGATCACGCACTGGTTTGGCGTGATCACAATTTCGCATTTCTGCGCTGCCGCGCCAAAAAACCGCGCCTTTTTACGACCCTTCTACGTGACAGACCGGCAAAAAAGGGTAAAACCAAGCGCAGCCAACCGGAAAGGAGCCACCATGGCCGATGTCAATCGGGGCAACCGCCCGCTCTCGCCACATATTATGATCTACCGCCCACAGATGACCTCCATATCATCGATCATGGTGCGGATGTCCGGCCTTGCTCTTTTGGTGCTCGCCCCCCTCGTGGTCTGGTGGCTGCTGGCCTTGGCAACGTCCGAAAGCGCCTTTGCTGTCATCGACGGCCTGCTGCGCAGCTGGTTCGGTAAGTTGGTCCTGACCGGCGCAATCTGGGCGCTGTGGTACCACACCCTGGGCCGCCTGCGTCACGTGATCTGGGATTTCGGCTATTGCCTGGACGTCAACACATCCGAAAACATGGGCCGCGCCATGTTCATTGGTGCCACGGTTCTGACCGTGATCACCATCCTGGTCGTATAAGGAGGACATGGCATGCGTTACCTGACAGACCGCAAACGTGCAGTTGGACTGGGGGCCGGTGGCTCGGGCACCCAAGGCCACTGGCAGATGATGGTGCGTTCGATGATCATGGTCGTCATCACACCGCTGTTCCTGATCACCTTTGGCATGGGCCTGGGCGGCACCTATGAAGAGGCGCTGGCATACTACAGCCAGCCGATCCCCGCGATCATCATCGCGCTTTCGCTGATCGTCGGCCTGACCCAGCTGATGCACGAGGCGAACGAGGCGATCGAAGATTACATCCACGGCGTCAAAGAAAAGCTCACCCTGGTTGCCACCAAGGCGTTTGCCTACACGCTCATCGTTGCGGGGCTGTTTGCCCTTGTGAAGCTGGCCCTCTGAGACGCGCGGTAAGGAACAAGAACAATGACAGCAGCATATGAATATGAAACCCACGATTACGACGTCGTCGTCGTAGGCGCAGGTGGTGCAGGTCTGCGTGCAACCCTTGGCATGGCCGAACAGGGCCTGCGCACCGCATGCGTGACCAAAGTGTTCCCGACCCGCTCGCACACGGTTGCGGCACAGGGCGGTATCGCCGCCTCGCTGTCCAACATGGGCCCCGACCACTGGCAGTGGCACATGTACGACACCGTCAAAGGCTCGGACTGGCTGGGCGACACCGACGCGATGGAATATCTGGCGCGTGAAGCTCCCAAGGCGGTTTATGAACTGGAACACTACGGCGTGCCGTTCTCGCGCACCGAAGAGGGCAAGATTTATCAGCGCCCGTTTGGTGGCCACACCACCGAATTCGGCGAAGGCCCCGCCGTGCAGCGCACCTGTGCCGCCGCCGACCGGACCGGCCATGCGATCCTGCACACGCTCTATGGTCAGTCGCTGAAAAACAACGCCGAGTTCTATATCGAATACTTCGCCATCGACCTGCTGATGAGCGATGACGGCCAATGTCAGGGTGTCGTCTGCTGGAAGTTGGATGACGGCACCATGCATGTCTTCAACGCCAAGATGGTCGTTCTGGCCACTGGCGGCTATGGCCGTGCTTATTTCTCGGCCACCTCGGCCCACACTTGCACCGGCGACGGCGGTGGCATGGTGATGCGCGCAGGCCTGCCGATGCAGGATCTGGAATTCGTGCAGTTCCACCCCACCGGCATCTATGGCTCGGGCTGCCTGATCACCGAGGGCGCACGGGGTGAGGGCGGTTACCTGACCAACTCCGAAGGTGAGCGGTTCATGGAGCGTTACGCGCCCCAGTACAAGGACCTGGCACCGCGCGACTATGTCAGCCGTTCCATGACCATGGAAATCCGCGAAGGTCGCGGTGTGGGCGGCGAGGGCGATCACATCCACCTGAACCTGTCTCACCTGCCGGCCGAGGCTCTCGCCGAACGCCTGCCGGGTATTTCGGAAAGCGCCAAGATTTTTGCAGGTGTTGACGTGACCAAGGAGCCGATCCCGGTTCTGCCGACGGTTCACTACAACATGGGCGGCATCCCGACCAACTATTGGGGTGAGGTTCTGAACCCCACCGCCGAAGACCCAACCGCGATTGTCCCTGGTCTGATGGCCGTGGGTGAAGCTGGCTGTGCCTCGGTGCACGGTGCCAACCGCCTGGGTTCGAACTCGCTCATTGACCTTGTGGTCTTTGGCCGTGCCTCGGCCATTAAAGCCGGCGAAGTGGTCGACCCGAACACTGCTGTGCCTCAGGCTTCGGCTGACAAGGTCGAAAAGGTCTTCGAACGCTTCGACAGCCTGCGCTACACCAAAGGCGCGATCCCGACGGCAGAGCTGCGTCTGGAGATGCAGAAAACCATGCAGCGCGACGCGGCTGTGTTCCGCACCGCCAAGACCATGGCCGAAGGTGTTGAGGCCATGACCGAAATCGCTGGCAAGATGGGCGATGTTCAGGTCACCGACCAATCGCTGGTCTGGAACTCGGATCTGATGGAAACGCTGGAACTGACCAACCTGATGCCATCGGCGCTTGCCACAATCGTCAGCGCCGAGGCCCGCAAAGAAAGCCGCGGCGCTCACGCTCACGAAGATCACACCGAGCGTGACGATGAAAACTGGCGCGTCCACACCGTCAGCCGCATCGACGAGACCGGCACCAAATGCGATCTCAGCTATCGCCCGGTGATCACCGATCCGCTGTCGACCGAAGCCGAAGGCGGCATCAGCCTGAAGAAAATCGCGCCCAAGGCGCGGACATTCTAAGGAGAGAGAAATGGTACAACTGACCCTCCCCAAGAATTCGCGCATCACCACGGGCAAGACCTGGCCGAAACCCGAAGGGGCGACCAACATCCGCAAGTTCCAGATCTACCGCTGGAACCCCGATGATGGTCAGAACCCGCGCGTGGATACCTATTTCCTGGACATGGACCAATGCGGCCCGATGGTTCTGGACGCGCTGATCAAGATCAAGAACGAGATCGACCCGACGCTGACCTTCCGCCGGTCCTGCCGCGAAGGCATCTGCGGATCCTGCGCCATGAATATCGACGGCATCAACACGCTGGCCTGCATCTACGGCATGGACGAGATCAAAGGCGACGTGAAGATTTACCCGCTGCCGCACATGCCGGTGGTCAAGGACCTGATCCCCGACCTGACGCATTTCTATGCGCAACACGCCTCGATCATGCCGTGGTTGGAAACCAAGACCAACCGCCCGGCGAAAGAGTGGAAGCAGTCGATCGACGACCGCAAGAAACTCGATGGTCTCTATGAATGCGTGATGTGCGCATCCTGCTCGACATCCTGCCCGTCCTACTGGTGGAACGGCGATCGCTACCTTGGCCCGGCCGCGCTGCTGCACGCGTATCGCTGGATCATCGACAGCCGGGACGAGGCTACGGGCGAGCGTCTGGACGAGTTGGAGGACCCCTTCAAGCTCTATCGTTGCCACACCATCATGAACTGCGCCAAAACCTGTCCCAAGGGTCTGAACCCGGCCAAGGCCATCGCCGAGATCAAGAAGATGATGGTCGACCGCGCCGTCTAAGGCCGCAGTTGAGTGAATTTAACAGGGCCGACCCATTGGGTCGGCCCTTTTCGTTTAGGTCTGATCAACTGTCTTCTGGTTCGACAGCCCGTTGATAGAGATGCCATGTAGTGTGACCCAGGATCGGCAGGGTGAAGATCAGGCCCAGAAACGCGGGCACCAGCGACACCAACATCGTGACCGAAATGATCGCCGCCCATCCCAGCATGACGACAGGGTTGTCCTTGACGACGCGAATGGACGTCAACATGGCCGTGATGAAGTCGACGTCCCGGTCGAGCAGCATGGGCATGGCAACAACCGTCAGAGTGAACAAGGCCGCCGACAGCAGCGCCCCGGCGCAGGTGCCAACCGCAAGAAAAGCCCAGCCTTCGGGCGTGAAAAACACGGTGTTCAGGAAGCCATCAAACCCGGAAAACGATGCATCTCTCAGGATGACCGCCAGCCACAGTCGAATCTGATAGATCCAGATCCAGAACATGAACAGAGTGACAAAGGCCATCCACCCCATCTCGCGTTTTCTCTGATTGGCCACGACCGTAAGGATGTCTGCCCAACCGAAATCCTCACCCTTTTGTTGCTTTCGGGACATTTCATACAGTCCGGCGGCGGCAAAGGGCGCGACCAGCGGAAAGCCTGCGATGGCAGGAATGATCACCCAGGTTTGATCTAGCCAGACCAGACACCAAACAAACAGAAGGCCAATTGCTGCGTAAAACACGCCGAAACAACCGCTCAGGATCGGGCGTGCCAGAAAGTCCGAAAACCCGGACTTGAGCGCGGCTCTGATATCATCCGCCGTCACCGTGTTGACCTTGGGTATCGGTTGCGGCGTCAGGTCACCCGGAGGCGTGTCCCCCGCAGTCTTGGGATTCATGACATACTCCTCTCAAAGAAAATGCTAGCGCATCAGTCTGGATGCGGACAGCCCCATAGGCGAAGACTGCGCCGTGCAGGCGACGGCACCGGACAAGCACGCCGATCTGCGTTCTTGGCAAATCGGGAAATTCCGATTTAGATCGGCGCATGAGCAATCTGACCTATGCCTTGCTTCTGGCCACTTTCGCCGGTCTTGCCATGCCCCTGGGCGGGTTGCTGGCGCGCTATGAACATGTGCGGGATAAACGGATCCAATCCCGTCTCATACATTCTGTTACGGCCTTTGGTGGTGGCGCGCTGTTGTCAGCGGTGGCACTGGTGCTGGTGCCGCGCGGAGCCGAGGCACTACCGGTGACCGTTGCCATTCCGCTGCTACTGGCGGGCGGCTTTGGGTTCTACGTTGTCGACAAACTGCTGGCCCGCGCGGGTGGCAGCGGGGCACTGCTGCTCGCGATGCTGCTGGATTTCCTACCCGAAGCCATGGCCCTTGGGGCGCTGCTGACAACCGAGGCGGCCACGGCCAAGCTGCTCGCGGCGATGATCTTTCTGCAGAACCTGCCTGAGGGATTTTCGGCCTTTCGAGAGATCTGGTCCCGGGGTCAGGCGCCGGGCTGGCAAATCTTGTTGATTTTCATCGGTCTCGCCGCCCTTGGACCGCTGTGCGCCGCTGTGGGGTTCCATTTTCTGTCAACGGACCCGGAAACCCTGGGCGCGATCATGATCTTCGCCGCTGGAGGCATCCTGTATCTGCTGTTTCAGGACATCGCGCCCGAGGCGCATGTGGATGGAGATTGGTCGCCCGCCCTGGGCGCGGTCTGCGGCTTCGCCCTGGGATTGGCCGGTGATATGATCATCGGGTGAGCGCTAGTGTTTTCTGCATGCCCTGATGGCAGTTTTGGCGAACGCAGAGCCATTCCGCGTGGGTCCCCATGCCATGGACATGAGAAGAGCAGCCTGATCTGATTCAAAACGCCAGCGCGGTTTGAGAGCAGGGTTGAGGGGTTAAGGAAAGGCTCCCGCCTGTCGTCGATTTTTCTAGGCAGAAAAACCTCCTCCCGTTGGGCCCGGCGCCGCGCGGGCGCGCGGCGCGCCACCGCCTGCCGCGTCGGTTGCTGGGGTGTTTCGGTTGGATGCGGGATGGGTTATGCCACTGACATGCCGGTTCTGCTTCTTCTGCTCGCTCTTATGGTGCTTGCCTACTTTGCGTGGCGTGCGAAGACGTCAAGCCTGACACGCAATTGCCGCTGGCGTCAGAGCCGGACCGAGGGAATTTGGCGCTGCGCCTCTTGCGGAGCCATGGTGCAAGGCGAAGAGCCGCCTCGCTTTTGTGGCGCAAACCGCTCCGGCTGACCTCTTGCATCTGCCGGGCCTCTTGTGTCCATGTGTAAGGCAAGAGGAGACGACAACATGACAAACGCCCCCACAGACGCCGCCGCTCGCCGCGCCATCGCCCCGGTGATCTGCTATCCGAACGAAACGCTGCCCAAGCCGCCGCTGGATCTTTATCGCGCAGCCCGAGAGACAGCGATCAAAACCGACGAGGTGCTGGTGCCCGCCCGCGATGCGCGGTGCTTTACCGCGCCCGCGGGTCATTTTGTTCGTATCTCCTCGGTCGAAGGGCCGCAGGTGGGCGACCTGAACCTGCACAGCCTGAGTGACGTGACCGAGCGGTTCTATTCCGGTAAAACCCGTGCGCTGCACGGCACCCATATCACCACCGGGGAACGGATGTGGAGCAGCTTTCCACATATGCGCCCCATGGCGACAATCACCGAGGATACACTGAGTTGGTATGGAATTGATGAATTCGGCGGTTCGGTTCACGACGTGATCGGCACCCGCTGTGACCCTTATACGGGTAACCTGCTGGCCGACACGCAGTATCATCACTGCTGTCATTCGAACTTGACCCGGTCGTTGGCCGATCATCTGGGCGTGTCTCTGCACGAGGCCGAGACGCTGGTGCATGATGTGCTCAACGTTTTCATGTGTACGGGATTTACCCGCGACACGGGACAGTACTTCATGAAAGCCTCACCCGTCCGTCCGGGCGACTATCTTGAGTTTTTTGCCGAGATCGACTTGCTGGGCAATCTCAGCGCCTGCCCCGGCGGGGATTGCTCGTCCGAGCATTCCTCGGATACGGCCGCCTGCCACCCGCTTTTGGTCGAGATCTTTGCCCCGGAAGATGGCACACTGGACGCGTGGTGCAGCCCTGCTGCCAATCAATATGATGGCAGTCACGGACGTTGAGGACGGATCAGCACAGACAGAGGAGAAAGAGGGAGGTGCTCCCGCGCCCGCGCTGATTTCGGCTGCGCCGAAATCTCTGGCGGCCTTGGGCCGGGCGCCGCGCTTCGCGCGGCGCGGTTGCGTTCTGTGGCAGATGTACCGCTGCAACAAATCCAGGAAAAGACCTGGATACTGCATTGCAGGAAAGTTGCACCTGGACGCCAAGCGCCGTGCGAAGCGCGGCGCCGGGCCCAACAGGAGGAGGTTACTCTGCCAAGAAAATCGACGACGGGCGGGAGTGCTTCGAGCTGTCAAAGCGCCACGCATTCAACGAAAGACCATCCCATGCACATCAAAGCGCGCCACAGTTTCGTGCCATTTTCCCAGCAAAATCCAATGCCAGAATGTTAATGCCCCGGGCGAAGAAGTAACTTTCGCCCGGGGCATTGACGTTTGATCACAAGTGTATCCACCCGTGCACGGGTAGTGCACGCTTGGTGTACGCATGTCACACGCGGGGTATCGGGTGAAATCCGAGGGTTAAGGCACCTCGGAAAACGCGGCTTCGAGCGCGATCTCGACCATCTCGCCGAAGCTGCGCTCGCGCTGGTCGCTGGGCAGCGCCTCTCCCGTCAGCAGGTGATCGGACACCGTCAGAACCGCCAAGGCCCGGCAGCCGTGACGGGCCGCCAGATTGTAAAGCTCGGCCGCTTCCATCTCGACGCCAAGAATGCCGTGACGCACCATCTGTTCGTTGAGATCGGGCCGTTCATCATAGAACACATCCGAGGAATAGATGCCCCCGACATGTGTCGTTGTTCCCTTGGCTTGCGCGGCGTCAGCGGCCGCCTTCAGCAAGGACCAATCCGCACAAGGCGCAAAGTTCACCTCTTTGAAAATACCCCGCGATGGTGTGCTGAGCGTTGTGGCTGTCATCGCCAGAATGACATCCCTGACCGCAACTTTGTCCTGCATCCCGCCGCAAGACCCAATGCGGATCAGGGTTCTGGCGCCATAGTCCCGGATCAACTCGTTGACGTAGATCGACAGGGACGGCATGCCCATGCCGCTGCCCTGAATGGTGACCCGCTGGCCGTTCCAAGTTCCGGTATACCCCAACATCCCGCGAACTTCGTTGACCAGCTTTACATCCGACAGAAACGTTTCCGCCGCCCATTTTGCGCGATAAGGGTCGCCGGGCAAAAGAACTGTTTCTGCAATTTCTCCGGATTTGGCGCCAATGTGGATTGTCATTGATGAAAGCCTATTTTCAGATTTCCAGGTCCGAGATATCGGCGCCCGATGTCAAAGCATCGTGAATCCATTGCGGTTTGCGTCCGCGGCCTGACCAGGTTTGTTCCGGATTTGCCGGGTTGCGATATTTCGCAGCTGCTTTTCCTGACTTGCCGCCCTTTTTCGCATCTGGCGACAATTCAGCCAACGAAAAACCAAATTCGGCGGCCGCCTTTTCAGCAGCTTCCAAAGCTTCACGGCGTTCCCGCTGTTCTGCGTCTTTCAGTGCTGTTTCCACGTTGGACTGCAGATCCAGCAGTTCCTTGCGCGACATAGCGCTTAGGTTGATTCCCATTTTGTGACTCCCATTGCAATTCAAGCACCAAAAAGGTGGCGCCCAATACGCCACTTTAGTGTTTTTTTCAGGGAGTTCCAGAGATTGTTTCAATCTCAGATCGATATTTATTCGGCTGCAATATCCCTTGGATCTGCAAGCGACACAATATCGGTCATTATCGTGTTTAGCTCGAAATCCTTGGGTGTATAGACTTTCGATACTCCCATTGATTTCAGCTTTTCCGCGTCTTCATCTGGAATAATTCCGCCAACAATAAGTGGAACGTTCTGCAAGCCGACGGCTTTCATTCTGATTAGAACATCTTCGACCAACGGCAAATGGCTGCCGGACAGGATCGACAGGCCGATCACATGTGCTTCGTCATCGATTGCTGCGGTGACGATCTCCTCAGGGGTCAGGCGAATGCCCTCGTACGAGATGTCCATGCCGCAGTCACGTGCGCGGAATGCGATCTGCTCAGCGCCGTTGGAGTGACCGTCAAGGCCCGGCTTGCCGACCAGAAATTTCAACCGGCGCCCAAGTTGATCGCTGACCGCATCCACACGTGTGCGGATGTCATCCAGACCTTCGGTTTTGTTCGATACCGAGCCGGATACGCCGGTCGGGCCACGATAGGTGCCGTATGCTTTGCGCATTTCCTCGGCCCATTCACCGGTGGTTACACCGGCTTTGGCTGCAGCAATCGAGGGCTCCATGACATTGGCCCCGGTGCGGGCTGCTTCACGCAGCGCGGCCAAAGCGGCTGTAACCGCCGCGTCATCACGTTGGCTGCGCCATTCGTTCAGACGACCGATCTGTTCTTGTTCGACCGCCGGATCAACGACCATGATACCGCCGTCTTCGGTCTGCAGGGGCGAGGGCTCGCCCTGGGTCCATTTGTTTACACCGACGACCACAGTTTCATTGCGCTCGATGCGGTTCAAACGCTCGGCGTTGGAATCCACCAGACGCGACTTCATGTATTCGATCGAGGCCACGGCCCCACCCATCGAGTCCAGGTTAGCCAGTTCGGCCCGTGCCCCGTCTTTCAATTCCTCGACCTTGGCGTCGACCGCTGGGTTGCCATCGAACAGATCGTCGAATTCCAACAAGTCGGTCTCATAAGCCAGAATCTGCTGCATCCGCATCGACCACTGCTGATCCCACGGGCGCGGCAGGCCAAGCGCTTCGTTCCATGCAGGCAGCTGAACCGCACGCGCACGGGCCTTTTTCGACAGGGTCACGGCCAGCATTTCGATCAGGATGCGGTAGACATTGTTTTCCGGCTGCTGTTCCGTCAAACCAAGCGAGTTCACTTGGACGCCATAACGGAAGCGGCGCGATTTAGGATCGGTCACACCATAGCGTTCGACCAGGATTTCGTCCCACAGGTCCACAAAGGCGCGCATCTTGCACATCTCGGTCACAAACCGGATGCCTGCATTCACAAAGAACGAGATACGTCCACAGAGCGCCGGGAAATCTTCGGCCGGAACGCGCGGGCGCAGCTCGTCCAGAACGGCGATTGCCGTGGCAAGGGCAAAGGCCAATTCCTGCTCGGGCGTGGCGCCCGCTTCTTGCAGGTGATAGGAACACACGTTCATCGGGTTCCATTTGGGCACGTTGGTGTAGCAATATTCCGCCACATCAGCGATCATCTTGAGCGAAGGTTTGGGCGGGCAGACATAGGTACCGCGGCTCAGGTATTCCTTGATCAGGTCGTTTTGAACGGTGCCTTGCAGTTTCGAGATGTCAGCACCCTGCTCCTCGGCTACGGCAATGTACAACGACAGCAACCAGGGTGCCGTGGCGTTGATCGTCATCGACGTGTTCATCTGTTCCAGAGGGATCTGGTCAAACAGTGTACGCATGTCACCCAGATGAGAAACCGGTACGCCCACTTTGCCAACTTCGCCCCGTGCCAAAACGTGGTCACTGTCATATCCCGTTTGTGTCGGTAGATCGAAGGCGACGGACAGACCGGTTTGGCCTTTGGCCAAGTTGCTGCGGTACAGCGCATTCGAAGCTTTTGCCGTGGAGTGACCGGCATACGTACGGATGAGCCAGGGGCGATCTTTCTGCGTCTGCGTCATAGTGGGCCTCGCGAGTCGGGTGGGCAATAATATTTCGTCGATGAGTTCTAAATCGTAATTTTCAGCACATGTCAATTCGCTGCGTTGCGGCGAGGTGTTGTTACGCGAATGGATTGTGACACGGGCCAATTAGTGGCAGGTTGCGCAAATGACGCAGACTGTAGAACTCCCGCTTTGGCTTTTTGTCCTGATCGTGTTGTTCGCTGCGGTCACCTTTGCTTCGCATTTTCTGTTCCCATCCGTGCGGTGGTTTTTCCGTCATCGCCTGGAGCGTGCTGTTGCTCGGTTGAACAAGCGTCTGGAGCGCCCGATTCAGCCGTTCAAATTGGCCCGACGTCACGACATGATCCAACGCCTGATCTATGACCCGCAGGTGGGGCAGGCGGTGCGCGACCATGCAGTTGCCGAAGGCATCCCTGAGGCGGTGGCCTTTGAACAGGCGCGTCGCTATGCGCGCGAGATTGTGCCATCCTTTTCCGCGTTCACATATTTCAGCTTTGCGATCCGACTGGCTCGGTTTCTGAGCAACGCATTCTACAATGTGCGATTGGACTATCAGAACGAGGCTGCTGTCAGGGGCATCGACCCAAGCGCCACGGTCGTCTTTGTGATGAACCACCGCAGTAATATGGACTACGTGCTGATCACATATCTTGCGGCGCAGCGATCTGCCTTGTCCTATGCGGTGGGAGAGTGGGCGCGGGTCTGGCCACTCAGTCGCTTGATCCGGGCTATGGGCGCTTATTTCATACGCCGCAAGTCGGGCAGCGATTTGTACCGCCAGGTTCTGGCCTGTTACGTGCGCCACGCGACTGAGGCCGGCGTGACCCAGGCCATGTTCCCCGAAGGAGGGTTGAGTTTGAATGGGACGCTTGGGCGTCCAAAGTTGGGGTTACTGAAGTACATTATTGACGGGAGCGACCCGGAAAAGCGCGACGTCGTATTTGTTCCAGTGGCTTTGAATTATGACCGTGTGCTCGAAGATACGATCCTGACCACGGCCGCAAACCGATCCGAGCGGCGTTTCCGCGCCCGGATCGGCGTCATAATGGGGTGGGTGCTGAAACAAATCTGGCGTCGGATCACTGGTCGCTACAAGCGATTTGGCTACGCCGCAGTTAGATACGGCGAGCCGCTGTCTCTGCGGGCCTTTCACAACACGACTGAAGACGATTTAACGGTTCCCTTGGCACGAGAGTTGATGTCTAGGATTGGCGGGGCAGTGCCCATTTTGCCGGTTCCCTTTGTATCTTGGCATATCAATGGTGCCGGACCGATGACCCGTATGGAACTGGAACAAGCGTTGATAGAATGGAACCCGGCACGTTCTTCGCCCGTGGTTAAGTCACTGATCGAAGAAGGTTTGACGCAACTCACAGACCGAAGAATTCTGATCGAGCAAGGTGACGCATATGCCGTTGGCCCGGAGCGGCCTGACTTGCTGCGTTATTATGCGGCTTCTGTCGATCATCTACTAAAGCCCAAAATGCCCGATGATGATGCAGGTGCGGAAATTGATGCTGCGACTGCGGGGTCATAAAATTTCAAAAATGCCCTAAATGGTGTTGCAATGTTGCGTGGCCGTTTGTATCCAGTCTCCAAGCCCGCGATTCTGCGTTGCGGCGAGATTTAAGAAAAAGGAGGCCGATATGGCTTTGGACACTAACGGCGGCGTCGCGTCGTACGAGGCGCCTGAAAAAGACCTCTACGAAGTGGGTGAAATCCCCCCCATGGGCTATGTGCCCAAGAAGATGTACGCGTGGGCAATCCGTCAGGAGCGTGAAGGCGAGCCAAACAAGGCGATGCAGGTCGAAGTTGTCGACGTGCCCGAGCTTGACAGCCATGAGGTGCTGGTCCTGGTTATGGCCGCTGGCGTGAACTACAACGGTGTCTGGGCCTCGCTGGGTGTTCCGATCAGCATGTTCAACGTCCACAAGCAACCCTACCACATTGCCGGCTCTGATGCTGCGGGCATCGTCTGGGCAGTGGGTTCGAAAGTGACCCGCTGGAAAGTTGGTGATGAGGTTGTCATCCACTGCAACCAGGACGACGGCGACGACGAGCACTGCAACGGCGGCGACCCGATGTATTCCAACAGCCAGCGTATCTGGGGCTATGAAACCCCCAATGGTTCGTTCGCTCAGTTCACCAACGTTCAGGCTCAGCAGTTGATGCCGCGTCCCAAGCACCTGACTTGGGAAGAGGCTGCCTGCTACACCCTGACGCTCGCAACTGCCTATCGCATGTTGTTCGGCCACGAGCCGCACGATCTGAAGCCAGGCCAGAACGTTCTGGTTTGGGGCGCGTCGGGTGGTCTGGGTTCCTATGCGATCCAGCTGATCAACACCGCCGGTGCCAATGCGATCGGCGTGATCTCGGACGAAAGCAAGCGTGACTTTGTGATGGGTCTGGGTGCCAAGGGTGTTCTGAACCGCAAGGACTTCAATTGCTGGGGTCAGCTGCCCACAGTGAACACGCCGGAATATGCCGAATGGTTCAAAGAGGCTCGCAAGTTCGGCGCGGCCATCTGGGAAATCACCGGCAAGGGCAACAACGTCGACATGGTATTCGAACACCCCGGCGAAAGCACCTTCCCGGTCTCGACCTTCGTCGTGAAGAAGGGCGGTATGGTTGTGATCTGCGCGGGTACTACCGGCTACAACCTGACCTTGGACGTGCGTTACATGTGGATGCACCAGAAACGTTTGCAGGGCTCGCACTTTGCCCACCTCAAGCAAGCATCCTCGGCAAACCAGCTGATGGTCGAGCGTCGTCTGGATCCGTGCATGTCCGAAGTGTTCACCTGGGACGATCTGCCCGAAGCGCACATGAAAATGCGTCGCAACGAGCACCTGCCAGGCAATATGTCTGTGCTGGTTCAGGCCCCCAAAACCGGTCTGCGCACTTTGGAAGAGGTTCTGGAAGCAGGCAATTAACCTTACCTGCAGAATCAAGCTGACAAACTGGCCCGCGAATCACCACTGTGGTTCGTGGGCTTCTTTGTGTAGGATGGCTACTTTTGACGTATCAGTGGGTTAAGAATTGTGACCTCGCTGTTTATGGGGAGTAGAAAGAAGTGAATTTCCTAACGCAAATCGCACATGCTATAGTTGTGTTAACCTTTCGTTAACTGTTTCGGAGAGACTCTGATGGCGCACAATGACTGGATTTTGGACGTTCTGGCGGATCTCAAGACTTTCGCTTCCGCGAACGGGTTGGGGAAATTGGCTGAGCAGCTGGATGACACCACGCTGGTTGCCGCCGCCGAAATCGCGTCCCAGAAAGAAGAGGCACGCGCGCAGGCGAATGGGGAACACGGCCAATTTGGATCAAGTGTTGGAGGCGTTGGACGCTACCAACGGGCTTGAGGAATTACAGGCGATATCCGAGGCATTGAGGGATGCCTTGGATATCCGCCACATCGTCTATCACTGGGTGGATAGCGCAGGGGATCAATATGGGTGTGGCACCTATCCAGACACTTGGGTGCAGCGCTATGTCGAGCAGAACTATCATCGCATCGACCCCGTTATTTTAGGCTGTTTCCAACGGTTTCATCCGGTCGACTGGAAGCGGATGGACTGGTCTGGCAAGGCGGCCAAGATGATGTTGGCGGACGCCTTGGAACACGGGGTGGGAAACCAAGGGTATTCGATTCCGATCCGGGGGCCAAACGGGCAGTTCGCACTGTTCACGGCAAACCACAATTGCCGTGATGATGAATGGGCGGCGTTCACCGAAGCCTATGGTAGGGATCTTTTGTTGATTGCGCACTACTTCAACCGCAAGGCCTTGGACTTTGAAACGGACCGGAAACCTGAACAAGCGCGGGCGCTTTCCCCACGCGAGGTGGACGCCATGACCTTACTTGCGATGGGGTATAACAGGGCTCAGGTGGCGCACAGCTTGTCCATCTCGGAACACACTCTGCGCGTTTACATCGAAAGCGCACGGTTCAAGCTCGGAGCGCTCAATACAACCCATGCGATAGCGACTGCCATGAGTCGAGGGTTAATCGTGGTTTAAGCCCTCGTTCGTCTTCCTGACCAGATATTAACCATTGCTCTGTACTCCCTTTGTTCCAGCGACGGACGAAAAAGGGGACCAGCAGATGTTGCGCTATATTTATGCAGACGAATTGAATCGTTTTCCCGAACTTGCCAATTCCATGTTCCGGGATCGGGCAGACCAATTTAAGACCCGCCTGGGCTGGGAAGTTTCTGTTGACGAGAACGGCGAAGAGCGGGACCAATACGATGATCTCAACCCTCTCTATGTCATTTGGGAAGAGGCGGATGGCCGTCATGGTGGATCCATGCGTTTCTTGCCGACCACCGGGCCGGTGATGGTGAACGAAGTGTTTGGTCATCTCACTGGTGGGGCTCCGATTTGCAGCCCTCTGATTTGGGAATGCACTCGGTTCTGTCTGGCGCGTGATGCTAGCCCGAATGTGGCGGCCGCGTTGATGTTAGGAGGCGGAGAGATCATGACCGGATTTGGTATTCGCCATTTTGCCGGCGTGTTCGATGCTCGGATGGTTCGGATTTACAAAGCGATTGGTTCTTCTCCCGAAGTTCTGGGTTCGGAGGGGACAGGGCGCGATCGAATTTCGGTAGGCTTGTGGGAATTCACGCCTGAAGCCCGTGAACGGGTGGCCAAGCGCGCAGGTATCCCACCCGAACTGTCGCGTCTGTGGTTCAGCTCTGCGTTTGGCACGGTCAAGACCACCCGTTTCGCCAAGGCTGGATAAAATTCGACAAACAGCGCCTTGGGCATCTGGTGGTGCCTGAGGCCTGTCTATAGGGTCGCGATATGACTCAAGCCCCCGTTGTTTTCTCCGAAGATCAAGCTGCTGCATTTGATGCCGTAACTGACCTGCTGCGCAGTTCAGGTGTCGACCTTGAAGACGAAGCTTTGTTGAAGCCACCTGCGGGGGGCGAGGCCGGGGTGATGGCCGTAATCGGAAAGGCGGGATCGGGAAAGACCCTGCTTTTGTCCGAACTGTACAAGGCGCTTGAGACTGCGGGTGTTCAGGTGGTGTCGGGCGACTACGAAGGGCGCAAGAACCGTGACAAGCGCACGCTGGCGATCCTGGCCCCAACGAACAAGGCCGCCAGTGTCCTGCGCCTGCGTGGCGTGCCCGCAACAACCATCCACCGCATTCTATACACGCCTGTCTATGATCCCGAATACGAACGCATTGCCGAATGGCTGGCCGGAAACGGTGAAAAGCCCGAGGTTGAGGGGCTGACAGACGAGGCACTGGCGCGCGCGGCCGCCTTCTATGAAAAGAACAAGTCGATACCTGGCGCCTTGGCCGCCGCAGGCCTGCGGGGGTCGGATTTCATCACCGGATGGAAACGGCGGGACGAGCCGCTCGATATCGGATTTGTCGATGAGGCCTCGATGCTGGACGACCGGCAATTCGAGGATCTAAAAGAGATCTTTCCTACCCTACTTCTATTTGGCGATCCGGCCCAATTGGCCCCAGTCAACCAATCAGGCGCGATGGTCTTTGATGGCCTGTCCGAACCGCGCAAGCTTGAGCTGCAGCGCATCCACCGACAAGAGGCCGACAACCCGATCCTTGATCTGGCCCATGCCCTGGCTGATCCCCAGCTTGAGTTCCATGATTTCGAGCGGATGATCGAAGACACCGCCAAACGCGATGAACGAGTCGTGTGGGGACAACGAGTCGAAGTTGATCTGATGGCGCGTAGTCCCGTCCTGGTTTGGCGCAATGCCACCCGAATACGTCTGATCAATGCGTTCCGCACGGTCCATGGCGCGCCCGAAGAAGAGTTGCTGGAAGGAGAGCCGCTCATCTGCGACGGACTGGAACTGCCGCTGAAGCATCGTAAAAAGCGCCTAGATCTTGAAGCGCGCGGCCTGATCAAAGGCGCTCAGGTGATCTATCTGGGGCCGGGCCGCAAGGCGGGGTTTTCTCGTCTTCACGTGATGGGGGCCGAAGACCCGCAGGTCAGCGCGGCATCTATTGTCAAGATCGAGATACCGGACGAAGAAGAGCCCTTTATTCCGTTCGCCGCGAGAATGGGGGCCACGTTCTTGCACGGGGCAGCGGTGACCATACACAAAGCACAAGGCTCGCAATGGGACACGGTCCAAGTCTTTGCCCCTGACATCTATGTGGCCGCCCGAATGGGCCGGGTCGAGGCGGGACAGCCCCTGTGGAAACGGCTGGCCTATGTGGCGATCACACGGGCGCAGGAGCGGTTGATCTGGGTGGTGCGCAATCGCTTGTCCAAACCGACATATCCGCTGCGCGTTGACGACCTGCGTGCCAAACCCGCAGCGGCCCTGACCTTGGAGGCAGAGAGCACATGAGTAGTATCATTGTGACCGGAGCAAGCTCCGGGATCGGACGGGCAACGGCAGAGCTTTTCTTGGAGCACGGCTGGACTGTCGGTTTGTTGGCCCGTCGAGAGGGCGCCTTGACCGAGGTGGCGGGCGACAATCCCAAAGCGATCTCTTTGGCGGCGGATGTGACAGACCCCAAAGCGGTGCAAACTGCGTTTGACGCTTTCGTTGGCCGAGTTGGTCGTTTGGACGTACTGTTCAACAATGCGGGCGTTTTCGCGCCTGGCGGAACGATAGACGAGATCGCGTTGGATGATTGGTATCAAACCGTCAACGTGAACTTGAACGGAATGTTCCTGGCTGCCCGTGCTGCCTTTTCAGCGATGCGGAACCAAGATCCGCAAGGTGGTCGGATCATCAACAATGGCTCGATCGCGGCGCATGTCCCTCGGCCGAACTCGGCTCACTACACGGCAACGAAACATGCGATCACGGGGCTTACCCGGAGCCTGTCTCTGGATGGCCGGGACCTGGGGATCGCCTGTGGTCAGATTGACATCGGAAATGCCAGAACTGCGATGGTGCAGGGCTTGAATGATAGGGCAGCAGCCGAAGGACGAGACCCCGATCCCACCATGGCTGTCGAAGATGCAGCGAAATCGGTTATGCATATGGCCGAGCTGCCGCTCGAAGCGAATGTACAGTTCATGACGGTGATGGCCACCACCATGCCCTATATCGGACGCGGCTGACGACGTCAGCCGCGTCATGGTTTATCCGGCGCGGAAGATGCGGAAGACAGCAGATGCGCCCCAACCTGCAGCGATGGCAATGGCCAGAGACATCAGACCATACCAGACGGGTTGTTCGCGCGACATGTTGAACAGGAAGCGTTCCAGCCCAACTTTCTGAACCGCGATCGAGGTCTCGTAGTCGCCAACAATCTGTCCGTCGCGCGTTAGGAAGATGCGCGTGGCATAGTCGCCTTCGGTCAGATCAGCGGGCATATCGATCGACGTGCGAAACAGCGTCTGCTGATCCAGAGCGACCTGACCTTCGAGTGTCTGATACAAACCTTGGCTTTGCTTGATGCGAATGACGGCATCGGTGAAGCTTTCGGCATCAGTGATATTCGCAGGTGCCCCGACCGAGCGGATGGCGTTGTCGATGGTGATCTTCTGGCGCAGGTCTTCTGTGTTGGACAGCACCTGATCAATCGGTCCGGTCGTTGCCACGGCATAGAAGCTGGGGGCCGCGTCAACTTCGACCGCATCGGTGTTCACCCAGATCCCGAATACGTTTTCCTTGCGGCGCACAACGACGGGTTCGGACGGACCAGCGACTGTAATGACCACCTCAAGCGGCGAAGATTGATCGATGGGCGCTTCGCGTTTGACAGCGCCAAAGATCAGAATTTCCGAGCCGTCAAAGCTGGTGGTGATGGCGACGTTGTCTTTGCTCAGCCCCAGCACAACCTCTTCGGCAGAAGCCAGTGTCGGGATCAGGAACAGCAGAGTCAGAAAGATGCGGAACATGGCTTAGTGACCTCCGGCTGCGCCGAGCGAGTAAAGCTCGGTGGGTTGCAGAAGCAGATCCAGCGCCAGCTTGCCGCAGACCACAAGAACCATCAGAGCCAGCAGCACGCGCAGCTGTTCGGCCTTCATCTTGACGCCGATCCTTGTGCCAATCTGGGCGCCGATCACGCCGCCGACGAGCAGCAGAACCGCCAGAACCACGTCCACGGTATAGTTCGTGGTGGCGTGCAGCATGGTGGTAAATCCGGTCACAAAGATGATCTGAAACAGCGACGTCCCAACAACCACCTTGGTCGGCATTCCCAGCAGATAGATCATCGCAGGCACCATGATAAAGCCACCGCCAACACCCATGATGGCCGACAGGATACCGACGAAGACACCGACGATCAGCGGTGGAATGACCGAGATATACAGGCCCGAAGTGCGAAAGCGCATTTTCATCGGAAGCGCGTGAACCCATGTGCGCTGACGGCGTTTTGCAGGAGCACCTCCAGCGGCACCGCGCGCCTTGCGGATCGCGTTCAGGCTCTCGACAAACATCAGGCTGCCGATGATGCCAAGGAAGACGACGTAGCAGAGTTTGACCAGCAGATCGACCTGGCCGAGGCTTTTGAGGTAGTTGAAGACCACCACACCAAGGGCGGCCCCGGTAAGGCCCCCGACCAAAAGCACCGTTCCCATTTTCAAGTCCACGGTCTTTCGTCGGAAATGCGCAAGTACGCCCGAGAAAGACGAGGCAACGATCTGGTTGGCCTCGGTGGCAACCGCAACAGCGGGCGGAATACCGATAAAGAACAACAATGGCGTCATCAGGAACCCGCCGCCGACACCAAACATGCCCGACAGGATTCCGACCATGCCGCCAAGGCCCAACAAAAGAAAGGCGTTAACGGACACTTCGGCTATGGGAAGGTAAATCTGCATGAATACTGTTAGACTGCGGCAAGGGGCGAAATCAACCGCCCATGCTGCTTTGCAGAAATCAGGACTGATTTGCCGCAGCCAACTGGACCTATCAGCGTTCCTTTACATAGGGTTCGCCGCCCGCGCGCGGCGGAATGGCCTTGCCGACAAAGCCGGCCAGGATCACCACGGTCAGGATATAGGGCAGGGCATCCATCACCTGCACGGGAATCACCACGCCGCCCAGGTCGATATTCTGGAACCTCAGCGCAATGGCTTGGAGCAGACCAAAAAGCAGACAAGCCCACATTGCCTGCCACGGACGCCATTTGGCAAAGATCAGCGCCGCCAGGGCGATGAACCCGCGTCCAGCCGTCATGTCCTTGACGAAACCCGCCTGTAGCGCCGTGGCCAGATACGCTCCAGCAATGCCACACAGAACACCGCAGATGGCGACAGCCGCATATCGCAGTCCCACTACGGAAACACCGGCTGTGTCCACAGCGGCAGGGTTTTCACCCACGGCCCGTAGGCGCAGGCCAAAGCGGGTCCGATAAAGAACCCACCATGTTGCGGGGACCATCAGGAAGGCCAGGTACACGAGCAAAGAGTGCCCTGATAGAAACTCAGAGTAAACTTGATGAACCGGAGGCGCTGCGGCAATGAGTTCGGATACCGGCTTTTCAGCAAGCTCCGCATCAGTTGGGCCGATAGCAAATGGCCATTCCAAGCCTTCGAAGCGAGCTTCATTCTTTAGGGATGGGGTGCGTCCACCTTGCTTGAACCAGCTTTGTGCAATTAGAACTGATAGTCCTGCCGCCAGAAAGTTGATTGCAACACCGGAAATCAACTGATTGCCCCGGAACGTGATCGAAGCCAGGCCATGCAGTCCGCTCAACACCAGTGACGCGGCGATACCGGCCAGCAGACCCAGCCAAACAGATCCACTTACCGCCGCAACAGCCGCCGAAAAGAAGGCGGCCATCAACATCTTGCCCTCAAGCCCGATGTCAAAAATGCCCGCGCGTTCGGAATAGAGCCCCGCCAGACAGGCCAGCAGCAACGGTGTGGCCAAGCGAACCGTCGAATCGAGAACTTGGATGATCGTCAGGAAATCCATCACGCTTTGCCTTTCCGCAGGGCCAGGAAGAGTTTCTCAAGCGGCATACGCACCATGTTGTCCAGTGCTCCGGTGAACAGGATCACCAAGGCCTGGATTACCACGATCAATTCGCGCGGGATCGACGTCCACAGAGCCAGTTCTGCGCCCCCTTGATACAGGAACCCAAACAGGATCGCGGCCAGGAACACACCAAACGGATGGCTGCGCCCCATCAGGGCCACGGCGATACCGATAAATCCCGCGCCCTCGGTCGAGTTCAGAACCAGCCGCTCTGCTTCGCCCATGACGTTGTTGGTGGCCATCAGCCCCGCCAAGGCACCCGAAATCAGCATGGCGATCATGGTGATCTTGACCGGTGAGATGCCAGCATACAGCGCGCCGGTTTCCGAATGGCCGTAGGCGCGGATCTCATAGCCCAGCTTGGTGCGCCAGATCAGTGCCCAGACGATGAAACACGCCAGAACGGCGACCAGAAGCGAGACGTTGGCTGGTGCCGCCTTGGAAAAGCTGATGCCGATGGGGGCCAGCAGCTCGTGCAACGTGGGCAAGTGGACCGCTTCAGGGAAACGAGCCGAGGCAGGGTCCATCGACCCTTCGGGGCGCATCACGTTGACCAGCATGTAGTTGAGCACCGCAGCGGCGATGAAGTTGAACATAATGGTGGTGATCACGATGTGGCTGCCGCGCTTGGCTTGCAGATAGGCTGGGATCGCAGCCCAGGCCGCGCCAAAGATCATCGCGCCGGCACAAGCGGCGAGCAACGCCAATGACCAATGTGGCCATGGCACATAAAGGCAAACCATGGCCACACCAAGCCCGCCCAGCATCGCCTGACCTTCGCCGCCGATGTTGAACATGCGTGCATGGAACGCCACGGCCACCGCCAGCCCGGTGAACATGAAGTTGGTGGCATAATAGAGCGTATAGCCCCAGCCATAGGTCGAACCGAGCGCGCCGGTGACCATCAGGTTCACCGCTTCAACCGGGTCTTCACCGATGGCCAAAATCACCAGGGCCGACAGGATTGCGGCCAGGATCAGGCTGATGACGGGAATAAGGACCACGTCGGCCCATTTGGGCATCTTGTCCATCTTATGCGGCCTTTCCATCAACGCCTGCCATCAGCAGGCCCAGTTCTTTTTCGTCCGTTTCATGGGGCAGGCGTTCGCCCATGATGTGGCCGTCGAACATGACGGCGATGCGGTCGGATAGGGAAAAGATCTCTTCCAGCTCCACCGACACCAGCAGAACCGCCTTGCCCTTATCGCGCAGGGCAACGATCTGCTGGTGAATGAATTCAATCGCGCCGATGTCGACGCCACGGGTCGGTTGACCAACCAGTAGCAGGTCGGGGTTCTGTTCAATCTCGCGGGCGACCACGATCTTTTGCTGGTTTCCGCCCGAGAAGTTCTTGGCCGCAAGCCAGCCGTCCGGCGGGCGCACATCAAACTTTTCGATCTTGCGCTCGGTGTCGGCGCGCAAGGCGGCATTGTTCATGAAAATCCCGTTCTGATAGGCCGGGTCGTGGTGATAGCCAAAGGCCACGTTTTCCCACGCGTGAAAGTCCATGATCAGACCCTCGCGTTGCCGGTCTTCGGGGACATGGGCGATGTGCTGTGCCCGACGGGTGCGCGCATCCGACCCCGGACCACTGAGCGCCAGTGGCTCGCCGTTCAACCGAATGCTGCCGGTGCCCGGACGCATGCCGCCCAGAACCTCAAGCAGTTCGGACTGCCCGTTTCCAGCAACGCCCGCAATGCCAAGAATTTCACCCGCGCGGACCTGTAGGTTGATGCCTTTCACCCGCTCGACACCTTTTTCGTCGGTGACATGCAGGTTCTCGATCTCCAGAATCGGTTTGCCGACTTGTGCAGGCACCTTGTCCACCTGCAGCAGAACCTTGCGGCCCACCATCAGCTCGGCCAGATGCTGCGGGTTGGTCTCGGATGTCTTGACCGTTGCCGTCATCTGCCCGCGCCGCATGACGCTGACGGTATCGGTCGCCTCCATGATTTCGCGCAGTTTGTGCGTGATCAGGATGATGGTTTTACCCTCATCCTTGAGGCGGTGCAGGATGCGAAACAGCTGATCGGCTTCGGCGGGTGTCAGCACGCCGGTGGGTTCGTCCAGGATCAGGATATCCGCCTGACGATAAAGCGCCTTCAGGATCTCGACCCGTTGCTGCATGCCGACGCCGATCTCTTCGATCACGGCGTCGGGGTCCACGTTCAGCTCATACTCGGCTGCCAACTCCTCGAGCGTTTTCCGCGCCTTGGCCAGCGACGGCTTGAGCAGTCCGCCATCTTCGGCACCCAGGATGATATTTTCCAGAACGGTAAAGTTCTCGACCAGTTTGAAGTGCTGGAACACCATGCCGATGCCTGCTGCGATGGCGGCTTGGCTGTCCGGGATCTCGGTCTTTGCACCGTTGATCCAGATCTCGCCTTTGTCGGCTTTGTAGAATCCGTAAAGGATACTCATCAGCGTGGATTTGCCCGCACCGTTTTCACCGATGATCCCATGGATCGTACCGGGGGCGACGCTGATAGAGATGTCCTTGTTTGCCTGGACGGGGCCAAAGGATTTGGAAATCCCTTTTAGCTCGATGGCTGGGACGGTCATGATTTAACCTCGATGGCCGAAGAGGGGCGCGAACGGAATGGCGATCTGTCGCCATAGGCGCGCGGGGGAGGTGAAAGGCGGGCCGGTGGTGTCACCGGCCCACGCGGATAAGCGATTAGAAGCTTACAGCAGGGCAGCTGTCATTTTCGTAATAGCTGACAACTGTGGTCTTGCCGTCGATGATGTCCTGACGTGCAGTTTCAACTGCGCCCTTCATGTCATCGCTGACCAGCGAGGCGTTGTTGTCGTCCATTGCAACGCCGACGCCTTCTTCGGCCAGACCCATGGTGAAGACACCGGTTTCAACGTCCGCGCCTGCTTTCATCGCGTCATAAACGGCCACGTCCACGCGCTTGAGCATCGAGGTCAGGACCTTGCCGGGGTGCAGGTGGTTCTGGTTGCTGTCCACGCCGATCGACAGGATGCCTTCGTCGGCTGCGGTCTGCAGAACACCAACGCCGGTGCCACCAGCAGCAGCATAGATCACGTCAGCACCTTGCGCGATTTGCGCTTTGGTCAGCTCCGAGCCCTTGACCGGGTCGTTCCATGCGGTCGGGGTGGTTCCGGTCATGTTGGCCACGATGTTGACGTCGGGGTTCACAGCCTTGGCGCCTTGGGCATAACCGCAGCCAAAGTGACGGATCAGCGGGATATCCATGCCACCGATGAAGCCCACGGTGCCGGATTTCGAAGCCATCGCGGCCATCATACCAACCAGGTACGACCCTTCGTGCTCAGCAAAACCGATCTGACGCACGTTCGGGGCATCCAGCCAAGTGACGTCAACCGCAACGAACTTGGTGTCGGGGTAATCAGCCGCAACAGCGCTCAGCGGGTCGGCCATGGCAAAGCCCATGGTGATCACCGGGTTGGCGCCAGCTTCGGCAAAGCGCCGCAGGGCCTGCTCGCGCTGCGCTTCGGACTGCAGCTCGATTTCGCGGTACTTGCCGCCGGTCTCTTCGGCCCAACGAGACGCGCCGTTGTGGGCCGCTTCGTTAAAGGATTTGTCGAACTTGCCACCCAGGTCAAAGATCAGCGCGGGTTCGGCCAGAGCGGCCCCTGCGGTCAGCGCCAGCGAGGCTGCGGCTCCCATCAGCGATTTCATGAGGGTCATTTTGTACTCCCGTTGGTTTTTGTTTCGGACGCCCAGTCTGTGCCGGGGCCGTGCATTCGTTCAGAATTGCAATGATACCGGCAATTAAGGACGGAGCCAGCCCAAAGAATCAACCGCTTTTTGACCGGATGGTCCAAGAATCGCGGGGTTTCCGTTAGGGCAAGGCCCGTTGCATCACGATGGCGTCGATACTCTCCTTGGCGGAACGCTTGTAATAGCCGTGTCTGCGGCCGTGGGGCGCATATCCGCACTTGCGATAAAGCGCAATGGCCGGAGCGTTATCGGCCGCCACGTCAAGAAACGCACGTTCGGCGTTCTGGTGCATCGCTTGCTCATGCCAAGCCGTCATGACCATTGCTGCCAAACCCTGACGTTGGTGGCCGGGGTGGGTTGCGATGGTCAGCAACTCGGCCTCTCCGGCGATCAGCTGGATCAGGGCAAAACACCGTTTGTCGCCAATGGCAAAGGTGAATCGGTTGGACAGAAGATCGGAAAATTCTGTTTCACTCCAAGGACGTGACTGGGTGAACGCCGCCTTGTGGGTGACGGCCATTTGAGCTGGGGTCAGGGCGTTCGTCATTCGTCCAGCAGTACAGGCGGCACGTCGCGAGAGGGGGCTGCGTCAGCCGGTCTAAGGTAGAAAGGGGCGGGTGGCGTGTTCGCCTGAGCAAAGCGATCCGCTGCAATTCGGGCGATGGAAACGGCCGTTTCCGACCCGCTTGGTACGAGATACAGCTTGGCAGTTGCTTCCAGATCAGCCCGCGGCAAGAGTTCTGCCTCTTGCCCGTTGCGACGGACATAGACGTGATCGCGCGGGGCGGGAATCGTCGGCAAGGTGCCCTCTGGTGCGATAGCATCAAGGGATTCGAAACCGGTCACGCCGACAGCAGGCACTTTTAATCCCAGGGCCAAACCCCGTGCCGCCGAAACCGAAATGCGGATGCCGGTGAAATTCCCGGGGCCCGTACCCACTCCGATAGCCGTCAAGTCCTGCCACGTGGCCCCACCTTCGGCCAGGACCTCCTCCAGCAGTGGCATCAGGCGTTCTGCCTGCCCGCGCTTCATTTCTTCGCTTCGCGCTACAAGCACATCGCCATCCCGCAGTAAGGCCGCGGCGCAGAACGGCCCCGACGTATCAAACGCTAGAATGAGAGTGCTCATGATTCGGTGGGTCCTGTATCTGGGGCAGATTGGGCGTGCAGATAATCCCGCCCCGAGCCATTGTCACGCGGCAAACCATCGTCCAGGTGCAGCCAGTGGGGTGCATTATCCGCGTGACAGTGCAATGCCGGTTGCAGATCTTCGATCTGATCAATCACGCCAAGCGGTACGTAAATCTGGTCTGGCAGGTAATCGAACCACGCGGCCATGGCCGAGCCGCAGGTACGGCAGAACCAGCGTTTGATCCCGGGGTTGATCTCAACCGGATCTGGCCAAGTCGGCAGGATTTCAATGACTTCCGGCGCAAAGGCAGCAAAAGCCGCAACCGGCCCGCCTGTCACGCGGCGGCAGTCGCTGCAATGGCAGTAGGTAACGACCTGAGCAGGGGCAGGGGCCTGAATGCAAAGGGCGCCGCAATAGCAGCGCCCTGACAGTGTCTTGGGGTTATGCGTCAAGCTGGTCACGGGTCAGACCGCAACGGGGCGCACCTCGGTCACCTCGGGGATGTAGTGGCGCAGCAGGTTCTCGATGCCCATTTTCAGCGTCAAGGTTGACGAGGGGCAACCAGCGCAGGCGCCTTGCATATGCAGATAGACCACGCCGCGATCAAAGCCGTGGAACGTGATGTCGCCACCGTCTTGTGCCACCGCAGGGCGCACACGGCTGTCGAGCAGTTCCTTGATTTGGTCGACAACTTCGCCGTCTTCGCCGGTGTGTTCTGCGTGGCCCGAGGCCGCTTGGGCATCGTCTGCCATCACGGGCTGACCGGATTGATAATGCTCCATCACCGCACCCAGGATGGCGGGTTTGATATGATCCCATTCAACCGCGTCGTCTTTGGTGACGGTGACAAAGTCGTTGCCAAAGAACACACCGGTCACGCCGCTGACGGTAAAGATGCGCGCAGCGAGGGGGGATTTGGTGGCCGCTTCGGCCGAGGGGAAGTCTGCGGTGCCCATTTCGAGCACGGTCTGGCCGGGCAGGAATTTCAACGTCGCCGGGTTCGGCGTCGATTCGGTTTGAATGAACATGAGCAGCCTCCATGATGCGTGCATCTGATATGCGGTCATGGGCGCGGGAAGTCAATAATTGGAACCGTTCTAAATTGATGCGGCGTGCATTAGCGCTTCGTCCAATCGGTCATCGCCCCAAAAAAGCTCGTCCCCCGCGATAAAACTTGGGGCACCAAACAGGTCCAGCTTTTGCGCTTTGTCGGATTGAGCGCGCAACGCGGCTTTGGTCTCGGGGGCGCTTGCGTCCTGGATCAGGGTTGCTTGCAAACCAGCCGCGCACCAGCATTCGGCCAGAACCCCGGCGTCCGAAATGGGCAAGCCCCGCCCGAACTGCGCTGCATAAACAGCTCGAACAAAGGGCCCGATCCGACCCTGCTGCTTTGCCACCAGCGCCAACCGTGCTGCCATCAGCCCGTTTTGCGGAAAAGGATCGGGCCGCACAAACGGCAAATCGCGCGCCGCACATAGGCGCTCCATGTCACGCCACATATAGCGACCCTTGGCGGGATAGATGTTGAAGGGAGAGTTGTCCCAGCCCTGCGCCGCAAAGATCGGCCCAAGCAAAAAGGGCTGCCAGTCAACGGCAACCCCATGACGCGCGGCGGCATCTTCGATCCGCATGGCGCTGAGATAGGAATAGGTCGATGCGAATTCGAACCAGAATTGAATGCGCCCCGTCATAGCCCGCCCTCAGGTGATCGCTTCAAGTTTTTCCTTGCTCAGATCGCCGGGCACGATGGTGATCGGGATCGGCAGTGATCCGGACGACCGGCTGAGCTGTGACACCAGCGGGCCAGGCCCCTTTTTGTCGGTGCCTGCGCCCAGAACCAGAACGCCGATTTCGGAATCTTCCTGAACCTGCGCGATGATTTCGTTCACCGCTTCGCCTTCGCGAATGATCAACTCAGGCTCAACATGCTGCTTGTCGCGCATCCATTTGGCGAACACCTCGAAATGCGCGTGAATGCGTTCGCGGGCTTCTTCGCGCATCACCTCACCGACGCCGATCCAGTGGTTGAACTCGTCCGGCGGAATGATCGACAGAACGGCCACGCCGCCGCCGGTGTGCGACGCGCGCATCGCAGCAAAACGCATGGCATTCAGACATTCACGGCTGTCATCCAGGACGACAAGAAACTTACGCATGGGCAATTATCCTCTTTCACCGGATCATGCATTACGGGACGAGGGCTTGCAATAACAGGGTTTCTTATTCGGTCCAGAGGTTTACCCGGCTGACGCCGCCCAATCCCAATAAAGCGCACGTGCTTTGCGGGCGATAGGGCCAATCTGGAATTGCGTATCGTCCAGAGCCGTCACCGGCGTCACTTTGTTCATGTTGCCGGACATGAAAATCTCGTCCGCGTCATGGAAATCCTGGAACGACAGGACGGCCTCGTGAACCTTTACGCCATCGGCCTGCAGGTTCTTGATGTGACGTGCGCGCGTGATCCCGGCCAGAAAGGTGCCGTTGGCGATCGGCGTGAACACCTCGCCATCACGAACCATGAAAATGTTGGCGGTGGCGGTCTCGGCCACATTGCCCATGGCGTCGGCCACCAGCGCGTTGTTGAACCCTTTTGCGCGTGCCTCTTTCAGCATCCGGGCGTTGTTGGGATACAGGCATCCAGCCTTGGCATTGACGACGGCATCTTCCAGCACGGGGCGACGAAAGCGGGTCGTGGTCAGCGTGACCGAGGCCTCGGGCGCGGCCATCGGGATCTCTTCCAGGCATAGCGCGAAACCAGTCGAGTCGGGCTGCGGAACAATCGCGGTCGGGTCGCCGTCGATGCCCCAGTACATCGGGCGGATGTAGACGGCGGTGTCTTTGCCATAAGCCTTGAGCCCTTCGCGGGCGATCTCGACCATCTCCTCGGTCGAAACTGTGGGGGTCAGCATCAACGCTTCGGCTGAACGGTTGGTACGGGCGCAATGCGCGTCCAGATCCGGGGTCAGACCGTCAAAGAACCGGGCGCCGTCAAACACCCCTGACCCCAACCAGGCGCCATGGTCGGCCGCGCGCATGATCGGGACGTTGCCATCATGCCAGGTGCCTTCGAAATAGGTGCGGATGTTGGTGCCGGTTGCCATGATTGTCTCCCTCTCTCACTGTGAAACTTGGGTGAGAATGGGTCAGAAGTCCAGACCTGTGTGGGGGCTGCAATGCAATCGTGATAACGACAGGGCAAAAGAAAACCGGCCGACCTTTGAAAGTCGACCGGTGATTGTCAGCTGGCGTTGGATCAGATTTGTACAGGCGGGACCATGCCAACGATGTCATAGGTCTGGCGCAGGATCGGGGCCGTGATCTCTCTCGCGCGCTCGGCGCCACGGGTCAGGATGCGGTCAATCTCGTCCTGTTCGTTCATCAGACGCGCCATCTCGCTGGAAATCGGGGCCAGCTTGTCGACCGCCAATTCCGCCAGCATCGGCTTGAACTCGCCAAACTGCTTGCCGCCCACCTCGGTCAGCACCTGGTCCACCGATTGCTCGCTCAAGGCGGCATAGATGTTGACCAGGTTGCGCGCCTCGGGCCGCTCTTCCAGGCCTTTGGCTTCGGATGGCAGGGCATCAGGGTCAGTCTTGGCTTTACGGATCTTCTTGGCGATGGCGTCTGCGTCATCGGTCATGTTGATGCGGCTGGCATCTGACGGGTCGGATTTCGACATCTTCTTGGACCCATCACGCAGGGACATCACGCGCGTTGCCGCACCTTCGATCACCGGCTCGGCCATTGGGAAGAAATCGACGCCATAGTCGTGGTTGAACTTGGCTGCGATGTCGCGGGTTAGCTCGACGTGCTGTTTCTGGTCCTCGCCCACCGGCACATGGGTGGCGTGGTAGATCAGGATGTCGGCGGCCATCAGCGCAGGATAGGCAAACAACCCCAGCGACTGGTTCTGCGCGTTCTTGCCTGCCTTGTCCTTGAACTGGGTCATCCGCTGCATCCAGCCCATCCGGGCGACGCAGTTGAAGATCCACCCCAGCTGCGCGTGTTCGGGCACCTGGCTCTGGTTGATCAGGATCGATTTTTCCGGGTCGATACCGGAGGCGATGAACCCGGCGCAGAGCTCACGCGTGTTCTTGCGCAGCGTCTCGGGCTCCAGAAACTTGGCCGTGATCGCATGCAGGTCGACCATGCAATAGACGGTTTCGAACTCTTCACCTTGCATGTCCACAAAGCGTTTGATCGCACCCAGGTAGTTCCCCAGCGTCAAACCGCCCGAAGGCTGGATGCCGGAAAACACACGCGGCGTGAATTGGGTCTCGGACATGTCAGACAACTCCCGTCTGGAATAATAGGCCCATGTCGCTTACCCATGAGGCCAAAGGACGTCAACAGTCCCCCGTAAAGGAGGCCCGATCATGAGCAGCAATCCCAACCCCCAAGCGGTCAACCCGCTGCCACCCGTCGTGGTGGCACTGTGTCTGTTCATCATGGGGATCGAGTTGGCGTTCACCTTGGGGTCGCGGGGCATCGTCGGCGGACCCGAGGCGGTCGGGTGGCGGTTGAGCGCGATCCAGACCTATGCGTTTTCAGGCGAGATTTTCGCCTGGATGTGGGAGACCGGGCGTTGGCCCTTGGACCAGATGATGCGGTTCGTGACCTATCCGTTTGTGCATGGCTCGTTCACGCAGACCATTTTCGTGTGCGTCTTTGTGCTGGCCATGGGCAAGATGGTGGCCGAGGTGTTCGGCAGCGTTGCCATGCTGCTGATCTTTGTTCTGTCCGGGATCGGTGGTGCGCTGCTTTATGCCATCCTTCTGACCGAACCCTATCCGTTGGTCGGTGGGTTTCCCGCCGTGTATGGCCTGATCGGGGCGTTCACTTTTCTGCTTTGGGTCAACCTGTCACTGGTCGGGGAAAACCAAAGCCGGGCGTTTTCTCTGATCGCCATGCTGATGGGGATCCAGCTTGTGTTTGGCCTGATCTTTGGCGGGACAAAGGACTGGGTGGCTGATCTGGGCGGTTTTGCAACCGGGTTTGGACTGTCGTTCCTGTTCGTTCCGGGCGGGTGGGCGCGGATCCGACGTTTGTTGCAGCGCGACTAACGCTTAACCGCGCCGCAAGGATCGTTTGAACTCGGCCAGCCGAAAGGCGCCGATCAACTGACCCACACCAAAATAGACCGCAGCACCAAAGAGGACCAGACAGAGCAGCGCCAGATACCGCCAGCCTGGTGCTTGCAGGGGGGCTGCGAATGTCAAAGCCGCAAACCACAAAGCAATGCCCATAACGGCCGAAGCCACGATGATCCGCCAGGCGCGGGATTTGAAACGCGCGTCGAATCGGGCAACTGAACCATAGCCACGCGCCCCCCACATCAAGAGCCCGATCATCGCCCAAGCCGAAACCGTTGCCGCGATTGCCGGGGCAAGCCACCCCAACCATGGCTGCAATCCAAAAGCCAACGCCGCGTTCACGACCATGGCCACAACTGCATAACGGAAGGGCGACCGCGTATCCTCACGCGCGAAGTACAGCGGTTGCAGCAGCTTTTGCAGCACAAAGGCAGGCAGGCCAACGCCGTAGATCGAAACTGCAACGGCAATGGCTGCAACATCGTCAGACGTGGTTTGCCCGCGCTCATACAGGACCGAAACCAACGGAAGTGGCATCACCATGAACGCGACGGCCGAGGGCACCGTGAGCATCAGCGCAAACTCTCCGGCGCGGGAATAGGCATCGCGCGCGCCGGTATCATCTTGCGCGCGCAATCGGCGCGACAATTCAGGCAGCAGGACGATGCCGACGGCAATGCCCACAACGCCAAGCGGCAACTGGTACAGACGGTCCGCTACAAACAACCAACTCATGGCTTTTTCGGTACCCGAAGCCACGAATTGCCCAACCAGCAGGTTCACCTGCACCACGCCCGAAGCCAGGGCAGCCGGGATCGCGATCCGCACTAGGTTCGACATCTCCGGTCCCCATTTGGGCAGGCTGGGGCGCAAGGAGATCCCCGCGCGTTCGGTCGCAATCCACACCAGTGCCAATTGCGCCACCCCAGCGACGGGAATGGTCCAGATCAGCCAGGTGATGACTTCTCCGCCCAGGATGGCGCCAAGAATCATAGCGCTGCAGGTAAAGATGTTGAGCAGCACAGGCGCCGCAGCAGAGGCAGCAAACCGGCCTACCGAGTTCAGGACACCCGAAAACAGCGCCGCAAGTGCCATGAAAAAGATGTAGGGAAAAACGACATAGCCGTATCCAACGGCCAGATCGAACCGCTCGTCCCCATAGGTGCCATTCGCGGTCAACCAGACAAAGGCGGGCATCGCCACCATGCCTAGACCCACCAAGGCTAGAACCATCAGGCCAAGCACGTTCAGGGTTTGATTTGCAAAGCCTTCGGCATTTTCGCCGCCTTCGAACTTTTTCGAAAACATCGGCACAAAGGCCGCGTTGAACGCACCTTCGGCAAAGAAGCGGCGGAACATATTGGGTAGGCGAAAGGCCACCACAAAAGCGTCCATCACAGGCCCCGGACCGATCAGCGAGGTAAGCAGGATTTCCCGTAGAAAGCCCAGAACGCGGCTGGCCAGCGTCCAGAACCCCACCGTCAGAAAACCCGAGGTCAGACGTGACGCCTTCATGCGTTGGCCCGCTTTGCGCCTTCGGTGATTGCCTCGCGCAGCTTCTTTTCCAATGTGCGTTGTTTGCTTTCGGCGTGGTACTTCAGCCCAAACATGTCCTTGACATAGAACGTGTCGACCACCTGCTCGCCGTAGGTCGCAATGACCGCGTTGGCAATGTACACGTTGGTTCCGGCAAGCGCACGCGCCAGATCATAGAGCAGGCCGGGCCGGTCGCGGGTATCAACCTCGATGATCGTGTAGATCTCGGACCCTTCGTTGTCGAAGGTGATGTGTGTCGGAACGTTGAACGCCTTTTCGCGCTTTTTGATCTTGTCCCGGGACTTCAATGCGTCCCGTGCCACCACTTCGCCCTTGAGGGTCTTGTGGATCATCTGCGTCAGACGCGGCAGGCGATCGGTTTCATAAGGGCGCCCCTCGGCGTCCTGGATCCAGAACGCATCGGTGACATAGCCGTCTTTGGTCGTATAGCTGCGGGCATCCACAACGTTCGCCCCGACCAACGCCAAAGCCCCGGCAACCCGCGAGAAAATGCCCGGGTGATCCCACATCGCGAAACAAGCGCGGGTCGCGTCGCGATCTTCATCAGGGTGAAGCCGGATTTCGATGTCGCCGGGATCACCCGAAGCTTCAAGCGCGCGCAGCATGTCAGCAAACTCGACCTGTGTTTCTGTCTGCAGCCCTTGCCAATAGGGGTCATAATGGCGCGCCGTTTCCGCCTTGAGCTCTGCTTTGCTCCAATCCGCCAGAGCAGCGCGCAGAGCTTTCTTGGCCTCGGTTCCACGGTTCTCGCGGTTGAGGTCTTCCATCCCTGTCTCAAGCGCACGCTTGGTCTCGCTGTGCAGGGCGCGCAGCAGGGTGGCTTTCCAATTGTTCCAGGTATCAGGGCCGACGCCCCGAATGTCACACACGGTCAGAACCGTCAGCAGGTCGAGGCGTTTGACCGTCTGCACCGCCTTGGCAAAGTCCCTGACTGTGCGTGGGTCCGAGATGTCGCGTTTCTGCGCCATGTCCGACATCAGCAGGTGATACCGCACCAGCCATTCGACTGTCTCGCAGTCGGATTTGTTCAGCCCCAGACGCGGTGCGACCTTGCGGGTGATCCTGGCCCCCAGGATCGAGTGGTCCTCGGAGCGGCCCTTGCCAATGTCGTGCAGCAGCAGTGCCACATAAAGCACCTTGCGATTCACCCCCTCTTTGAGGATGCTCGAAGCCAGCGGCAGCTCTTCGACCAGCTCGCTTTTCTCGATCATCGCCAGGTTGGTGATGCACTGTATCGTATGCTCGTCCACCGTGTAGCTGTGATACATATTGAACTGCATCATCGCGACGATGGGCTCGAACTCGGGTATGAACGCCGACAGAACGCCAAGCTCGTTCATCCGACGCAGGGCGCGTTCCGGATTGCCGTGCTTGAGCATCAGATCGAGGAATATCCGCTGTGCTTCCTTGTCGCCGCGCATCTCGTCATCGATCAGCGCCAGGTTCGCCGTCACCAGACGCATGGCGTCAGGATGGATCAGCATGCCGGTGCGGAGCCCCTCGTCAAACAGCCGCAGCAAGTTCAGCTTGTCTGACAGAAACTTTTTCGGGTCAGCCACATCCAGCCGCCCATGCACAACCTTGTAGCCTGCCTTGACCTTGGGGCGACGACGGAAAATGCGCTCCAGCAATGGCTCGCTTTTCATATGTGCGGCTTCCAGTTTGGTCAGCAGAATGCGCGTGAGTTCTCCAACCCGGGTCGCCTCGCGGAAATACTTCTGCATAAAGACCTCGACCGCGCGACGTCCGGCGCGATCTTCGTATCCCATGCGCGCGGCCACCTCGACCTGCAGGTCAAAAGTCAGCTGTTCGGTGGCGCGGTTGGTCACCAGATGCAGGTGTGAGCGCACGGCCCACAGAAAGCTTTCGGCCTGAACAAATGTGTCAAACTCGTCCGGGGTGAACAGGCCCAGGGGCACCAGTTCTTCCACGTCTTGCACGCTGTAGAGGTATTTGGCGATCCAATAGAGCGATTGCAGATCGCGCAGGCCACCCTTGCCCTCTTTCACATTGGGCTCGACCATGTACCGCTCGCCCTGCTTGCGGTGGCGCAAGTCCCTTTCGGCCAGCTTTGCCTCGATGAACTCCTGGCCGGAACCTTTGAACAGCTCAGTCTTCAGGCGCTCGTCCAATTCTTTGGCCAAGGGGGCGTGACCGGCGAGGAACCGTTGTTCCAGCATCGCGGTGCGGATGGTGAAATCCTCGGCCCCAAGGCGCAGGCAGTCCTTGATGGTGCGGGAGGAGTGGCCGACTTTCAGGCGTAGATCCCACAGCATGTAGAGCATGGATTCAATCACGCTCTCGGCCCACGCGGTGATCTTGTAGGGCGTCAGGAACAGCAGATCGACGTCCGAAAATGGTGCCATCTCTCCGCGTCCATACCCCCCAACGGCCATCACGGCGATGCGTTCGCCTTGGGTCGGGTTGGCGAGCGGGTGCAGAATTTCGCTTGCAACATATAGCGTCGCACGCACCAAACCATCGGTCAGATAGGTATAGGACCGGGTCAGGGGGCGGGCGGCGAAGGGCGCTGTGGCAAAAGCCTCGGCTATTTTGGCGCGACCTGCCTTTTGCACGTCGCGCAGCACACCAACCACCTGATTGCGGATGGCAGCGTTGTCGGATGTATCGTCTACGATGGCATCAATGCGCTGACGGATGGTGTCAGCGTCAAAGATGTCATTTGGTTCGCAGATCAAAGTGCCCGCAGACTGGGGCACCAACGGGTTTGATGGGGTTAGTTCAGAAACCGGCACCGGAGAAGCTCTGTGGCGCAGGGTCGATCACGACAACCTGCTTGTCTTGAATTGTAGCGACCGAAAGGCCGCGCTCGTTGGTGCCATTGGGCAGCAAGCGGAAGATGCCGCTGACACCCTGGAAACCGGCGCTTTGTGTCAGGGCAGCCCCGGTCAACGCGTTCGAGTTGCCGGATCCAACCAAAGCACCAATTGCAGCGATTCCATCATAAGCCAGCCCACCGATGGGATGCGGGGCCCCGCCGTAAGCGGCTGAATAACGGGATTTGAAGTTCTGCGATTTGGCGGGATCGGGCAGGGCAAACCAACCGCCCTGAACACCGGGCAGTTCAAGCGTCTGCGTGGGAATGTCCCAGCGGGTCAGACCAATGTATTGGGTATCTACGTTTGACACGCCCGCTTCGGGTAGGAGTTGTGTAAACAGCGGCAGCGCGCCAGCAGTGGTTGCAGTGAAAAAGATCGACTGCGCGCCGCTGCCTTCGACCGTGGATTTGACTTGCGGGATCGCATTTATGACCCCCTGTTGCGACCGCTCATAAGCCACCGAGCCCCCCTGGCTGGCCGAGGTTGAGTTGATCGCATTGGTGATCGCCGTACGGCCCAATTGGCCGCCCTCGTCGTTGCTGTGTACAACAACGATGTTGCCCTTGCCGGTTGCGGCAGCATAGCTGGTCAGACGTTTGGCTGTGTTGTCAAAGGTCGGCCCCAGGACAAAGACATTGCCGCCCGCAATGTTGGTGTTGTTCGAGAAGGACAGAACATTGATGTTCTTGTTCAGAACCGCCAGACCCGCGGCGTTGGCGGCTTGCGCATAGACCGGCCCCAGGATGATCTTGGCCCCATCGCTGACGGCTTGCTGCGCAACGGCAGATGCCGTGCCCGCGTCGCCTGCGGTGTCATAGACGCGCAGGTCAATTTGAACATTCGATAGATCGCCAATGGCCAAACGCGCGGCGTTCTCCAGGCTCTGCGCCAGAACCGCATCCCCTGATTGAGCCGAGCCTTTGGGTACCAAAAGGGCCACTGGCACGGGTTTCGAGGTGTTGATCGACGGTCCGCCGCTGGTGATTCCACCGGGCTCACAGGCTGCCAATAATGCGGCGGTGGCCAGGCCAAGGATCGACAGGGTCACCTTGCGGGTCGACTTCAAAGCGGCAAACATCTAAATCAAAACTCCCTCATCCGGCCTTGTTCAGCCGAGTTATTCTACAAGCCGCGATAATAAACGTCAGAAAGGTCGGGTCCAGCGTTGAATCACCAAAAGGTCAGATTGCCCTCGGGGCTCTACTTTGTCGGCACACCGATTGGCACGGCTCGGGACATCACCTTGCGCGCGTTGGACGTGCTGGCCTCGGCGGACATGATCGCGGCCGAGGACACGCGGAGCCTGCGCCGGTTGATGGAAATCCACGGTGTGCCGATGGATGGGCGGTACATTCTTGCCTATCACGATCACAGCGGCGCGGGCGCACGGGCCAAGGTCCTGGCGGCGCTTGAGGCTGGGCAATCGGTTGCCTACGCGTCCGAGGCAGGCATGCCGTTGATCGCCGATCCCGGGTATGACCTGAGCCTTGCGGCGTCTGAGGCGGGGCACCTGGTGACTGCTGCACCGGGTGCAACGGCGGTGGTAACAGCTCTGACTTTGGCAGGGTTGCCGACGGATGCGTTTTTCTTTGCGGGTTTCTTGCCGAACGCCAAATCCGCGCGCTGCAACCGCTTGGAAGAGTTGCGCGAGATCCCTGGTACGTTGGCTTTTTACGAATCGCCCAAACGGGTCGCGGCCAGCCTGTCGGATATGGCGCTGGTATTGGGCGCTGAACGCCCGGCCGCCCTTTGTCGCGAATTGACAAAGAAGTTCGAAGAGGTGCGGCGCGGTACTTTGCAAGAACTGGCCGACTCGCTGGCTGATGCCCCTGTAAAGGGTGAGATCGTGGTGCTGGTGGACCGCGCCCGTTCAGGTCCTGTTAACGAAGAAGACGTAGAAACAGCGCTTAAACAGGCGCTGGAAAGCCATTCGGTAAAGGATGCGGCGGATCTGGTGTCGAAGATGTACGGGCTTCCGCGCAGGCCGCTTTATCAAAAGGCGCTGAAAATCGGGAAAGGGTGACATGTCCAATCGACAATCGCGTGGTGAGGCAGCCTACCACGGTGGGGTTGCGGCCGAAGCGATTGTTGCGCGCGCCTATGAGGCGCTTGGGCTGCAAGTTGCGGACACCCGCTGGCGTGGCGCCGCGGGAGAGATTGATCTAGTCCTGCGGGACCGGGACGCGGTTATCTTTGTCGAGGTCAAGAAAAGTCGTAGCTTTGCGCAGGCGGCGTTGCGTTTGGGTCCGCATCAGATGGAGCGGATCTACATGGCAGGGGCCGAATTTTTGGCGGGCGAGCCCAAAGGCCAGCTGACAGAAACGCGGTTCGATGTGGCATTGGTGGATATGCAGGGACGCGTTCAAATCCATGAGAACGCAATCGGTCTGGGGTAAAGGCCATTGAACCCGCCTCGTGTCTGAGCCATGTATCGGGCATCAGATACGAAGGACGCGCCATGAAAATCGCCTTTCAGATGGACCCGATCGGGAATGTGGACATCAACGCGGACAGCTCGTTCCGCCTTGCCGAAGAGGCGCAGGCGCGGGGCCATGAGCTGTTCTACTACAGCCCCGACCACCTGGCCTATCAAGAGGGGCGGATCACTGCGCGCGGTTATGACATGACCGTGCAGCGGGTCGCAGGCGACCCTGCCGTTCTGGGAGAGATGCGCGAGGTCGATCTGGCCGATTTCGATGTGGTCTGGCTGCGCCAGGACCCACCGTTTGACATGCATTACATCACCTCGACCCATCTGCTGGACCGGCTCAAGGGGCAGGCGCTGGTGGTCAATGATCCGTTCTGGGTGCGCAACTATCCTGAAAAGCTGTTGGTTCTGGATTTCCCCGACCTGACCCCACCCACCACGATTGCCCGCGATCTGGACACCATCAAGGCGTTCAAGGCCAAGCACGGCGACATCATCCTCAAGCCTTTGTATGGCAACGGCGGCGCGGGCGTGTTCCGTCTGGACGCCAACGACCGCAACCTGTCGTCGCTGCATGAGCTGTTCACCGGGTTCAGCCGCGAGCCGCTGATCGTGCAGAAATTCCTGCCCGACGTCAGCAATGGCGACAAGCGGGTGATCTTGGTGGATGGCGAGCCGGTTGGAGCGATCAACCGTGTCCCGGCGGCAGGTGAGACGCGCTCGAACATGCACGTCGGTGGACGGCCCGAAAAGATCGGCCTGACAGACCGTGACCTGGAAATCTGTGCCGCCATCGGGCCACTGTTGCGCAAAAAGGGTCAGATCTTTGTCGGCATCGACGTTATTGGCGACTATCTGACCGAGATCAACGTGACCTCACCCACCGGTATTCAAGAGCTGGAGCGGTTCGATGGCGTCAACATCGCCGAAAAGATCTGGCAAGCGATTGAGGCCAAGGTTCAAGCATAAGCCTTGGTTGTGATCCTAAAGCTCAATGCCTCGGCCACATGCGGTTTGCGCACGGTTTCGGCCCCTTCTAGATCGGCAATCGTGCGCGCCACCCGCAAGATGCGGTGATAGGCGCGCGCCGACAGGCCAAAGCGGTCGGCGGCTTTGAGCAGGATCTCTTTGCCCTCGGGATCTGGGGTCGCGATCTCTTCCAGCACCTTGCCTTCGGCATCGGCGTTTTGGGCGGCATCGGACGTGTCCTTGAACCGCTCGGTCTGTACCTGACGCGCCGCGGCCACGCGGGCGGCGACGGTTTCGGATGTATCGCCTGAAGGCGGCAGGTCGAGATCGGCAAAGCCCACTGGGGGTACCTCAATCCGCAGATCGAACCGGTCCATCAAGGGGCCAGAGATGCGCCCCAGGTAATCTTCGCCACAGACCGGCGCGCGGGAACAGGCGCGGGCGGGGTCTGTCATGTATCCGCATTTGCAAGGGTTGGCGGCGGCCACCAGCATGAATTTGCAGGGGTATTTCACATGCGCATTGGCACGGGCGACCATGACCTCCCCGGTCTCGATGGGCTGGCGCAGGGTTTCCAATACGGTGCGCGAGAACTCGGGGAACTCGTCCATGAAAAGCACTCCGTTGTGAGCCAGCGAAATCTCCCCCGGCTTTGCTCCTTTGCCGCCCCCCACGATGGCCGCCATGGAGGCGGTGTGATGGGGTTCGCGAAACGGGCGGGTGCGGGAAATGCCACCCTCGTCCAACAAACCGCTGAGCGAGTGGATCATCGAAGTGCTGAGCGCCTCCATCGCTGTGAGCGGCGGCAGGATGCCCGGGATGCGCGCTGCCAGCATGGATTTGCCCGATCCGGGCGTGCCGATCATGATCATGTGGTGGCGGCCGGCGGCGGCAATTTCCAGCGCACGTTTGGCGCGTTCCTGCCCCTTGACGTCGCGCAGGTCTTTGGAAAATGGATCGGTGTGAACCTCGCCGCGTGTCGCGGGCGAAAGCGGCGCCTGCCCGGTGTAGTGGCGCACCACGGCAGCCAATGTGTCCGCGCCGATCACCTGTGCCGCATCGACCCAGGCGGCCTCGGCGCTGGAGGCTTGCGGGCAGAGCAGCATGCGCTCGTCGGTGGCAGCCGCCATAGCGGCCGGCAGGGCTCCTACGACAGGAACCAGCGACCCGTCGAGGGACAATTCCCCCAAGGCGACGGTCTGTTCGGCGGTTTCGGTCGGGACAATCTCCAAGGCGGCCAGCAAAGACAGCGCAATAGGTAGATCGAAATGGCTCCCCTCCTTGGGCAGATCGGCGGGCGACAGGTTGATGGTGATCCGTTTCGATGGCAGCGCGATGGCCATCGAACTGAGCGCCGAGCGCACCCGATCGCGGGCCTCTGACACGGCCTTGTCAGGCAGGCCGACGATGGAAAAGGCAGGCAGGCCGGGGGTCACGGCGCATTGCACCTCGACCAGTCGGGCGTCAACGCCTTGGAAAGCAACAGTGTAAGCGCGGGCGACCATTTCAGTCCTGCTCATTGGTTAACAAGACATTGCTAGCGCCCGCGTGGTTTAGGAAAGGTTAACGCGCCCCGATCATTTCCACGAACGCGGGCCAGGCCTCGGGGTCGGCCACGGTTTTGTCCCGACAGAACGGGTTGCACAGGCCCCAGATCTGTCCGTCGAGCTCCAGGAAATCCTGCACTGGCTTGCCCGAGTAGGGGCAATTGTCATTAACGGATGGGCCAGAGTAGACGGCAACCGCTTTGCGATCCGTACCAACCGGCCAAGGCTGCGTCGGCAGGTCGACGGGATAGGGCCAGGGGTCATAGCTTTTGGTCATCCCCATCGCCCGCCATTGCCGCACCGAGGTATCCGACAGCAGTTCCAGACAATAGGCCCGGTTCGCGGCCGACACGGGCAAGCCATAACCGATAATCCGCGCCGCTACGGGGGTGTAAAAAACGTCCGCCAGAGAATAGGCCCCAAAGAGTGGCCCGGTTTCATCACCAGACACCGCGCGCGCATGCGCCCAAAGGGTTTCGATCCGCGCCAGATCGGTCAGAGTTTCAGGCGAGGGGGTGAACCCCTCGTAACACTGCAAGAGCTGCATTGGGCATTCACCCCGCAAGGAACTGAAACCTGCAACCATCTCGGCACAGAGCCACCGTGCCGCGGCACGGGCGGCGGGGTCCGAAGGCCAAAGACCCACGTTGGGGTTTTCCTCGGCCAGTGTCTCGGCCATGGCCAGGCTTTCTCCGACAACCGTCCCGGCTGGCGTGCGCAGTGTCGGGACCAGACGAGCCGGGGCCAGAGGGGTCATATCGGCTGCCATGGTTCCGGAATAAAGGCCGATCATGTGGGTCCGGTGGGGGATGCCGAATTTCTCGAGCATCAGCCACCCGCGCATGGACCAGCTGGAAAACAGCCGATCTCCGATGAAAAGGTCATAAGTCATACGCGCGAGGGTAAAACTCACCGAACCTATCGGTAAATTGGATTTTTGTGCGCCCTTACATCACGGAAGGTGATTGATCCGGTGGACGTCCCAGCCATCCGCGCGATGGGACAGCTCTGTCACCGACAGATTGTCGATCCGATGGCCAAAGGCCTCGTTGGCGTCCAGCCGCAGCGCGCGTTGAACTTGGGTCAGGATCACCCCGAAATGCGCCACGATGATCAGGTCACGGCCCCCATAGTCTGCAATCAGCGTGTCGACGGCGGTATCCACACGGGCGCAGACCTCGTTCCAGCTCTCGCCATTTGGGGGGCGCACATCGCCGGGTGTTTCCCAATAGGCGCGGATGCGGGCCGGGTCTTCGGCCTCGATCTCGGCAAAGCGCCGGAGTTCCCAATCGCCGAAGTTGATTTCGCGCAGATCAGCATGGTGCGGCAGACGCGTGCGACTGCCCTGGATCGCGCTTGCAGTGTCTGCAGCCCGCGAGAGGTCCGATGAAATCACCGTTGCTGGATGCGGCAGATGATCAGACAGGCGTGTGATGGCCGCGGTGTCGCTCAGATCAGCGGGCAAATCGGACCACCCCACCATGGATTTGGCATGGGTTGGCCCATGGCGGACCATATGAAGGCGGGTTGTGGTCATGGCAATTGTCCTTTCAGGACATGAGGTAGGCCGACCGTGACCGAGATCACGAGATCGGCTTGGGCGGCCAAGATGATATTGAGTCGCCCCTGCGCCTCGCGGAACTGGCGGGCCAGGGCGTTGCCCGGAACGATCCCTTGGCCAACCTCGTTTGAGACGACGACCACCCTGGCAGCGGTGCCCGAGATGGCGGCCAGCAATCGGTCTTGGGCCGCGTTCATGTCGCTTTCGGCCAGCAGATGATTGCTCAGCCACATGGTGGCGCAGTCGATCAGGCAGATGTCGTCTGCGGTCAACTCGGACAGGGTGTCTGCCAGCTCTAACGGGGCTTCAATTGTGCGCCAACCAGACCCGCGCTGCACAAGATGGCGGTCGATTTTGGCCTGCATTTCAGCATCAAATACTTGTGATGTGGCCAGGTAGATCCTGTTTTTTTCTGACGAAACAACGAGTTGCTCGGCATAGGCCGATTTGCCTGATGCGGCACCCCCAAAGATAAAGGTGAATTTTGGAAACAAGTTCTTACCTTAATTTTGATCCGCCTGACGTTTCCCTGCGTATCGACTGTGTACGCGCAAAACAAGCCACGGCAGGCGTGCCGGACATTTGGGGAGAGATGTATGGCCTTGGACAATGCACGCGACACGTCAATGTCGCGCAAAGCGATGAAGGCAGAACTGCTGGATGCTGAAACCGAACGGGCGCTGGCCTATGCGTGGCGGGACCACCGCGACGAAGAGGCGCTGCACCGGTTGATCAACGCATATATGCGTTTAGCTATTTCGATGGCGGCCAAGTTCAAGCGTTACGGCGCACCAATGAATGACCTGATCCAGGAAGCTGGACTGGGACTGATGAAGGCGGCCGACAAATTCGACCCGGATCGGGGCGTGCGCTTTTCGACCTATGCGGTTTGGTGGATCAAGGCGAGCATCCAGGACTATGTGATGCGCAACTGGTCAATGGTTCGAACCGGTTCGACCTCATCCCAGAAATCGCTGTTCTTCAACATGCGTCGCGTCCAGGCCAAGTTTGAACGCGAGGCTGCGAGCGAAGGGGGGGCGTTGGATCGGCATCAATTGCATCAGATGATCGCTCTGGAAATCGGTGTACCCCTGCGCGATGTGGAAATGATGCATGGACGTTTGGCCGGATCTGATTTCTCTCTCAACGCTGTGCAGTCCGCGGATGAAGAAGGCCGCGAGTGGATTGATGCGCTTGAGGATGAAAGCGAACAGGCCGCCGAGCATGTGGAAAACGCCCATGATACAGCGCAACTGCGGGAATGGCTGCTCAAGGCTATGGGTGCATTGAACGCGCGTGAACAGTTCATCATCCGCGAACGCAAACTGCGCGATACGCCCCGCACGCTCGAGAGTTTGGGGCAGGAACTAAATCTGTCCAAAGAGCGGGTTCGGCAACTTGAAGCCGCCGCTTTTGCCAAGATGCGCAAAAGCCTTGAAGCTGAATCGCACGAGGTGCAACACTTCCTCGTATGAGACACATGACGATTCTGATCTGCGCCTGTGTGGCGTTTGTGGCCGCCCCGATCCGGGCGGCCTTGGCGTATGAACTGGTGCCGGACGAGATTATGCTGAAGATGGCGGGCGCTGATGTGGTGATTGTGGGCGAGGTGCACGACAATCCCGTGCATCACCGCGTTCAACGCGACGTTGTGGCCGCGCTGGAACCCCGTGCCATGGTGTGGGAGATGCTGACAGACGAGGGTGCGAAGAGGATCAACCGCAAGCTCATTTCTGACCCGGAAAAACTGGCGGCTGCGATCCGTTGGGCCGAGTTGGGGTGGCCGCCGCTGTCCATGTACCTTCCGATCTTCAATGCAGCGCCCGACGCCCCCATCTACGGCGCCCTTGTTCCGCGTGAGGCAGCGATGGCGGCGATGGATGCGGGCCCCGCCGTGGCACTTGGTGCAGATGCAGCGCGCTATGGGTTGACCGTTCCCCTTCCAGACGAGGAAAAGTCCGCGCGCGAAGCTGGGCAGATGGCAGCACACTGTGACGCACTGCCTGCCGAGATGGCTCCGGTACTGGTTCAAATCCAACGCCTGCGGGATGCGGTGCTGACCCGCGCGATCCTTACCGCGATTGAGGACACGGGCGGTCCTGTTGTTGTGATCACTGGGAATGGTCATGCGCGCAAGGATTGGGGCATTCCCAGCTTCCTGGCCCGCATGCAGCCGGGTTTGCGCGTGTTTGTGTTGGGGCAATCCGAAGCGGGGGCGATCCAAGGGACGTTTGACGCCGTTCTGGATGCGCCTGAGGTCGAACGAGATGATCCCTGTGCGGCGTTTCACAAAGCTACTGATTGAGGCCCGCGAAAATCGGCTGGCGGTTATGGCGGGCTTTGCCTAATGTCTGCCGGGCTGATTACGGGGCATCCGAAACGGGAAGGGGGCAGCCATGCTGGCATCCAAGCGCATACTTCTGATCATCGGAGGTGGCATTGCGGCCTATAAGTCCCTCGACCTGATCCGCCGCCTGCGGGAACGCGGTGCCGAGGTGACGGCGGTCCTGACTAAGGCAGCCGAAGAGTTTGTGACTCCGCTGTCTGTATCGGCCCTTGCCGGAACCAAAGTTTACCGCGATCTCTTTGATCTGACCGACGAGGCCGAGATGGGCCACATTCAACTGTCGCGCTCTGCCGATTTGGTGGTGGTTGCACCCGCGACCGCTGATCTGATGGGCAAGATGGCGTCGGGTCTGGCCAATGATCTGGCCTCGACCCTGTTGATGGCCACGGACACGCCCGTTCTGCTGGCCCCAGCCATGAACGTTCGCATGTGGGAGCATGCTGCAACACAGCGCAACCGGGCCACGCTGGCGGCTGACGGTATTGCATTTGTTGGTCCCAACGACGGCGACATGGCTTGCGGTGAATACGGTCCTGGCCGCATGTCGGAACCGCTTGAAATTGTGGCCGCTGTCGAGGCGCATTTTGCCGACGGTCCGTTGCAAGGCAAACGTATCCTGGTCACATCCGGCCCGACGCACGAACCCATTGATCCCGTTCGCTACATCGCCAATCGATCGTCCGGCGCGCAAGGAACGGCAGTGGCTCGGGCATTGGCGTCTTTGGGGGCTCATGTGGTCTTTGTGACGGGTCCCGCTGACGTTCCCCCACCTGATGGGGTCGAGGTTGTGGCCGTTCAAAGCGCCCGCGAAATGGCCGACGCGGTGCAGGCTGCTTTGCCTGTGGATGCGGGTGTCTTCGCCGCTGCCGTTGCTGATTGGCGTGTCGCCAGTGCCTCGGACCGGAAGCTGAAGAAAAGCAAGGATGGCTTGCCCGTATTGGAATTTGCCGAAAACCCCGACATCCTGAAAACCGTCTCGCGGATGGAGCAGGGCAGACCGGGGCTGGTTGTGGGCTTTGCCGCAGAAACCAACGATGTGATCGAAAACGCCACCGCCAAGCGGCTGCGCAAGGGCTGTGATTGGATCGTCGCCAATGACGTCAGCCCGGCGACCGGCATCATGGGCGGGGCTGAAAACGCCGTCATCCTGATCTCGGACACAGGTGCCGAAGAATGGCCCCGCATGAGCAAATCCGACGTGGCTACGCAACTGGCCGAGCGGATCGCAGCAAAGCTGGTGGGCTAAGAGAACATGCAAGCAGGAGGCCAGCAGATGATAGCCATCCGGGTCATCAGAGACGAAGACAGCGATCCGCAGATCGCACTGCCCAGCTATGAAACAGCGGGGGCGGCGGGTGCCGACGTGCGTGCCAATTTCCCGGACCGGACCGGTGTGGTCCTGGCCCCCGGTGCACGGGCGCTGATCCCCACCGGTCTGCGGCTTGAGATCCCGGCTGGGTACGAGGTTCAGGTGCGTCCGCGCTCGGGCCTTGCGCTGAAACACGGCATCACATTGCCCAACACGCCCGGGACCATCGACAGCGACTATCGCGGGCCCCTTGGGGTGATCTTGCTGAATGCGGGCACCGAGCCGTTCGAGGTGACGCATGGCGAGCGCATTGCACAGCTGATCGTGGCCCCTGTTCTACAGGCGCAATTCGACCTTGTGGACGGTCTGAGTGACACCGAGCGCGGCACTGGCGGCTTCGGCTCGACCGGGCGCAGCTGATGCTTCTGGTTCTGGGCATGGCCGCGATGCTCTGGGGCATCGGCATGGTGATGGGAGTATCCCGTCAGGCGCGGCTGACGCTCATGGGCGGGTTGCTGGCGCTGGTGTTGTTGCTGCAGTTTGCACTGCCAGACGGCCACCCGGTGCGTGAGGCCACCGGGCAGTCCCCGGCACTGTGGCTTATCCTGACCGGTGCCGTTGCTCTGATCCTCGGATACTCGCGTTTCCTTCGGGCGTTGCGGACCCGGAGTGCGCCCCAGGCAACCAAGCAGCCACCCAAACCAACAGGCAGTTTTTCCGATACCGAGCTTGAACGCTATGCCCGCCACATCGTCTTGCGCGAATTGGGTGGGCCGGGGCAGAAACGCCTGAAACAGGCCCGTGTTCTGGTGATCGGGGCAGGTGGCCTGGGCGCGCCTGCGTTGCAATATCTGGCGGCGGTTGGTGTCGGCACCATCGGTGTGATCGACGATGACGTGGTTGAAAACGCCAACCTGCAACGACAAGTGATCCACCGCGATGCAGACATTGGTGTGCCCAAGGTGTTCTCGGCCCAAATGGCGATGGAGGCGCAGAACCCCAACGTCACCGTGCGCCCCTACAACCGACGCCTGACAGCCGACATCGCGGCCGAGCTTTTTGCGGACTATGATTTGATCCTCGATGGCACCGACAATTTCGAGACCCGCTATCTGGCCAATGAAACGGCGGTAAAGCTGGGCAAACCCCTGATTTCAGGCGCTTTGGCCCAATGGGAGGGGCAGCTGAGCGTGTTCCACCCGGCTGACACAGGTCCCTGCTACCAATGCATCTTCCCCGAAGCGCCGCCCCCAGGGCTGGCACCATCGTGCTCTGAGGCCGGGGTAATCGGCCCACTGCCGGGCGTGGTCGGGTCCATGATGGCGGTCGAGGCGATCAAGCTGATCACGCGGGCCGGTGCGGTGCTCAAAGGTGAGATGCTGATTTATGACGCGCTTTACGGCGAAAGTCGCAAGATCACCCTGTCCAAACGCGCCGATTGCCCCATCTGCGGAACAGAGGCGGCGTAACACAACCGCCGCGCGCCGCTAGGCGCGCGGCCCGGCCCAACCCCGCCAGCGGGCATCTGTGATGCATGCGCGGGGGCGGGAGTACCCCCGGCTACGACAACGCCACATCCAGATCGGCAATCAGATCCTCGGCGTCTTCCAGTCCGACCGACAAGCGGAAAATCCCGTCCCCCGCATAGGCGCGATACGCGTCCAACTGGGCACCTTCCAGGCGGAACGACGTCTCCATCAGGCCGGCTGTCTCCATCCAGAAAATCAGCGACCGGTGATGACCCAGTGACACCGCATAGTGGATCACTTGCAGGCGGTCGATCATTTGTTGTGCCACCCTCTGACCCGCTGCCGCATCACCCACTTGAAACGAGATCATGCCCGAGGTGTTCGACATCTGCTGCGCCGCCAACGCCGCTTGCGGATGCGATGCCAACCCCGGATAGATCACGCGTGTAACTGATGGATGGCTCTCCAACCACTCGGCCACCGCCTGTGCGCCGACCTGATGCGCCCTCATCCGCAGGGGCAGGGTTGAGGCTCCGCGCGCAATCAGCCAGGCATTGAAGGGCGACAGGATGCCCCCGTGATGGATCGACGCCTCGGCCCGCATCTTGGCGATCAGATCTGCGCGCCCCGCAACTGCTCCGCCAACCGCATCGCCATGCCCGCCGATGTATTTGGTGATCGAATGCATTGTCAGGTCCACGCCCAAACCAACCGTGTCCATGCCCAAAGGCGAGGCAAAGGTTGCATCGCAGCTGTGCAATGCGCCCGCTTCCTTCGCCAGCTTCGACACTGCCGCCAGATCCGTCAGTCGCCCGATTGGGTTCACCGGAGTTTCCGTATGGATGAGCCGGGTGTTTGGCCGAATTGCCGCCGCAACCGCCTCCAGATCCGACATGTTGATCGTGCTCACCTCGATCCCCAGACGCGGCAGGGTCTCGCGCGCCAGTTCCGCGACCCCGGCATAGGACACATCCGAGACCACCACATGGTCACCCGCCGACAAGAACGTCAGAAAGATCGCAGTTGCCGCCGCCATGCCAGAGGCCGTGCACAAACAGGCCTCGGTTCCCTGCATCGCCGCGATCTTCTTTTCCAGCATTGCAACGGTCGGATTGTCCCACCGGGCGTACAGAAACCCCTCGGGACCGTTTTCCAGATCATGCGCGGAAAACCCGGCCACCTGATCGGTGACAAAGGTCGATGACATATGCAATGGCGGTGCCGAGGCGCCCGTCGCAGGATCCGGCCCTTCGCCCGCGTGAATGGCTTTTGTCATTGGCCCCAGGGGGCGGTTTCTTTGCGTCATGATCATCTCCCATGTTTCGGGGCACAGTGGGCGGACGCCGTCCTCCGGGCAAGAGGCTTCTCGACACGTATTGCCAAATCGCGACACGCCCTCTGGACCATTTGCAAGCGCGCACCTAGCTTGAGCGCAAAGGAGACACCCATGACCAATCCGATCCTTGCCCAGTGGCAAACCCCATTTGAAATCGCGCCCTTTGACGCCATCAGCGACGACGATTTTGCCCCGGCTCTGGACACAGCTCTGACTGCCCACCTTGGGGAGATCGATGCAATAGCCGACAACACCGAAACACCTGATTTCGACAACACCATCGGCGCGATGGAGGCGGCGGGCGAGGCGCTCGACAAGGTACTTTCGGTGTTCTTCACCGTCGCGGGCGCCGACAGCAACCCCAAGCGCGAAGAGTTGCAACGAGATTTCTCGCCAAAGCTGGCGGCGCATTTCTCGGCGATTTCGTCGAACAAAGCGCTGTTCCGCCGGGTGGCTGATCTCTGGGCGCGCAAGGATGACCTGACCCTGACACCAGAACAGTCCCGTGTCCTGATGTTGACCCACCGCAGCTTTGTCCGTGCCGGTGCCGCGCTCGAGGGCGAGGACGACACACGCATGCAAGAAATTAAGGCCCGTCTGGCCACCCTTGGCACTTCCTTCACCCAGAACCTGCTGGCGGATGAGCGCGAGTGGTTCATGAAACTGTCCGAAGGTGATCTGGAGGGGCTGCCCGACTTCGTCGTCGAAGCCGCCCGCGCCGCTGGGGCAGAGAAGGGCGTCGATGGCCCTGTTGTGACTCTGTCCCGCTCGATCATCGTGCCCTTCCTGCAATTCTCGCCCCGCCGCGACTTGCGCGAAGGGGCCTATAAGGCCTGGGCCGCGCGCGGCGCCAACGGTGGCGAGACGGACAATCGCGAGATTGCGGCCGAGACGCTGAAACTGCGTGAGGAACGCGCGCATCTATTGGGCTATGACAACTTCGCCACCTACAAGCTGGAAACCGAAATGGCGCGCACGCCCGAACGGGTGCGCGAGTTGTTGATGCAGGTCTGGGAACCGGCCAAGGCACAGGCGGATGCGGACTCGGAAACCATGACCCAGATGATGCAGGCTGACGGCATCAACGGCCCGCTCGAAGCCTGGGATTGGCGCTACTACGCAGAAAAGCGTCGCAAGGCCGAACATGATCTGGATGAGGCCGAGCTCAAGCCCTATCTGCAGCTCGACCGCATGATCGAGGCGTCTTTTTCTTGCGCAAACCGCTTGTTTGGCTTGGACTTTGCCCCGCTCGACATCCCGCTCTACCACGAAGACTGCCGCGCATGGGAGGTGACCCGAAATGGCAAGCATGTCGCGGTGTTCATCGGTGACTATTTCGCCCGCGGTTCGAAACGTTCGGGCGCCTGGTGCAGCGCCATGCGCGCCCAGGCCAAATTCCCAAAGGAGCAGGCACCGATCGTGATCAACGTCTGCAACTTCGCCAAGGGCGATCCGGCGCTCTTGTCCTATGATGACGCACGCACGCTGTTTCATGAATTCGGCCATGCCTTGCACCAGATGCTGTCGAATGTGACTTATGAGAGCATCTCAGGTACGTCCGTGGCACGCGACTTTGTCGAACTGCCCAGCCAGCTCTATGAACACTGGCTCGAGGTGCCCGAGGTTCTGGCCGAGTTTGCCACACACGCTGAAACTGGTGCTCCGATGCCGAAAGAGATGCTGGAAAAGGTGCTCAAGGCTGCGAACTTCGACATGGGGTTCCAGACGGTGGAATATGTCGCGTCGGCATTGGTGGATCTGGAGTTCCACGACGGTTCAGCCCCCGTTGATCCGATGGCAAAACAGGCCGAGGTTCTGGAACAGATCGGCATGCCCCACGCCATCGGCATGCGCCACGCGACCCCGCAGTTTGCCCACGTCTTTGCAGGCGACGGGTATAGCTCGGCTTATTACAGCTACATGTGGTCCGAAGTAATGGATGCGGATGCCTTTGCTGCCTTTGAAGAGGCAGGGGGAGCATTCGACGAGGAACGAGCCAACGCGCTTGAGACGCACATCCTGTCCACTGGCGGTTCGCGTGAAGCCGAAGAGCTCTACCTGGCGTTCCGGGGCAAGCTGCCCGGGGTTGAGGCACTGCTCAAAGGACGCGGGCTCATCGCTGCCTAACTGCGCGGCCTATCGGCCTTGCGTCCTGCGGACGGCAGGGGGCCAGGCTCACGCGGGCAAAGCCCGCGTGAGCCTGGCCCAACGGGAGGAGATGTTTCGCCAGAAACATGGACGACGGGCGGGAGTACCCCCGAAGCTGATCCGATGGGTCAGTACCCGAGGAACCGATCCACGATATGCAACAAAGGCTCGCCGTTCAGGTCGCGGCGGATGTTTTCCGCGATGACCTGGCTGGCGGTGCTGGCACGGGTCTCGGATGCGATATGGGGCGTCACTGTCACCTGAGGGTGCGCCCAATAGGGGTGCTCGGCGGGCAGGGGTTCGATGCGGAACACATCCAGGGTCGCATGGGCGATCTGGCCGCTGTCCAAGGCCGCGAGCAGAGCGTCGTCATCGATCAATGGCCCTCGGCCGGGGTTTATGATGCAGGCGCCACTCGGTAGCTGTGCCAGCGTTTGGGCGTTCAACGTATTTGCGGTCGCGGGCGTGTTTGGCAGCAACAGAACGACGATTTCAGCCTCTGATAGAGCAGAACGCAGCCCCTCTGTGCCGTGCAGACAGAGAATGCCGTCGATATCCTTGGCTGACCGGCTCCAACCGCTGACGTCAAACCCCAGCCCTGCCAACGCTTGCGCAACAGCTGCTCCCAACGCGCCCAAGCCCAAAACGGTCACCTTGCGATCTTGAGCCAGCGGAGGCGCCACGTTGCGCCACATGCCGTCCTGGCCGTTCATATGCCCGTCTATCCCGAGGTGATAGCGCAGCGTGTGTCCCATCACCCATTCGATCATGCCCTGCGTCAGCCCATGATCCACCATGCGTGTCAGCGGTACGGTCAGGGTCGTGTTGCCGACCACATCCTCGACCCCCGCCCACAGGTTCAGCACGGCCCGTAGGCGGGTGTAGGGCGAGAAGTCCTGTACATCGCTGTTGGGGGCATAGACGATGTAATCGACCTGATCGGGGGCGAACTCGGTTCGCAGATCGAACGCGATCCCTGCCTCTGTCAGGGCCTTGGTCAACGGCTGTTCATAGGTCGTCCAGCGTTCTGCCTTGGCGGCAAACAGGATGTTGGTTGTCATGATGTCAGGATCCCAGACGAGGTCGATGGATATGCGCGCTTTGTACCAGTCCGAATGCCACCATCAGCACCAGCATGGCTGACCCGCCATAGCTGACCATGGGCAGCGGCACGCCGACAACCGGTGCCAGCCCCATGACCATCGACATGTTCACGGCAAAGAACAGGAAGAAGTTGATCGAGATACCCAGGGTGACCAGCGACGAAAACCGGTCCTTTGTGGCAAGCGCGGTCGAAATGCAGAAAACGATGATCAGGGTATAGAGGCCCAGCAGGGAAAAACCGCCCACAAATCCGAACTCTTCCGCTAGCGTGGTGAAAATGAAATCGGTGTGTTTTTCGGGCAGAAAATTCAGGCGCGATTGTGTGCCTTGCATGAAACCACGTCCGGTCCAGCCGCCCGAGCCAAGTGCGATTTTGGATTGGGTGATGTGATAGCCAGCGCCAAGCGGATCCGAAGACGGGTCGAGAAACGTGTCAATTCGGCGGTATTGATAGTTCTTGAGCAACTGCCATTCGGTGCCACGGCTTTGGAACACGGCCGTGACAAGACCAACACCGGCGGCAATCACGGCGGCAAAATAGGCCCAATGCACGCCCGCCAGAAACATGAGCCCGCCGCCTGCGGTCATCAACAGGATCGAAGTGCCCAGATCGGGCTGGCGCAGCACCAGAAACGTCGGAAACAGGATCATCACCACCGGCACCAGCACCCAAAACGGGCGCGAGGTCTTGTTGCCGGGCAACCAATCATAATAGGCCGCAAGCAGCATGACCAACGTGATCTTCATCAATTCCGAGGGTTGCAGGCGCATGAAACCGACGTCGATCCAACGTTGCGCGCCCATGCCAACCGCACCGAAGAACTCGACCGCAATCAACAGGATTATCGAGATCAGATAGGCCACTACAGCCATGTTGCGCCAAAACCAGATGGGGACCATGGCCACAAACATCATAGCAGCAAGGCCAAGTGCAAAGCGTTTCATCTGCGGTTCGGCCCAAGGGGTGAACGACCCGCCCGCAACCGAATAGAGCATTAGAAACCCGACTCCGGCCACGCTGACCAAGAGCACAGTCAGCGCCCAGTTCATGTAGAACACCTTGCGCAGACCGGTCGGCGTGGATTTGACCGTGTATTCGAGATAACTCATGCGCGGTCCTTTCCGTCGGTCCGGGCGCGGGGTCGGCGCTCGCGTTTCATCCGCTCTTGTTGGGCTTCTATGCGGCCTCGGTCTTTGCGGGGATAGGCCTCAAGCGGCGGTGTTCCTCCAAAAAGCGCCTGTAACATGATGTCCCGCGCAACCGGTGCGGCAGCCTTTGAACCGCCGCCGCCATGCTCGACGACAACGGATACGGCGTACTTGGGGTTGTCGTAGGGGGCGAAGCAGACAAACAGTGCGTGGTCGCGACGCTCCCACGGGAGATCGGCGTTGCGGATCACACCGGCTGCGCGTTCGGCCGCAGTGATGTTTCGGACCTGGCTGGTGCCTGTCTTGCCTGCCAGGCGGAAGGCATCGTCGATGATCCGGCTGCCATAGGCCGTACCGCGCCGGTCGTTGCTAACCGAGAACATGGCGCGACGCAGCTTACGTAGGTTGTTTTCGTTGACGTCGATCGTTTCGCCCGCACCGCTTGCCTGTTCAACACCATCGATGGATTTGACCAACCGGGGCGTTACGCTGCGCCCGGTGGCAAGCCGCGCCGTCATTATCGCCAACTGCAACGGAGAAGCCAGCATATAGCCTTGCCCAATCGAGGCGTTGGCGGTGTCCCCTACCAGCCAATCCTGGCCATGCACTCGCGATTTCCAGTCGCGATTGGGGGCGAGTCCGCTGGCCACGGCAGACATCGGCAGATCGTGGCGCACGCCCAGGCCGAACTTCTTGGCCATTGCGGAAATCCGGTCGATCCCGACCTTTAGCGCCACGTCGTAGTAGTAGACATCACAGCTGCGCTTGAGTGAATTGAGTAGGTCCACATGCCCGTGGCCGCCACGCTTCCAACAGTGGAATTTGCGGCTGCTGACCTCCAGATAGCCGGGGCAGAACACGGTGTCGTCTGGGCCGACGATCCCGGCTTCAAGCGCGGCCAGAGCCGTGATCATCTTAAAGGTCGAGCCGGGCGGGTAGGTGCCTTGGACTGTTTTGTTGGCAAGGGGGCGGTATTTGTCTTCGGTCAGCGACCGATAGTCGGCGACCGAGATACCGCGCACAAAGAGGTTGGGATCAAACGAGGGCGCGGATGAGATCGCTCGCAGATCGCCTGTTTCGCAGTCGACGACAACAGCACTGGCACTTTCGTTGCCCAGGCGGGCTTGCACGTATTCCTGCAGATCTGCATCGACCGACAATTGCAGGTCTGAGCCCTGCTGTCCCTCACGCCGGTCAAGCTCGCGCATGACGCGGCCGGTGGCGTTGACCTCAACTCGCTTGGCGCCAGCTTTTCCGCGCAATTGGCGCTCGCGCTTGGCTTCGACCCCAACCTTACCGATTTGAAAACGCGGAATACGCAGCACTGGTTCGGGGTCTTCGATCTGGCTGAGGTCATAGTCGCTGACCGGGCCGACATAACCCAGGACATGCGCAAAATCAGGGCCTTGGGGGTAGACGCGGGTCAGGCCGACCTCGGGGGTGATACCAGGCAGGGCGGGGGCGTTGACCGCAACTTTTGAGATGTCGGCCCAGGTAACACGCTCGGCCAGGGTCACTGGCAAGAAGGGGGGCGAGCGGCGCATTTCGGCGCGAGCGCGTTCAACTTCTTCGGGGTCAAGGGAGACCAATTTGGACAGGTCGCTGATCACCTTGTCCACATCGCCCGCATCCTCGCGCACGATGATAATGCGGTACAGCGGGATGTTCTGACCCAGGATGGCGCCGTTTCGGTCAAAAACTTCGCCGCGCGTGGGTGGGATAAGGCGGATATTGACGCGGTTTTCTTCTGCAAGCAGCCGAAACTGATCGGCCTGATCGACCTGCATGTATCGCATCCGCATTGCCAGCCCGCCAATGAATGCGGCCTGCATGCCCCCAAGCAGCAGCGCACGGCGTGTCAGTTTACGATGGGTGCCTTCGACGTCGCGGGGGGGGCGTTTCATGACCGGCCTCCTAGAATGTCGACATCCGCCGGGGTCAGTTTGCGCACACCAAAGAGGCTTTGGCTGATGAACGCGACCAACGGATAGATCGCGATTGTCAGGACAAGCTGGATCAACACCAACCACAGCGGGGCTTGCACAACTGCTGTAAGGCCCAGGATCATTCGGTTCAGCACCATGATCGAAACCAACACCAACCCGACCGAGGCCCATTCGCCCAGAAAACTCGCGTCACTCAGACCGGCAGACCAATTGCGCAGATAGGCTGATCCTGCGACAACGAAAGCGGACAGCAAGCCGGGCGGCCGTTGAAGCATGAAATCTGCGATCAACATGACGCAGGCGATCAGCAGAACCGGTACAAAATCCGGACGCCTCAGAGACCAGGCAAAGGTGAAGGCGATCAGCAGATCAGGCGGGGCCCACCGACTGGGCAATGTATCAAGTGGCAACAGGTGGAAAAACAGGATCAGAAGCGCCAGCCCCACATACATCAGGCGCATGGTCCAAATGCGTGAGGTCGACAGGCTATCCATCAACTGCCTCCTCGCCCTCGGTGATTTGGGTGGTGTCGTCAATTGGGTCTGTGGTGACGATGTCACCAGGTGTTTTAATGTTTTCGTTGCCCAAATGCCTGATGACACGCAGGAACTCCAGGCGCTCGTAGTCAGCGGACAAGCGCACCCGCAACCGGCCCGAGGGGTCTTGGGCGACCTGGCCAATCAGCAACCCGGCCGGGAACACTCCACCATCTCCGGATGTGATGACACGATCACCGGGGCGGACCAATTCGCGGTTTTCCAGGAAATCCAGCACCGGAGCCGCTGTGTTGTCACCGGCAATCAGAGCGGTCTGACCCGAAGGCTGGATCGCTGCAGGAATTGAACTGGCCGCGTCGGTCAGCAGGATGACTCGCGCAGTATTTTGACCCACGCCGGAAATTCGCCCAACTAGCCCGATGCCATCCATCGCAGCCCAACCGTCGACAATGCCATCGCGGGCGCCCACATTGAGTAGTACGGATTGACGGAAGGGAGAGCCGCTGTCAGCCATCACAACGCCGGTCACATAGGTCAGTTGCGGATCAAGGCGCACGTTGTTGAGGTCCAGCAGGCGGGCGTTTTCCTGCTCCAACTGCAGCGCGGCCTCTTTCCAGGCACGCATCTGGCGCAGCTCGCTGCGCAATTCGCGGTTCTGCTCGCTCAGGCGTTGATAGCTCTGAAAGTCGCGGAACAAGTTGATCGTGGCCGTCACCGGCACCATGGCCCATTCCATTGACGGCACGACCTTGTCCGTCACCTGCGCACGGAACCGTTCAACGCGGGGGCTGTCGATCCGCCATACAAGAAAAATTCCCAGCAAACACAACAACAAAGCCCCAAGCAGCAGCCTGCGCAGTGGGGCAGTGTAGTCTTCGCGCTGTGAACGGTCCTTGGCCACGAGACTCCCTTTCGGCGCGCGTTTGGTCCTGAACTAGGGCCGATGCACCATACTGTGCCCTAAAGGGTGCGCCCCTTAGCTGTCGTAGTCAATCGCGTGGCGCAGTTGCTTTTCGTACTCCAGCGCCTTGCCGGTGCCCAGGGCCACGCAGTTCAAGCTTTCGTCAGCGATCGACACGGCCAGGCCGGTCTGCTCGCGCAGGGCAAGATCCAGATCACCCAGCAGCGCACCACCACCGGTCAGCATGACGCCACGGTCGACGATATCGGCGGCCAGATCGGGCGGCGTCGTCTCAAGCGCGGTCATCACCGCTTCACAGATCTGCTGCACCGGCTCAGCCAAGGCTTCGGCAACCTGGGCCTGGCTGATTTCGATTTCCTTGGGCACGCCATTCAGAAGGTCGCGCCCCCGGATGTGCATCGACTGACCGCGCCCGTCGTCGGGCATGCGGGCGGTGCCGATGGATGTCTTGATGCGCTCGGCCGTGGCTTCGCCCACAAACAGGTTCTGCTGGCGGCGCAGATAGCTGATGATCGCCTCGTCCATGCGGTCGCCACCTACGCGGACCGAACGGGCGTACACGATGTCACCCAGCGACAGAACGGCAACCTCGGTGGTGCCGCCGCCGATGTCGACAACCATGTTGCCGGTCGGGTCGGTGATTGGCATGCCCGCGCCAATGGCCGCAGCGATCGGTTCCGAGATCAGGCCCGCGCGACGCGCACCCGCCGACAGAACCGACTGACGGATCGCGCGTTTTTCAACAGGGGTTGCCCCGTGGGGCACGCAGACGATGATCTTGGGTTTGGAAAAGGTCGAGCGCTTGTGAACCTTGCGGATGAAGTGCTTGATCATTTCTTCGGCGGTGTCGAAGTCCGCGATCACACCTTCGCGCATGGGGCGAATCGCCTCGATACTGCCCGGTGTCCGGCCCAGCATCAGCTTGGCGTCTTCGCCTACGGCCAGCACCTTTTTCACGCCATCCTTGACGTGATAGGCCACCACGGACGGTTCCGACAGGATGACACCGCGCCCTTTGACATAGACCAGTGTGTTTGCCGTGCCGAGGTCAATGGCCATGTCCGATGTGAACAAGCCGCCGAGATTTCCAAACACTGACATATACGTGTGATCCTGCTGAGAGCTGCCGATTGGTCCCGCGACTCTGACAGTGCGAGACGATGATCTTATAGGCGTCCCAAGGTGAGGGTGAAAGTGCAGAATCATCGGAAACAGCGCGTTTCCGCCAATTCCAAGCCCGTTTCGCTACGTTGTGTTCAAATCAGGGGCTTTGCTGTCAACCGGCCGAGGCAAAAACCCCTGAAAACGTGGGTGTGATCAAGCGTTTTTTACAAGTTCCTTCATCTTTGGTATTGCAAAAGAGGTAGCGTTCACTAATTAAGTTGTCAGATATGACAGCAAACCTCTCCCCACACGAACGAGGCACTCCATGGAATTCCTAAGCCAATACATCAGCGATTTTCAGCTGACCCATTGGGAAACTCTGATCGATGAATGGTTTCTCGTCTTTGCCTTGGCCTTCTTGGTATTCGAGCTGATCCGCTATGCAGTTGTAAAAAGGCTGAACTGGGAAATGGTTGGTGATACGGTCACCAATTTTATCACGTTGGCCTTCTTCATCGGCATCACCTTTTTGGGCATGGCCGCCTTTTATGTTGGCGCCTATTTTTATGCGGCGCAGTTTGCCGTGTTTGAAATCCCCACGACCTGGGCTTCGTTCCTGATTGCGCTGGTTCTGGCTGATCTTGCCTACTACTGGGAGCACCGGATTCTACATCGGATCAACTTCCTTTGGGCCACGCATTCGGTTCATCACAGCTCTCCATTCTTCAACATCTCGGTCGCCTACCGTCATGGTCCACTCGATGGGTTCTGGCCGCTGTTCTTCCACCTGCCGCTGGTTTTGTTGGGTTTCAACCCGATCTTGATCCTGGTTGTTGAACTGCTGGTGCAGCTGTATCAGACCGCGTTGCACACCGAGGTCATCGGCAAGCTGTGGAAACCGATTGAGCTGATTATGAACACGCCGTCGCACCACCGCGTGCACCACGGGTCGAACCGCAAATACCTGGACAAGAACTATGCTGGGATCTTCATCATTTGGGACCGCATGTTTGGCACCTTTGAGGAAGAAGAAGAAGAGGTGGTCTACGGCCTGGTGACACCGATCGACTCGATCAACCCCTTCGTGGCCTTCTTCCACGGGTTCACGCGGCTGGCTGCGGATGTTTGGAAGATGCCCGGGTTGATGAACAAGTTGGGTGTGTTCTTTGGCCCGCCCGGCTGGCAGCCCAAAGACCGCAAAGACACCTCGCCTGCAGAATAAGCCACAAGGACAGCACAGATGCCATCCAACGTACAACGCATCACCGCCGCCATGGCCACGGCCGCCCTGTTCGTGGGCGGCGCCTGGCTCGCCGCCGGGTTCTCGGTTGATCTGCCGGACGCTTCCGTATCGACTTCAGGTGCGACCTCGGACGCAGGACTGACCGTTAACCTGCATGGCGCACGCAATGACACGGGCAACCTGATCGTCATGGTGTTTGACCGGGCCGAACCCTTTGCCAACATGGATTACCAAAATGCCGTCGGCTATCTGGAGGTGCCTGCCAGCACCTATCCACAGCGGCTGGACTTTCCTGAACTCAACAACAGCTACTACGCCATTGTCGCCATACATGATGAAAACGGTGACTATGAGTTGAACTATGACGAGACCTATTTGCCGACCGAAGGCTATGCGATTTCGGGGTCGAATGACCTGTATAGCGATCCGGTGTTCGAATACTCGCTGGTCGAACCAGGCAAGGTCGACCTGACGTTCTATTACTGGCAGTAAGTCAGCCTGCAATGAGAAAGGGCGGCTCAAGCGGGCCGCCCTTTTTGTTTGCGTGGCAGTCCCGCCTCAGGTCACGTCTTTGTACGAAATCTCGCGGGCATCCACGCCCGGACCGGATTTCTCGCGGCGCACGATCAGCCGGTTGAGCGCGTTGATGTAGGCGCGCGCGCTGGCGACCACAGTGTCGGTGTTGGCGGATTCGCCTGTTGCGATTACGCCGTCCTCTTCCAGGCGCACGGCTACCGTGGCCTGCGCGTCGGTGCCCGCCGTCACGGCGTGCACCTGATACAGCTGCAGGCGCGCGGTGTTGGGATAGAGGGTGCGAACGGCCTTGAACGTTGCATCAACTGGGCCGTCACCGTGTTCGGTTGCACTGACGTCCTTGCCGTCGATCTCCATCTCGACGGTGGATTCGGCTGGACCGCCAGTGCCGCAGACAACCTTCATCGATACCAGTTGCAGGTGATCGTTTTCCGCATCCTCACCCGAGCGCATCAGCGCGACGACATCGTCGTCAAACACTTCTTTCTTGCGGTCGGCCAGTTCCTTGAAGCGGACAAAAATGTCCTTGAGCTGGTTGTCGCCCACCTCGAACCCAAGGGTTTCCAGCTTGTCGCGCAGCGCGGCCCGGCCCGAGTGTTTGCCAAGCGGCAGCGACGTGCCCGCAAGGCCCACATCCTCGGGGCGCATGATCTCGAAGGTTTCCTTGTTCTTGAGCATGCCATCCTGGTGGATGCCGGATTCATGGGCAAAAGCGTTCTTGCCGACGATGGCCTTGTTGAACTGCACCGGAAAGCCCGAAACGGTCGCGACGCGGCGCGAAATGTGCATGAGCTTTTTGGTGTCGATGCCCGTGTGCCAGGGCATGATGTCGTTGCGCACTTTCAGGGCCATTACGACCTCTTCAAGCGCGGTGTTGCCTGCGCGTTCGCCCAGACCGTTGATGGTGCATTCGATCTGACGCGCCCCACCAGCAACAGCAGCCAGAGAGTTCGCGGTCGCCATGCCAAGGTCGTTGTGGCAGTGAGTGGCAAAAATCACCTCATCTGCGCCAGGAACCGTCTCGATCAGGTTGCGGATCAGATCGGCGGATTCAACAGGGGCGGTGTAACCCACGGTGTCGGGGATGTTGATCGTGGTGGCGCCGGCCTTGATCGCGATCTCGACCACACGGCAGAGGTAGTCCCATTCCGTCCGCGTCGCGTCCATCGGCGACCATTGCACGTTTTCGCACAGGTTGCGGGCGTGGGTGACAGTCTCGTGGATCTTGTCAGCCATCTCATCCATGGTCAGGTTCGGGATGGCGCGGTGCAGCGGCGAGGTGCCGATGAAGGTGTGAATGCGGTTCTTTTCCGCGTGTTTCACCGCTTCCCAGCAGCGGTCGATGTCGGCGTAATTTGCACGCGCCAGACCGCAGATGCGGCTGTTCTTGGAATTCATCGCGATCTCGGACACGGCCTTGAAATCACCCTCAGAGGCGATTGGGAACCCCGCCTCGATGATGTCGACGCCCATCTCATCCAGCAGCCCCGCAATCTCGAGCTTTTCGGCATGGGTCATGGTCGCGCCGGGGCTTTGTTCGCCGTCACGGAGCGTGGTGTCAAAGATCACGACGCGATCTTGGTCAGGAATATTGGTCATTTTGGTATCTCTCGTATCTGTCCTAAAGCCATGTGGCGCGCAGGCTGCCTCCTCTGAGCGGGCGCGCCGGATGGCACGCTCAGAGGCGGATTAGGATCAGTAGGCCACGCAGCGACGCACCGCATTCAGCGGTCAGGGTCGAATTATGTGCGCGGTTGATCATGGGGAAAGTTTATACAGGGCGAATTGGGAATGGAAAGAGCAAAATGCCCCAATGTTGCGCGTGCCTCAAAGGGGGCGCAGTTTCCGAAAACTGACCAAGAAGAAGATTGAAGTTGCGCTTTTCCCCGCTAGGTGAGCCGTCATGGAGAAAGCGTTGATTATTGGAGCCTCTGGCGGGATCGGGCAGGCCGTTGTTGCTGAGCTGACGGCGCGTGGAGTTGCAGTTCAGGGGCTGTCGCGCTCAGGCGATGGTTTGAATTTGACGAACCCAGATGCGGTGGAGCGGATTTTGGGTCAGGTCGAGGGGCCATTTGATGCCATCCTGGTGACCTCGGGCGCGTTGGAGGTTGCGGGCGCGGCGCCTGAGAAGTCGATCAAATCCATCACCGCGCAGGCGATGGTGGATCAGTTTGCGGTCAACGCCGTGGGGCCTGCGTTGGTTTTGCGCCACGCCGCACGACTATTATCGCGCGATAGGCGCGCGGTGGTGGCGGTGTTGTCGGCGCGGGTGGGGTCGATTGGCGACAATCGCCTGGGCGGTTGGGTCAGCTATCGCGCGGCCAAGGCGGCAGTGAACCAGATCGTGCGCACCACGGCGATTGAACTTGCGCGCACTCACAAACAGTCGATCTGTGTTTCCCTGCATCCAGGCACTGTGGCGACTGCGTTTACTGAAAAGTACCTTGGCCGTCACCCCTCGGTTCCCCCGGCAGAGGCCGCAGCCAACCTGATTAATGTGATAGAGGGGTTGACGCCCGAGCATACAGGCCAGTTCTTTGATTGGGCGGGCAAGGCGGTGCCTTGGTGACGCGGATGGTTCTGGTGCTGGGAGATCAATTGTCTCCCGTCCTCGCAGCACTGACGCACGCGGACAAGGACCGCGACATTGTGGTGATGGCTGAGGTCACGGTTGAAGCTGAATATGTGCCTCATCACCCGAAGAAGATCGCCCTGGTTTTGACAGCCATGCGCAAATTCGCGGCGCGGTTGGCGGATGAGGGTTGGACCGTGGCCTATACCCGGTTGGATGATCCTGAAAACGAAGGCTCGATCCCCGGTGAATTACTGCGCCGTGCCCAAGAGGCCGGCGCCAGTGACGTGCTGGTGACAACACCGGGCGAATGGCGCTTGATCAAGGCCCTGCGTGCGTCCCCGTTGGAGGTTCATTTCCTGGCGGATGACCGGTTTGTTGCAAGCCGCGCCGACTTCGAAGCCTGGGCGTCAGGGCGCAAGCAGCTGCGGATGGAGTATTTCTATCGCGAGATGCGGCGCAAGACGGACCTGATGATGGATGGGGATCAGCCCGCAGGCGGGAAGTGGAACTATGATGTCGACAATCGCAAAGCGCCGCCCAAGGGTTTGAACCCGCCCGAGCCGCCGCAGTTCCCGCCAGATCAGGTAACGCAAGAGGTTCTTGATCTGGTCGAAGCGCGGTTCGGGGAAAATTTCGGCAATCTGCGCCCCTTTTGGTTTGCGACGGATGCCCAGCAGGCCGAAATGGCGCTGGATCATTTCATCACCCATGCCTTGCCGAACTTTGGTGATTATCAGGACGCAATGGTCAGCGGGCAGCAGTTCCTTTATCACGCTGTGATTTCATCTTACCTCAACATCGGGCTGTTGGACCCTCTTACCGTCTGCCAGCGGGTCGAAGCCGCCTGGCGGGACGGCGCTGTGCCGATCAACGCCGCCGAAGGGTTCATCCGACAGATCATCGGGTGGCGCGAATTCGTGCGCGGGATCTATTTCCTGCAAGGCCCGGACTACGTGACACGCAACGCTTTGGGGCACGATCGGGCCTTGCCTGCACTCTATTGGGGGGCCGAGACGCGGATGAGCTGCCTGTCTCAGGCGGTCGAACAGACACGAGAAGAAGCTTATGCCCACCACATCCAACGGCTGATGGTGACAGGCAACTTCGCGCTTTTGGCCGGGATCGACCCGGAAGAGGTGCATGAATGGTATCTGGCGGTCTATGCGGATGCGTTCGAATGGGTCGAAGCGCCGAACACCGTAGGCATGAGCCAGTTTGCCGATGGCGGGGTGGTCGGATCCAAGCCTTACATCTCGAGCGGGGCCTACATCAATCGGATGTCGGATTATTGCAAAAGCTGCGCTTATTCCGTTGCGGCAAAAACAGGCAACGATGCTTGCCCGTTCAACCTGCTGTATTGGCACTTTCTGGATCGGCACAAGCTGCGCTTTGAAACCAATCCTCGCATGGGCAACATGTATCGCACGTGGGGGCGGATGGATCCGGACAAACGCGCGCTGATCCTCGCCGAGGCCGAACAGTTTCTGGGCCGGATGTCCGCGGGCGAGGTGGTCTGACCCTAGTAGTGCGGCGGTGTGACCGCCCAGACCAGAACCGTTCTGTCCGGGCCGGGGTTGTGATAGCGATGTGAGCGGGTCGAGGCGAACTGGATCGTGTCGCCGGGCCCCAACAGATAGGTTTGATCGTCCACCGTCACCTCCAACTGGCCTTCGGCGACATAACCCGCCTCTTCGCCTTTGTGGGAAAACAGTTCTTCGCCGGAACTTGCGCCTGGTTCGAATGTCGTCAGCACCAACTCCAACTGCCCGGCCAGCGACGGGCTGAGCAGTTCGTCCTTCAACCCTGATGAAAACCGCAAGGCCCGGCGGCGGTTTGCGCGGACAATCAGGTCAGCTTCGGGGTCGGCTTCGGTTTCGGGGTCGGGAAAGAACCAGTTGATCCCGACCCCAAGCGCCTTGCCAATCACGTTGAGCGCTCGGATCGAAGGGTCAGCATCCTGGCGCTCCAGTTGACTGAGGTAGCCGACCGACAGGGCGGTTTCACCTGCCAGCTGTTTCAGGGTCATGCCGCGCGCCTTGCGCAGCTCGCGCATGCGGGCGCCGATGATCGGTGTGGTTTGGCGAGGCGAGGTGTCCGTCATTGACTCATCTAAATTTTATGTCACAAATTATGATAAGGAATCATATCGCATCCAAGAATTCAGATAAAGGAGGTGTCATGTTCCGCAGGCCATTCTTTCGAGCCTATGGGTTCTGGCACTGGGGTGAAGGACTGCAGACGGTTCTGTTCACCTGGTATATGACCTTTCACGCCGGGTTGTCGGCCAGCGAGATCGGCTTCTACCAGGCCTTGGTCCTGTCGCCTTTTCTGGTGTTCACCATCGCAGGCGGGATGCTGACGGATCGCATCGGTGCCGGGGTTAGTTATGTGGGCTCGACCACCCTGTTTGGCCTGCTGCTGTTCGGGTACGGGGTGCTGGATCATGCGATGGGGTTCGTGCCGGTTCTGTTCTTCGTCTATTGCCTGGCTGCAGGTGTGGTCAGTGCCGTGTCCAACCCGGCCATCGACACTTTCATCCCCGAAGCGGGTCCCGGCACGGCATATGAAAACGGGGTGCTGGCGGCGACAGCCCACAACCTGGCAAAGCTGAGCGGCACGATCACCGGATTGCTACTGCCAATGCTGGCAGCGTTTGGAGGCTTTGTCGTCAACGGTGTTCTGATGCTGCTGAGCGTCGCTTTCCTGCGCAAACATCTGCGTCAAAACAGCGAACAACTGCAGGTCCATGCCGCGGGAGAGGGGCCACCTTGGTCGCGGGTCTGGCAGCATTATCGCGCATGCCCCGAGAACTTTGACATCCTGCTGTCCAGCGCCATGTTGGGGCTGCTGATCGTGCCAACAGGCTACATCCTGTGGCCGCTGACCCTGCGGGAGCGCTTTCCCGAATATGGTGATCTGATTGCGCTGGTGAACATCGCCAGTTGGATCGGGGCAATCTCGGCCACCGCCATGGCGGGCCGCTATTCCAGGCGCATTCTGAAGCCAGGTTTGGTTTCGCTGGTGGTGTGGGGCGGGTATGCCGTGATGCTGACCACGCTGACGCTGGTGGGCAGTTTTGCAGCTCTGTGCCTCGTCGTGATGGTTCTTGGCAGTGTCAAGGTTGGCAAGGCGATGGTCTATGGCAAATACATCCACAATTGCCCGTCCAGGGCGCGCGGTGTTCTGATCTCGGTCGAGCAGACGGCCTTCTGGGGGCTGGCCACTTTGGGCACGTTTGCTATGGGGGCATCCGTCGATCTGATCGGACTGGATACCACCATCCTGACAACGGCGCTGCTGGTGTTGGTGTTTGTGGCGGTGTTGACGCTGCGTGGGCGTCTACTGCGTCTCAGCCTCGCTTGAGGGTCACCCGTCCGAGGCGCCGTCGGTTTTGATTACGCCGTTTTCCCAGTCGCCCTGCTTCTCTTGCCCGCTGGCATAGCGCATGATGCCCTTGCCCTGGCGTTTGCCGTTCAGAAAATTGCCCTCGTACACGTCGCCAGTAACATAGGTCGCGACGCCATAGCCGCTGATCTTGCCGCCGGACCAGGCCCCTTCATACTTGAAGCCGCTGGCCATCACGATTTCGCCGGTGCCTTCGCGCTGTCCGTTGAAGAACTGCCCGGTATAGACCGAACCATCGGGGTAGGTTGCGGTGCCTTGGCCGTGGCGCACCCCGTCTTTCCAATCGCCGTCATAGCGATAGCCGTCGGCATAGGTCATGACGCCCTTGCCATCGTTTTTGGCGTTCTTGAATTCGCCTTTGTAGACGATGCCATTTGCATAGGTTGCGGTGCCTGTGCCCTCGATCACGCCTGCGACCCAATCCCCTTCGTAAGTCGAGCCATTGGTGTATGTGATCTTGCCTATCCCGTCGGCCAGATCTGCGCGGAAGTTGCCTTCGTACATTGATCCATCAGGATAGGTCACGCGGCCCTGGCCCTCGATCTGTCCGGCCACCCAATTGCCGGTGTAGACATAGCCATCTGTGCCGGTGAAGGTTCCGGTCCCTTCGCGGCGGTCGTCGGCAAACTGGCCTTCGTAGACGTCTCCGTTGGCGTAGATGACCTTGCCGTTGCCTTCGCGACGCCCGGCGACCAGATCACCCTCGTAGACATCGCCGTTGGGTTGGGTCAGTTTGCCTTGGCCACTGATCTGCCCGTCCGCCCAAAGACCCACATAGACTAGCCCATCAGACAGCGTCAGCGTGCCTTGGCCATGCCGCTGGCCATTCAGAATCTCGCCCTCATACGTACCGCCATCGGGATAGGTGACCTTGCCGATCCCTTGCTTTTGCCCTTCGACCCAATCGCCGTCATAGATATAGCCGCCGGGGCTTTGCATCACGCCCTTGCCGTGGTGCTGCGCGTTCAGAAAGCTGCCCTCGTAGCGCACGCCATTGGCGTAGACGGCGACGCCTTGGCCATTGATCACACCGTCTTTCCATTCACCCTCATAGGTGCCGCCGTCCGAGAAGGTGATAAGGCCCAGGCCCTCGGGTTTGCCCTTGGAAAACTCACCTTCATAGACCGAACCGTTGGGGAAGCGTGCAACACCGCTGCCCTTGATCTCTCCATCGACCCATTGGCCGGTGTATTCATATCCATTGGGCAGACGATAGGTGCCGCTGCCATGCTGCAACCCGCCGCGAAAGGTGCCCTCGTACACGCCGCCGATGGCATCTTGGGTGGTCAGAACCTGCGAGTCCTGCGCCCAAACGGCTGTGGTCACGGTCAAAGCGGATACACCGATTGTTGCGATGCGGATCTGGTTCATGAGTGTTCTGCCTGCCCTATCTGTGGCCAACCGTGTGGCTGACAACGTAAAATTATGTCAGGTCGCGATCATGAGCAACGCCTTTTGCCGCAGATGGGTTTTCATGCGCCCGCGATCTGCTACATCGCTGGAAACATCAGCGAAAACGAGAGCCAGATGACCGACCGCTTCCGTGTTACACTTGCCCAGTTCAACCCGACTGTTGGCGATCTGGCAGGAAATGCCGCCAAAGCGCGCCAAGCTTGGCTGCAAGCACGCGCGGCAGGGGCCAACCTACTGGCCCTGCCTGAGATGTTCATCGCCGGATACAATCCGCAGGATCTTGTGCTGAAACCCGCTTTTCAACAGGCTGCAATGGATCAGGTACACGCTTTGGCCAGGGACTGCTCGGATGGGCCAGCCATCGCGATCGGTGCGCCGTGGGTGATCGAGGGTCGGCTGTTTAACGCCTATGTTGTCCTGCAAAACGGTGAGGTCAGCGCCGTTGTGCAAAAGCACCATTTGCCGAATGAGGCGGTGTTCGACGAAAAGCGTGTATTCGAAGAGGGTCCGATCATGGGGCCATTTTCGGTTGATGGTGTGCGCATTGGCTCGCCCATCTGCGAGGATGCCTGGCACGAGGATGTTGCCGAAACCCTGGAAGAGACCGGGGCCGAGTTCCTGTTGGTGCCCAATGGCTCGCCATACTACCGCGGCAAGCACGACGTGCGGCTCAGTCATATGGTGTCGCGGGTGGTCGAAACGGGGCTGCCGCTGATCTATCTGAACATGGTTGGCGGGCAGGACGACCAGGTTTTCGACGGGGGCAGTTTCGCACTCAACCCGGGCGGGGCCCTGGCATGGCAGATGCCGGTGTTCGACGAGGAGGTCAGCCATATTGACCTGGAGCGGCAGGCGGACGGCTGGCGCGTGGTTGATGGAGCCAGGGCAAGCCACCCGCCCGAGATCGAACAGGATTATCGCGTCATGGTCGAGGCCTTGCGCGATTACATGCGCAAAACCGGGTTTTCCAAGGTGGTTCTGGGGCTGTCGGGCGGGGTTGATTCCGCTTTGGTTGCAGCGATTGCAGTCGATGCGCTTGGCGCAGACAGCGTGCGCTGTGTAATGCTTCCATCGGAATATACCAGCCAGGCCTCGTTGGGGGATGCGCGCGCTGTGGTGGACGCTTTGGGTGTGCGATATGACACTGTTCCGATTGCGGCAGGGCGTGCGGCAATCACCGATACTCTGGCACCTCTTTTTTCCGGAACCGCGCCGGGGCTGACCGAAGAGAACATCCAATCCCGGCTGCGCGGACTGCTGTTGATGGCGATCTCGAACAAATTTGGAGAGATGCTGCTGACCACCGGCAATAAATCCGAAGTCGCAGTGGGTTATGCGACCATCTATGGCGACATGAACGGTGGTTATAACCCCATCAAGGACCTGTATAAAACACGTGTGTTCGATACTTGCCGATGGCGCAACGAAACCCACCGTGCTTGGATGTTCGGACCAGATGGCGAGGTGATTTCGCCTTCGATCATCGACAAACCCCCAAGCGCCGAACTGCGCGAAGATCAAAAGGACAGCGACAGCTTGCCTGACTATCCGGTGCTGGATGCGATTCTGGATGTTCTGGTCGATCAGGATGGGTCGATCGCCGATTGCGTCGCGGCTGGGTTCGACGCGGATGTGGCCCGCAAGGTCGAGCATCTGCTCTACATCAGTGAGTACAAGCGGTTTCAGTCCGCACCGGGGGCACGCCTTAGCCGTCGCGCGTTCTGGTTGGATCGCCGCTATCCCATCGCCAATCGCTGGCGGGACCGTGGTGCTGTGCCAGACTGAGTCCACAAAACCACAGTAGAGCGAAAGATGCACCTGGGTCTTGTCCCGGGCGGGTCGTGCACTCCATATCTCCTGAGTTGCCAGAAGTGATTTTCCAACCATGCCCGGACCCCGCCTGACAGAATTCTACTCGGACCTTGCTCTGCCCAAAAAGGTCGACGTCGTCGTGATCGGCGGCGGTATCATTGGCGTGTCGACTGCATTGGAATTGGCCGAGCGGGGCGTCTCGGTCCTGCTGTGCGAAAAGGGGCAAATCGGGGCCGAACAGAGCTCGCGCAACTGGGGTTGGGTGAGATTGGGGATGCGCGACCCGCGTGAGATCCCCCTGATGGTCGAAGCCATTCGGATGTGGCATGAGCTGGACGAGCGATTGGGTCGGAAGACGGGATATACTCAATCGGGCATCATATTCGGTGCGTCGGGAAAGCGAGATCTCGCCGGTTTGGAACGGTGGGCCGGGCATGTGGCAGGCCTGCAAGTGGGCGACCGGATTGCACAGGGCGTTGATCTGGACGATGTGCTGGCCGGTCATCAGATGCGCTTGGCCGGGGGGCTGTACATGCCTGGCGATGGTCGGGCCGAACCCCAATGGGCGGCGCCCGCGATTGCAGAAGGTGCGCGGGATCGAGGGGCCTCGATCCTGACGGGCTGTGCCGTGCGATCGGTGGATGTCCAGGGCGGTCAGATGGCCGGGGTGATGACAGAACGTGGGCGTGTGGCCTGTGATCAGGTCGTGTTGGCCGGTGGGGCATGGTCGCGACTGTTTGCCGGGAATGCGGGGATCGATCTGCCACAGCTCAAGGTGCTGAACACGGTCATGCGCACCTCGCCGGTCAAAGACGGCCCCGACGTCGCCTTGTGGTCCGACAAATTTGCGATCCGCAAACGGGAGGATGGTGGATACACCATTGCATCGGGACACGAAAACACTGTGGACCTGGTGCCGGACAGCCTGTGGCTGGCGTGGTCCTTTCTGCCTGCCTTTCGGCAAGAGTGGCGCTCGCTCAGGTTCCGCCTTTCCAAACGTTGGCTGGAGGAGGCACGCCAGGATCGCCGTTGGCAACCGTCGGATGTGACGCCGTTCGAGCAATGCCGCATCCTGGACCCGGAGCCGTCAGACAAAGCACTGCGCAAAGCCTGGGCCAGTGCCTGCAAGGCGTTCCCCGCGCTGGAAAAGGCTGAGATCGTGCAAAGCTGGGCCGGCATGATTGATGTGACCCCTGATGCGATCCCTGTCATTTCAAAGGTTGATGATCTGCCAGGTATGCACATCGCGACCGGTTTTTCCGGCCATGGCTTCGGCATAGGCCCCGGCGCTGGCCGTCTGATGGCCGATGTGGTCACGGGGGCTGCCCCGCTGGTCGATCCGTGGGAATTTCGCCTGTCGCGGTTCACGGATGGCACTCGTGTCGCCCCTGATCCAGGGTACTAGGCCTTGAGCTGGTCTGGCTGAAAAAGCCAGACTTTCTGCTGGATGCCATTGATCTTGAATGCCTCCGTCGGCAACGTGGCAGTCAAAGAACAACCCAGAGGTTTTCGGTCCGCCATGCAGCTTCAGCGCCCTTACATTTTCGACGGTCACAACGATGTTCTCAGCCGGATGTTGTCGAAGTCACCGTCAAGTTATCAAGAGGCGTTCGCGCATGGTTGGGATGGCCACATCGACGTGCTCAAGGCCGAGGCCGGAGGATTGGGCGCAGGGTTCTTCGCTGTTTTTGTCTCTTCTGGTGATCTTGGCGGTAGCATCCTCGATCTGATGCAAGGCGCAGAGTATGACCTGCCATTGCCAAGCCCGTTGCAGCAGGCCGAGGCTGAGACAATCGCATGGCAGCAGGTCGAAATTCTGAAAACGCTCGAGGCCTATGGCCTGATCAACATTTGCACCAGCGTCGCGCAGATAAACGACAGCGTTGCTGGCGGAACGATGGCGGCGATCCTGCATATGGAAGGGGCAGAGGCCATCGGCCCGGACTTGGCTCAACTTGATGCGCTGTATGCGGCTGGTTTGCGCTCATTGGGGCTGGTTTGGAGCAGACCCACCATCTTTGGCGAGGGGGTGCCGTTTCGGTTCCCTTCAACATCTGACATCGGAGGTGGACTAACAGGGGCGGGGCGCGATCTGGTACGTCGCTGCAACTCGCTTGGGATCATGCTTGATGTGTCACATCTGAATGAAGCCGGGTTTTGGGATTTGGCAGCTACCACGGGTGCGCCAATCGTAGCGACCCATTCAAACGCCCATGCGATCTGCCCCCATTCGCGCAATCTGACCGACAAACAGCTCGCTGCGATTGCGGAAAGCGGCGGGGTGGTTGGTCTCAACTACGCCACGGCGATGCTGCGGGCAGACGGTCGCATGGTTGCCGATACACCAGTGTCTCAGATGATCCGGCATTTGGAGCATTTGTTGGGTTTTCTCGGAGAAGATGGGGTCGCGCTTGGGTCTGATTTTGACGGCGCCACAGTGCCCGAGGCAATTGGGGATGCAGGCGGTCTGGACGTGCTCAGGTCCGCGATGAAGGACGCGGGGTTTGGTACAGAACTAATCCATAAGATCTGTCACCGAAACTGGCTGAACGTTCTGGCGCGAACGTGGCATTCGTAGTGGCGCGGTGGCCCAACTGGCAGGCCACCGCATGAACATCAGCCCATCAACTGATAGCTGACCGGCACATAACGGAAGCCCTCGTCGCGGGTTTCGACGAATCCTGCGGCAGGGAAGGGCATGTGATAGCCGATCATCGGGATCTTGTCGGCGGCCAGCATGCCCAGAACACGACGGCGCGAGGCGGCGGCATCCTCGGGCGAGGCATCAAAGCTGAAGGCCCAGTCGGGGCGCGCAAAGCTCCAGACATAATGGTTGGCCAGATCCGCCGTCAGCACCAGCTGCCGCCCGCCGCTTTCCAGCATATAGCAGGTGTGACCGGGCGTGTGGCCATGGCTGGCCACCGCAGTCACGCCGGACACGACGCTGTCGCCGTCGTTGAGGAACGTCATTTTCTCGGCCAACGGCGTGACCAGTTTGGCCACCATGTCCCCAACGCGGTTTCCGGCCTCCATCTTGGACCAGAAGTTGTATTCGGCCGCGGCGGTCACATAGCGGGCATTGGGGAAGGTCGGCGCACCGTCGGTCATCATGCCGCCGATGTGGTCGGGGTGCATGTGGGTGATCACAACAACGTCGATGGCGTCTGCGGAAACGCCGGCCTGTGCCATTGCTTTGGCAATACCGCCTTGGCCCAGGCCGGTGTCGAACAGCACAAGTTCGCTGCCAGTGTCGATCACGGTTGGTGTGAAATAGAACTGCACGCTGTCCGAGGGGACGAAGTTTTCGGCGGACAGATTTGCAAACTCCTCGTCTGATGCGGCCTTGGCGAACAGATCCTTTGGACCTTCGCGCATGGCGCTGCCATCCAGCAAGGTTGTAACGGACATGTCGCCCAGTTTAAAGCTGTGTGCCAGTGGGGCCGGGGCCTTGCCACCATGTCCACCTGCCAGCAAAGGCGAAGCAGCGGCAGCAAGCGGAAGGGCGGCGGCACCGGTCAGTGCGGCGCGGCGGGTCATGTTCAGGGTCATCGGGTCACTCCTTGTTGGTCTTTCAACGTGCGGGTCCAATATCGCCAAAGCTAGTCCGGTTCCGTGACAAGACCATCACCTTCGCGTGTGCTTTTTCTGGCTTGGCGGTTTGATGGCGCCTAAAGTGACGCCATGAGCGCCAACAAGACCCAGCCCACAGACGCAGATGTCGCCGCTTATCTTGCCGGGGTGCTGCCCGTGTCAAAGGCGGCCGACGCCGTGCGATTGGATCAGCTGTTTCGCGAGGTCACCGGGTTTCAACCGGTGATGTGGGGCGAATCCATCGTAGGATACGGGCGGTATCACTATCGTTACAAGTCAGGCCGCGAAGGCGATTTTCTGGCCACCGGATTTGCGCCGCGCAAAGCGGCCCTTTCGATCTACATCATGCCGGGCTATGCGGATTTTGGGGACATCCTGGCGCGTCTTGGTAAGCACAAGATCGGCAAATCCTGTCTCTATGTGAACAAACTGGCGGATATCGACCTGGATGTTCTGGGTGAACTCATCCGCGCAGGGCTGAAAGATCTGGCGACCCATTGGCCGGTCGAGCCGACCTGAGCCTTCTTCTTGGTTCAAATACGGCCGCGGGCGGCACAGTCACCGTGCCCTCTACTGGACAAAACCGCGGGCCTGTGACAAGGGACGCGGCAACAGGAGATCGTCATGACCACCACCCGTTTTGCCCCTTCGCCCACCGGTTACATCCATGTGGGCAACCTGCGCACCGCGCTGATGAACTATCTGATCGCTCGCAAGGCGGGCGGTACCTTTATCCTGCGCATCGACGACACCGACCCGGAACGGTCGAAAGAAGAATACGTCGATGGCATCAAGCAGGATCTGGAATGGCTGGGCCTGCACTGGGACCGGGTCGAGCGGCAGTCCGAGCGGTTGGAACAATACAACGCTGCGGCTGACAAGTTGCGTGAAATGGGCCGGTTCTATGAGGCGTTCGAGACACCGACCGAGCTGGACCTGAAGCGCAAGAAGCAACTGAACATGGGCAAGCCGCCGGTCTATGACCGCGCCGCGCTGAACCTGTCGGATGCCGAAAAGGATGCTCTGCGCGCCGAGCGTGGCAATGGTGTCTGGCGCTTCAAGCTGGATCACGAACGGATCGAATGGACCGACGGCATTTTGGGCGACATCTCGATCGACGCCTCCAGCGTATCGGACCCGGTTCTGATTCGAGGCGACGGGCAATTGCTCTACACCTTGGCGTCGGTTGTCGATGACACGGAAATGGGCGTGACGGATGTTGTGCGTGGGTCTGATCACGTGACCAACACCGCGACCCAGATCCAGATCATCAAGGCGCTTGGCGGCGACTGCCCGCGCTTTGCGCATCATTCGCTGCTGACTGGCCCGCAGGGCGAGGCGCTGTCGAAACGTCTGGGTACACTGGCTCTGCGCGACCTGCGCGAGGCGGGCGTGCAGCCGATGGCGCTGTTGTCGTTGATGGCGCGTCTGGGGTCGTCCGACCCGGTGGAATTGCGTACCGATATGGCCGAGTTGATCGACGGGTTCGACATCAACCGGTTCGGTGCTGCGCCGACCAAGTTCGACGAGCAGGATCTGTACCCGCTGACCGCGCACTACCTACAGACACTGCCGTTGGACGCCGTGGCTGCGACCGTGGCAGGCGTTGGCGTTCCGGCTGACCTGGCCGAGGCATTTTGGCTGATGGCACGTGGCAACATCACCACGTTGGGGGATCTGGGCGCCTGGTGGGACCTGTGTCGGGATGGCGCCGAGCCGCTGATCGACGACGAAGATAGCGACTTCATTGCCGAAGCCATGGCTCTGTTGCCTGCCGACGTGGACGGCGAAACCTGGGGCAGCTGGACCAAAGCCGTAAAAGAAGCCACAGGTCGCAAGGGCAAGGGGCTGTTCATGCCGCTGCGCAAGGCGTTGACCGGGCAGGAGCGCGGGCCGGAGATGGCAGCTCTGCTGCCGCTGCTGCAGGTGATCAAGGCCCGCGGTTAAATCCGCCTCCGGCGGCCGTATTTGGAACAAAAAGAACAAGGGGCGGTGCGAGACAAGCGCCGCCTTTTCTTATGTCGTCTGGATGAGATTGGCGTTCAGCTGCGACAGGTGGTGATCCACCAAAGCGGATTCATCTGAGGTCAAGCTCTGGTGGCGCGGATAGCGGGGCGCAGCGCGGTCATCGAGAATAGGTGCGTCCCAACCATCAGTCGTGGCAAAAAAATCAGCGACGCCGGTCAAGCCGAACATCTGGTGGTAGCCTTGTACAACGACGTCCAGATAGCTGAGCAGAATCGGGTGGCGCGTATCCGGCGCTGACTGTCGTTCAACCGGGACGGCGTAAACGGCGATGTCTGCGGGGTGTGTCAGATCGTGGCTGATGGACTGCGTGGCAGAATGGCGATCATAGGCCCATTCCCGGTCATCCAGTGCCGCCCAGTCATTGTCCGGCACATGTGCGATCAGCCCGTCAATCTCGGACGCCTCACACGGGATAGCCGTCAGAAAGGCCACCGGGCGCAGGTCGGTATGCCGCCAGGCCCGTCGCCAACCGCGCAGCCGGGCGGGCTGTGGGTCGAGGTAATCATGCGTGGCGCGGTTCACGAGGCTGCCGTAGCCAAAGAAATAGGGGGCGGTCATCTGCGATCCCGTCACAAAGCTCCATTGATGTATGTCAAACCGCTTTTTTGCGGGATGTGCAATACAGGACGCAGCCAAGGACCGAGGAGGCGTTGTCATGCGTATCACCAAGAGAACCAACATTGCCGTGCGGTTGTTGATGTATTGCGCCGCGCACACTGACCGGCTGGTGACCAAATCCGAGATTGCCGAGGTCTGCAATATCTCGGAGAACCATCTGGCGCAGGTCATCAACCAGCTCAGCCAGTTGAACTTCCTGAGCACGCAGCGCGGCCGCAATGGTGGCATGAGCCTCGCACGCACTGCGGATCAGATCCGCATTGGAGAAGTGTTCCGCCACATCGAAGGCAACCTTCCGATTGCCGAGTGTTTTGCCGATGTCGACAACACTTGCCCGCTGACGGACGCCTGCCGCCTGCGCGTGGCGCTGAGTGATGCGGCACAGGCATTTTATGCCTCGCTGGATGAGATCACGCTGGATGCGCTGGTTTGCGACAACGCCGATCTGCTCAAGATCTTGCAACCGGTTACCTGCGGGCGCTGATCACTCGCGCGCCCGCAAATTTTGGGCCGGGCTAACGGACAGGGGCCGCCAGGCAAAGGCAAGCCCTGCAAGCAAGGTGGCGAACACGCCGCCCGATACGATGGCTACGGCCGAGGGCCAGATCACGGTGAAATCCGTCTCAAGCACATAGTTGCTGACAGCCCATCCGCCCAATACGCCTGCCAAAAGCGCGATGCAGCCTGCTGCGGCACCTAAGAAGGCGGAACGTAGCGCAAAGCTGGACAACACCCGCGCGCGTGTCGCGCCCAGAGTTTTCAGGATCGACGCCTCGTACGTGCGTGCGGCCTCGCCCGCAGCGGCGGCTCCGATCAGGACCAGGAAGCCGGTGAGCAGGGATGCGCCCGCGCCATAGGACGTGGCCGCTGCCAAGCCGGCCAGAACATCCGAGACCCGGTCGATGGCATCCTTGACACGGATCGCGGTGATATTGGGATAGGCCTCGGCCAAATCACGCAGGATTTGCGTTTCGGCCTCTTCTTCGGCGTAAACGGTCGAGATGAAACTGTGCGGAGCACCGGCAACGGCCGAGGGGTTCATTGTCATCACAAAGCCGATCCCGGCGGTCGAGAAATCAACTTCGCGGAACGAGGTGATCGTCGCCTGGATATCGCGGCCCAGGATATTGACGGTAAGTTTGTCGCCAAGCGACAGACCAAGCTCTTCGCCCTCTTCGGCGGCAAAGCTGATCTGGGGCGGGCCAGTGTAATTCTCGGGCCACCATTCGCCTTCCAGTAGGCGGGTGTTGCCCGGCATGTCGGCGGCATAGGTGATACCACGGTCGCCTTCGATGACCCAGTGATCACCAGCGACCTCGATGGCGGATTCGTCGTTGATCTGGGTGATCACGCCGCGCAGCATCGGGGCGCTTTCGATCTTGCTGACGGCGGGGTCGTTTTCCAACCGCTCCATGTAACCTGGCATTTGGTCTTTCTGGATGTCGACAAAGAAATACGACGGCGCGATATCGGGCAGGTTGCCGGAAATGGCATTGCGCAAGTTGCCGTCAATCTGTCCGACAGCGGCCAGAACAGACAGGCCAAGACCCAGTGACAACACGACTGAGGCGGCCCCTTCGCGCGGGTCCGAGATGGCGGCGAATGCCCACCTGAGGGCGGGTTTGCCACGGGCCGAGCGGGCGCTGACGCGGGCCAGTTTCCGCAATCCAACGGCAGAGAGAGACAGCAGTAACAAGGTGCCGATCAACCCGCCTGCGGCCCAGAGCGTCAACTCCGCGGAACCGCTGAACCAGGCCGCAAGACCGATGAGCAATCCCAAACCGCCCAGGGTGGTCAAGACATAGCCAATCCGGGGCAGCAGACGTGCGCGGCTCAGCGCATCACGGTAAAGCGCGGCTGGACCGATCTCGGCCGTGCGGGACAGAGGCCAGAGGGTGAAGACAAAGGCCGTCAACATACCGTACAGCGCGGCCTCGGCCAGTGGGCCGGGATAGATCGCAAAAGCGGCGGGGATGGGCAGGCGTGCTTCGATGATAGGGGCGAGCAGGACGGGGACTAGCCCCCCGAGAACCAGACCCATCGCGATGCCGAGGATCGACAGGGCGCCGATCTGCAGGAAATAGGTTTGAAAGATCGTGGCCCGGTCTGCACCCAGCGTGCGGAAGGTGGCAATCGTGCTGGTCTTGCCTGCGAGATAGGATCGCACGGCAGCTGACACGCCGACACCACCGACGGCGAGACCTGCGAGACCCACCAGGATAAGAAACGCGCCCAACCGGTTCACAAACTCAGCCACGCCGGGCGCGCCGTTGCGGGCGTCCGTCCAACGCATTCCGGATGTTGTAAAGGCGTCCTTCGCCTGTTCGGATAGGGCAATCAGATCGGCCTCATCCGGCAGGTCCATGCGGTATTTGGTTGAATACAGTGATCCCGGCGCGAGCAGCCCTGAATTTTGCAGGTCTGCGGTGCGCAGCAGGGTTCTGGGTCCCAGGCCAAAGCCGTCTGCGGCCCCGTCGGGTTCGCGGGTGAGTTCCGCCATCAGGACAAAGTCCTGTGTACCCAGACGGAAGGTAGCGCCGGGGGTCAGCCCCAAACGGTCCATCAGCACGCGGTCCATGACCGCTCCGGGAAGTCCCTCGGCCCCGTCAAAGGCAGTGGCCAGCGGCATTTCGGGGGAAAGCTGTACAGCGCCCACCAGCGGATAAAGCTCATCGACTGACTTAACCTGCGTCAGCCCGCGTTCGGTCACACCGTTGTTGTCCACCACAGCCATGGACCGGAAATCGGTCACCTCGGACACTTGGTTGGCGTTTTCGGCCATCCAGGCCCGTTCGAGCTCGGATGCAAAGCGATAGGTGAATTCCATCTGGGCATCGCCACCCAGAATGGCAGACCCTTCACGCGTCAACCCCTCGGTGATGCCCGCGCGGATCGACCCAACGGCGGCGATGGCTGCAACCCCAAGAGCGAGGCAGGCCAGGAAGATGCGAAAGCCGCGCAGTCCGCCACGCAGTTCTCGGGCCGCAAAGCGGGACGCCAGACGCAGGCTCATTCAGCGGCCTCTTGTGCGGCGCTTTCGTCAATGCGCCCGTCACGCAGGCGGATCACCCGGTCGCACCGCGCCGCCAAGGCGCGCGAGTGCGTGACAAGGACCAAGGTCGCGCCGTGGCGGTCTCGCAGGTCGAACAGCAGATCCATGATCGCATTGCCGTTGGTGCCGTCCAGATTGCCGGTCGGCTCATCCGCCAGCAGGATGTCGGGACGTGGCGCGATGGCGCGGGCGAGCGCCACGCGTTGTTGTTCGCCGCCCGACATCTGGGTCGGGTAGTGATGGGTTCGATGGGCAAGCCCCACCGCCTCCAATTCGGCCTCGGCCCGGTCGAATGCGTCGCGATGCCCAGCCAGCTCAAGCGGGGTGGCGACATTTTCCAACGCCGTCATTGTCGGGATCAGGTGAAAGTTCTGAAACACCACGCCCATATGTGCCCGGCGAAAGGTGGCGAGTTGATCCTCGGACATGTCGGTCAAGGTCTTGCCCAAAGCGGTGATTTTGCCGCCTGTCGCCTGCTCCAATCCGCCGATCAGCATCAGCAGCGAGGATTTGCCCGATCCGGACGGCCCGATCATACCCAAAGTCTCGCCTTTCGAGACTTCAAGCGAGATCCCGTGCAGAATATCTACACGTCCGGCATTGCCATCCAGCGACAAACTCGCATCTTGGAGGGTGAGAATGGGCTGAGTCATGTAAGCTGTCCTGTTGTCGGGTGTTCATTGGGATATGGAGTTTACTGCGAAATGCGCAAGGTTCTGATTGCTGGGCTTTTTGTCTTGTGCGGTTTTCCGGCAACGGCAGAACCGGTGGTGATCGCCGCTTTGGGGGACAGCCTGACCCAAGGATATGGCCTGCCGCAGGGACAGGGGTTTGTGCCTCAGATGCAGGAATGGCTGGACAAGCAAGGGGTCGACGTAGAGCTGGTGAACGCGGGCGTTTCTGGCGACACCACCGCCGGTGGGGCCGCGCGTGTCGCCTGGACCCTGACGCCCGAGGTGGACGCGATGATCGTGACGCTTGGCGGCAACGACATGCTGCGCGGGATTGACCCGGCAGCTGTTCGACAAAACCTGACCACGATCTTGACCGCTGCGCGCGATGCGGATGTGCAGGTGCTGCTGGTCGGCATGCAGGCGCCGGGCAACTATGGCCCTGAATACAAAGCGGAATTCGACAACGCTTACATTGAATTGGCGGACGAGTTCGGGGTTTTGCGGGCCGAAAGCTTTTTCCAGGGCTTTCCAGTGAACGACGATCCGTCTGCAGTGCAACAATGGATGCAGGCGGACGGCATTCATCCGAACCCTGAAGGTGTGAACTTGATCGTCGAAGGATTGGGACCTCAGGTGCTGGAACTTGCCAAAGCCGCAAACTGACTTGCCATAAGGTGATCCGATCCGTCAGGCTTATCCCAACACCTAAAAGGGGGATAGGATGCCGGGGCGATTTTTCCTGACCACGCCGATGGCCGAGGTTGCTGAACGGTTGGGTAAACCGGCTGGCGATCTGGAGGACGAACCGCCTCGCCAGAATATTCAGCCGGGTCAAGAAATCGTTGTGCTGACCGCGCAGGGTTTGACCCGCATGCGGTGGGGCATGATCCCGGTTGGCCGGGTCAATGCACGCGGGCGACCGGTGATGGAAACGATCATCAATGCGCGTTCGGAAACCGTGTTTGATAAATCAGCCTTTGATGGGGTCGGACGGGCCGTCATTCCGGTCGATGGTTGGTACGAGTGGACCGGTGAGAAGCGGCGCAAAACGCCTTGGCGTTTGTCGGCCAAGGATGGGCAACCGCTGTATTTTGCGGCCATCACCGATGTCTGGACCGCTCCGGGCGGGCTGCAGGTTCCGCAGGCCGCAGCGGTCACCTGTGACCCAAATGCGGATGTAAAGCCCATTCATCACCGGATGGGGGTCATCCTGCCTGTCGATGACGTGCAAACTTGGCTGTCAGAAGATGAGGGCGTTGCTCGCAAACTGATGCGGCCCTTGCCCAACGGCCTACTTAATATCCGCGAAGCCGTGGATGTGAACTGGTCAGGTCCGTAAAGGGCGGGTCGTCAACTGACCCGCCCTTCAATATAAGAGCTCAAACAACTGCGATGTTTACAGCCGCTTCACGGCCGTCACGGCCGGGCTCGATGTCGAAAGTAACTTTCTGGTTGTCAGCCAGGCCGGTCAGGCCTGCGCGCTCAACAGCCGAAATGTGCACGAACACATCGCGTCCACCATCTTCTGGTGCAATAAAGCCGTAGCCTTTGGTGGTGTTGAACCATTTGACGGTGCCATTTGCCATCGTCGTATTCTCCTGTTTTGTGCTGCCCACGGAATGCGGCAACCCGGCTAAGTCAGTGCAAGATCGAAGACTGTGCCGGTGTAGGAGCAGTAGGGTCGATAGCGTAACGTCGCATCCGGAATGTGGAGCGATTAGGGGGCATTTTCAAGAAGAAACTACCCTTTGCAACAGGTTCGGCGGCTTAGAGTACGACCCGCCGCCGAGTGATTTTGGGGCATGTTTATCAGAGAACAGTCACAACTGTGCCCAAGGGGACACGTGCATACAGATCCCTGACGTGTTCGTTCATCATTCGGATGCAGCCATTTGACGCCGCTTGTCCGATGGTCTCGGGCTGAGTCGTTCCGTGGATCCTGAAATAAGTGTCGACCCCATTCTGGAACAGATAAAGCGCGCGCGCGCCTAGCGGATTATCAGGGCCACCTGGCTGCACATACTTGTTGTTCGCAAACTTGGCATAGGTCTTGGGCGAGCGCTCGATCATCTCTTGCGTCGGGCGCCATGTGGGCCATTCTTTTTTGACGTCAATTGTGGCGGTGCCGGTAAACTCCAGCCCGGCTTTCCCAACACCGCAGCCATAGCGAATGGCCTTACGTTCATCGGTGACGAAATACAGATAGAACGAACGTGGCAAGATCAGCAATCGACCGGGTTCATAACCCTTCTTGATCCGAACCTCTTGTGGGGTGGGATCGAAAACAGCGGAACTCTGAGACATGGCAACCTGAGGCAGGGCGCCGGCTGCGGCGGTTGCGGCAAGAAAGCTGCGTCGTGAAAACATGGCCGACCTCGTTCTGAATGCATATATGCCCAATTTTGAAGGTCTGGTCGGTCAGGTCAACGGTTTTGCTGCCAATATCGTAAAAGTGATATCAGGGCTGCGGCAGCAAAAGCGCAGGTGGCGATCCAGCCAAAGTACCACATGTGCCCGGCGAAGGTGTCCTCGGCGTAGGAGGCGGCGAAGCGGTTCTTGCCAACCGTGGCAATGGTGTAACCAATCCCCGTCAGCGCCGGAAAGCTGATCAGCCTGATGACAGGAGAGGTGCTGATTGATGCACCGAGGGCATGGAGCACCAAGCCAGCGGGAACCCCGATCCAGATCACCTTGGTCGACCACCTGGGGTGCGCCCCCAATTGTTTGGGCAGGTCGAGCACGGTTGATAGGCCGGCAAAAACAAGCAACAGCACAAGGGGTGAGAGGATCTGTTGGGCGCGTGTCATGATCCCACATCTAAGCAGCGCGCGTCATGGACGAAACCCGCGTGACGGTTTCGTGATCTGCGTTGCAGTTGTGCGTCTTTCCCGGTCTACTGTACATGCCGCAGCGCCAAAAGGAACACGACATGACCGATGAGATCGAACCAAAGGGTGACTTGACCCTACGCACCCTTGCCATGCCCAAGGACGTGAATGTGAACGGGGACATCTTTGGCGGATGGGTGCTCAGCCAGATGGACATCGCGGCCGGGATCATGGCGGGTGACAAGGCGCATGGGCGGGTCGCGACCGTGGCCGTGGACGCGATGAAGTTCATCCGGCCTGTGCACGTGGGCGACGTGCTGTGCATTTATTGCCATCTGGCGCGGGTGGGGCGCACGTCGCTTGCGATCGAGATCGAGGCATGGGTGCTACGCGATCGCTATGGCGACCGAGAGAAAGTGACCGAGGCGGTGTTTACCTTCGTGGCCATCGACGAAAAGGGCCAACCGCGCCCGGTTGAGGGCTGATCTATGGGCGACAAGACATTGACCTGCCTGAGCTGCGGGCAATTGAACCGCGTGCCCGAGGCAAAGCTCCGGGCCGGGGCGAAATGTGGCAAATGTTCTAAGGCGCTGGTGCCTGCGGACGCGGTTGAGGTGTCTCCCGCGGTTCTGGAAAAGGCCAGCAAGAACGACGACCTGCCGCTGGTTGTGGATTTCTGGGCGCCGTGGTGTGGCCCGTGCAAGATGATGGCGCCGGAATATTCCAAGGCCGCCAAAAAGCTCAGCGGGCGGGCGCGGCTGGTCAAGGTGAACACGCAAAAGCACCAATCGACAGGCGGTCGCTATCGGATCAAGGGCATCCCGACGATGGTTGCGTTCGAGCGCGGCAAAGAGCGCAAACGGCAAGCGGGCGCGATGCGGGCCGGTCAGATCGAAGGGTGGGTCACGGGGCGCTAAAGGTTTACGCCGTTTCCAGCTCGGCCGTCAGAACGGCCGGAGGAGGCGGTGGGTCCGTGCGTCCACGCATCAAAAGCACGCCGATGGTGGCAAAGAGCGCGAGCGATCCGACCAGTGGATAAAGCGCCAGCGACAGCCACAGCGGCAGGGCAAAGACGGTATAGCCCAGGACAGCGGCCAACAGCCCGCCAAAGAACCCCGAGATCAAACCAACCCAAGCCAAACGCTCACCTCCTGCTGCGCATGTCGGCACATTCGTTCATCGAGTGTGCACGATTCACCGTATGGTACAATCATAGGTTATCTAGAATTGTGTTCAAACTGGGGCAAACCCGTAGGTTCGGCGCATTTTCGCTAAATTGGTTAAACCCATCAGCGAGGGGCCGCCCACCTAGGGTTGTGGGTCTTAGCAGGTGAGTTCGCGACATGCGCGAGGTGTCAGATGTTCTGATTGCTCGCGTCTTGCCCCAAAAGGTCGTGTCACAAAGTGGCACGACCCGCGCCTGACCTTCCCCCCGGGAAGGCGCTTTGCACTTCCCCAAGGTCAGGCGCGGGTCTTGTGTTGCATTCCAACGCAAGACTAGCAGCTATCGGTACGCGAGACGCCGTAAAGGTTCTTCATACTCACCTATGAGCTCGCTCAATGGGTCTGCACCTTTGAAAAACACTTGGGCATCAAAGCCGTTTTCTGCTGTCAATCCAGTACTTTTTCTTACCGTGGATATTGCGTTTCGAGAAACTTCCTTGCTCCATCCAGGGAACCCAATTTGAGCAACTCGGTCGTTGCCTTTGAATACGTTTATGAGGTTGTGCCGTGGGTCTCCGATAGAACAGTCGCGTTCCTTTAGCAGGCCTTGAAGCTCATTAAACGTTACAACGTAAGATATTCGCTTATCCTGTCTTCTAAACATGGTTTTGAAGCGAGGCGCAATCTCTTCAATCGTCATGTGTCGATTGTTTAGATGATGAAACTCGGCAATTTCTACTGTGAAGTCCTCGACCTCTATAATGTCCACTTTGGGCACATAGTTGTTCTCCATCATGAAGAAAACGGAACTCAAAAAGGCTGTTCTTTTGTTTGCATCATGAAAGGGGTGATCGTTTATTAAGCCGAAGATAAGTGAAGAGGCAATGTCCCAAAGATCATCGTAAACAAAGCTCCCGAAAGCGGAGGAGACTTGTCGAGATACGGCGGAAGATAGTAAGCCAAAGTCCTTCGGGCCAAATCCACCTAGCCCTTCGCCTTTCTTGTAAAAATGATTGCAGATTAAGTAGTGCGCATCCAGAACGTCTTCGCAGGTTAAGTGAGGTCGTTCTCCCGCGTAATCTATTTCGTCTATTTGCCTGTGAAAGTGCAGGTAGTTATCAAATATCTTTGTTTCAAGGTTGTTTCTATCAAGCACGCTGAAACTCATTCTGTTACCAATGCCAATTATCGGCGTTGGTAACAGAAATTTCTAGCAATAAAAACTGAATTAGGTTCCTTTACCGCACAAACTTCTTGTGCTTCAACCGCTTCGGCTCCAGGGCGTCCGGCCCCAGACGGCGTTTCTTGTCTTCTTCGTAGTCCTCGAAGTTGCCCTCGAACCACTCCACATGCGCGTCGCCTTCGAACGCCAGAATGTGGGTACAGATCCGGTCGAGGAAGAAACGGTCGTGCGAGATGACCACGGCGCAACCGGCGAAATCAACGAGCGCGTCTTCCAGCGCGCGCAGGGTTTCGACGTCAAGATCGTTGGTCGGTTCGTCAAGGAGCAGCACGTTGCCGCCCTCTTTCAGAAGACGCGCCATGTGGACGCGGTTGCGTTCACCGCCCGACAGCAGGTTCAGCGGTTTCTGCTGGTCGCCGCCCTTGAAGTTGAAGGACGAGCAATAGGCGCGGGAGTTCACCTGTGCATCCCCAAGCTCGATGATTTCAGCCCCGCCCGAGATCGATTCCCACACGGTGTCCTTGTCGTTCAGGTCATCACGCGACTGGTCCACATACGACAGCTTGACCGTGTCGCCGTAGGTCACTGTGCCCTCGTCGGGCTGTTCCTGACCGGTCAGCATGCGGAACAGGGTCGATTTACCCGCACCGTTGGGGCCGATGACGCCGACAATGCCGCCGGGGGGCAGGGCAAAGGACAGGCCTTCGACCAGTTGTTTGTCGCCATAGTGTTTGGCGATGTTGTCGACCTCGATCACCTTGCCGCCCAGACGGGGGCCGTTGGGGATGACGATCTGCGCGCGGGTGAGTTTCTCGCGTTCGGACTGCTGGGCCAGATCGTTATAGGCGTTGATCCGGGCCTTGGACTTCGCCTGCCGCGCCTTGGCGCCCTGACGCATCCATTCCAGCTCGCGTTCCAGCGTTTTCTGCTTGGATTTGTCTTCGCGGGCTTCCTGCTCCAGACGCTTGGCTTTCTGTTCCAGCCAGGCGGAATAGTTGCCCTCGTAAGGGATGCCGCGGCCACGGTCGAGTTCCAGGATCCAGCCGGTGATGTCGTCCAGGAAGTAACGGTCGTGGGTGACGATCAGGATTGTGCCTTTGTAATCAATGAGGTGCTGCTGCAACCAGGCGATGGTCTCGGCGTCCAGGTGGTTGGTCGGTTCGTCCAGCAGCAGCATGTCGGGCGCTTCAAGCAGCAGCTTGCAGAGCGCCACGCGGCGCTTCTCACCACCCGAGAGGTTCTTGATGTCGGCATCGTCGGGGGGGCAGCGCAGCGCCTCCATCGAGACATCAATTTGGGCGTCCAGATCCCACAGGTTTTCGCTGTCGATGGCGTCCTGAAGGGTGGTCATCTCCTCCATCAACTCATCGGTGTAGTTCTCGGCCATCTCAATCGCGATGGCGTTGAAACGGTCGACTTTGGCCTTCTTTTCGGCGACGCCGAGCATGACGTTTTCGCGCACGCTGAGGTTCTCGTCGAGCTGGGGTTCCTGCGGCAGGTAGCCCACTTTGGCCCCCTCAGCGGACCAGGCTTCGCCGGTGTAGTCCTTGTCGAGGCCGGCCATGATCTTCATCAGGGTCGATTTACCCGCGCCGTTGACGCCGACGACACCGATTTTCACGCCGGGCAGGAACGACAGGTGAATGTTTTCAAAGCATTTCTTGCCACCGGGATAGGTCTTAGAGACCCCCTGCATGTGGTAGACGTATTGATAGGCAGCCATGGTGCGTCCTTTGGGGTGGGGAATTCAGGTTGGGCGGTGGTGTAGCTGAACGTTGGGGGCGGGGCAATCGTGGATAAAGCTCTCCTGATCTGTCTTACGCCCCAAAACTTGGAGAGTAGGTTCGTCAAAACTGCAATGGATCAAACGCTTCGAGATGATCGTCAGAAAGCTTGCGTAGAAAGTTTCGAGAGTTTAGTGGCGGGAAGTTGTCGAACAGGGCAAAACCTCTTTGCTCCTGCTCTTGGGTGAGTAAATTTCGATCCACGACAAAAGTCTCAATTATTTCAAAGGTTTCGAGGAAGCGATCATCAAGCCTTTGAAATTCAAAGTGTTTGAGCCAGCGGGCTGATGTTGCAGCATAGCGTAGTTTTTTGTAATCATTTGGTCTAAGGGCTTTCAAGACGGTGAGAGCTGAGAGAACTATCGCATAGCCCGAGTTGAAGGCACTGGAGAGACTGGGCGAAGTAGCAATGGCGGTTAGCGTTCTTTCTACGTCGCGCAATGTAACTGTCCGCTCCAATTTTACACATTCCAAGTGCTCTTTCAGACGTTCCAGCAAGATTTCGGAACCTTCTGGAAACTCCATCTTCTCACAGCAGTAATCGTAGTATCGTTGCCAGTTTTGTTGCAACTGCGTGCGATCAGACTGGCCTTCTATGTCCATCGAAAGCGTGATGAATTTTTGCAAGTAGGTTTCGGCGTCAATACTAGCGCCATAACGTGCCCTAACGCTGTTTTGTAATTCACTTAAGTTAACTCCCAGCACAAAGTGAATTCCTTCCACATTGAATACGTGTTTGATGACTTCCAGGAGGGCTAGCGCATAGTCAGGACGACAGCGATCAAGTTCATCTACGACGATAATGAGCTTTCGGAACCGCTCGCCTGCTTTGCTTTCTTCCTCCTTGACCGTCCTGGTATGTGTAAGCTCGATCAAGCCCTCTCGAAAAGCCGACATCGCTTGGCGTTTATCATCTTCTCTCTTCCAAAATTCATCTGCGGTACTTGAAACTTCCCCCCCGATTGTGGCTGCAGCTGCATCACCAATTTCGTCCGCGTTTTGAACAACCCCCGCAGTTGCTACTGCGACGCCGACTCGAAACAAGCTGCGCCCAACTTTAGGAGCAGACTCGCGGATCTTGGAGATTATTTTGGTAGGTGTTGGAGTGGTAGTGCGCTTGCTGCTTTCAATAATTTCGGCAGTCAACGCAATTAGAGGGTCGTCTAGAAAATCGTTTTTGAATGCGTCGAAGTAAACTGTTTGAGTATCGCGCCCATGCTTAGACTTTATGTGTTCGCCAACCCAGCATTTGAGAAAGTGCGTTTTCCCACTGCCCCATGCGCCGTCTACAGCGATCACCAGTGGTTCGCTAATGCTCTCAACAATGCCGGAAAGCCGCTCCCCGGTCTTTTTGCGACCCAGTTGGTCGTGTTTATTCTCACTTGGGCCATCGTTAAATCCTTCTTCATAGAGTTTGATCTTAGGCTCGGGCATCGTCCGGCGCATGGGTAACCTCCAAATCACAAATCAATCAGGGGTAGTGTTAGCGGCTGGCTCACAAATGGCTAGGGGTGTAGTGACGTCAGATCGGGAGGTGGGTTCATGTCGTTGAAAGAACTGATTGCCGGATGGGCGCAGCCTGGGCGTATCACCTGGATTGGGGTGCGGCCTGGGCGGCGGGAGGGGATGGACGCCCTCTCGGAGGTTTGGATTGGTGAGGACGGCTTGCAAGGCGATCGTGGGCGTGCGGGTAAGCGGGCGGTGAGCTTGGTGCAGCGGGAGCATTTGGCGGCGATTGGGTCGTTTCTGGGACGGGAGGCGGTGCCGCCAGAGGTGTTGCGGCGCAATCTGGTGGTCGAAGGGGTTAACCTGTCCGCGCTCAAGGGGCGGCGGGTGCAGGTGGGGGATGCGGTGTTGGAGTTTACTACGATCTGTGCGCCGTGCAGCCGGATGGAGGAGGCGTTCGGGCCCGGAGGCTATTCGGCGGTGCGGGGGCATGGGGGATGGTGTGCGCAAGTCATCCAGCCGGGGCAGGTTCGGTTGGGCGATGCGGTTCAGCCTGTTGATTGACAACACACATCTCACGGGCCAAGCACGGGGGCGATGAGACATCTTTTGCCATATGCGCGGGCCGGGCAGGTCATTGGTCTGCTGGGGGGCTCGTTTGATCCGCCGCACACGGGGCATGTGCATGTCACGCGCGAGGCGATCAAGGCCTTTGGGCTGGATCGTGTCTGGTGGCTGGTGAGCCCGGGCAATCCCCTGAAGGCGCGGGGGCCTGCTCCGTTGGAACAGCGGATGACCGCAGCGCGGGCATTGATGGGTGACCCGCGGGTTGAGATCACGGATATCGAGGCGCATTTGGGCACACGGGTGACCGCGGACACCTTGGCCGCGATGCGTCTGTTGTATCCGGGGGTGCGCTTTGTCTGGCTTATGGGGGCCGATAACCTGGCGCAGTTGCATCGTTGGGGCAAATGGCGCGAGATCATGGAGACGGTGCCGGTGGGTGTTGTGGCGCGGCCGGGGGACCGGATCTCGGCCCGGATGGCGCCGGCGGTGCGGGCTTATGCCAGCGCGCGGTTGGATGGTCAGGCGCGGCGGCTGTTGGGGCGGGCGCAGGCCCCGGCGTGGTGTTTCGTGAATGTGCCGATGGTGGACATCAGTTCGACCGATATTCGTGCGCGCGGGGATTGGTCAGCGACGCAAGGCGGCTGACGCCAGACCCGAGAGCAGGACCAACGCCAGCCCGGCCCATGTGAGGGCGTCGGGGAAGTCGTTGAATACAGCCCAGCCCAGACCGGTTGCTGCGATCAGTTGGAAATAGACCAGTGGGGCCAGTTTGGTTGACGGCGCGCGGGCATAGGCCACCAGTAAAAGCAGGTTGCCCAGCATCGAGCCAAGCGCGCTGAGCGTGGTGAACCCGGCGACAGCGGGTGTGAGTGTCGGCAGGTGCATCAGCCCAAGTGGTATTAGAACCAAGCCCGAGACAAAGAGCTGTGTGAAGCTGAGGGCCAGTGGCGAGCCCAGATGCGACAGCCAGCGCGAGGCGGTCAGGAAGCTGCCATAGAAACACCCTGCGAGCAGGGCCCAGGCCAGACCGGTTGTGCCGCCAAAGCCAGGGCGCACGACCAGCAGGACCCCGGCAAAGCCCGTCAGCATCAGCAGGGAGCGGATCGTCGTGGTCGGCTCTCGCAGCAGCAAGGCCGAGAGCACGTAGCTGAGGATGGGGCCGATGAAGAAAGCGGCGAAGACGTCGGCCAGTGGTTCGGTTCTCAGCGCGGTCTGGATCGAGAAGATGCCGCCCGCCAGCAAAAGCGCGCGAAACCAGATGCGGGGGTCTTTGAGCAACCCAAAGGCAGAGCGGGGGGTGAACGGCAGGATCATCAGGACGCCAAGCGCAAATCGCGACCAGGCGACAAAGGCCGGTGAAACGCCATGTGACCCGGTCAACAGCTTGCCGGCCATGTCCCCGGCGGGGATCAGTGACATGGCGACAAACATGATCAGAACGGCCCTTAGCATGTGTCGCGGGTATCATGGGGCACAGACCAAGAAAACCTTGAAACTGCCGCTTGTTTGACACGAAGGTCTGCGATTTTATGAGGTCATGAGTGGATTGATTACGAGACGTTTTCTGTTGGGGGCTTTGGGGGCAATTTCGGTCCCCGGAACGGGTTTTGCCAACGCGCCGGTGACATCATTGCGTCCGCAGATGCGGGGGCTTGGTGGGGCGCCGCAGGGTGGGCCGGAAACGGTCATCAAAGCTTCGGGCCTTTCGGGCGACGTGGCCTTTGCCGTGGCGGATGCAAAGACGGGATTGCAGCTGGAGGCCGTAGGCTCTGCTTCGGGTTTACCCCCGGCCAGCGTCGCCAAGGCACTGACCGCGCTTTATGCATTGGATGTGCTGGGGGCTGGGCATGTGTTTCGTACTGAGCTTGTCGCGACTGGCCCCGTCAAAAACGGGGTGTTGCGGGGGGATCTGGTGCTTGTGGGCGGTGGAGATCCGACGCTTGACACCAATTCGCTGGCCAAGATGGCAGGGAACCTCAAGGCGGCAGGGGTCCGCGAGGTGCGTGGAGCGTTCAAAGTCTATGACGGTGCGCTGCCGTATGTGCGCAGCATTGACCCGGCACAGCCTGATCATCTTGGGTACAGCCCGTCAGTGGCGGGCATTGCGTTGAATTTCAATCGGGTTCATTTCGAATGGAAGCGGGGCGGCAAGGGGTACACCGTTGCGATGGACGCCCGGAGCAACAAGTACAAGCCGCAAGTGGCAATGGCGCAGATGCAGGTCAAGAACCGGCGGCTGCCGGTCTATACCTATGAAGAGACGCAGCGGGTGGACAAGTGGACAGTGGCCAGCCAGGCGCTGGGCAAGGGCGGGTCGCGGTGGTTGCCAGTACGCAAGCCTGCACTTTATGCGGGCGATGTATTTCAGACCCTGGCGCGGGCCAACGGCATTGTCTTGAAGAACCCCAAGATCGCCAAGGCCCGACCTGGGGGCACCGTATTGACGGTTCACCAGAGCGCGCCGCTGCAGAGCATCCTCAAGGGCATGCTCAAGTATTCGACCAACCTGACGGCGGAAATGGTGGGGATGTTCGCGACTGCTGCACGCAGCGGCACGCCCAATTCGCTGAAATCCTCGGCGCAGGAGATGAGCCGTTGGGCCGCGGCCAAATATGGCATGAAGGGTACAAGTCTTGTGGATCACTCAGGCCTGGGCGATGCGTCCCGGATGACACCGCAGGATCTGCTTGGGGCGTTGGTGCAGGTGCACAAGCAGGGCATCCTGCGTCCGCTGCTTAAGCCGTTTGCCATGCGCGACAGCAAGGGGCGGGTGTTGAAATCACATCCGATCAAAGTGGACGCCAAGACAGGGACGTTGAATTTCGTCTCGGGCCTGGGTGGGTTCATGACGGCCGCCGACGGGACCGAGCTGGCGTTTGCGATCTTTACGGCAGACACCGCCAAGCGGTCGCGGATCAAGCGGGCGGATCGCGAAGTGCCGGAAGGTGCACGGGCGTGGAACCGGCGGTCAAAGCGGTTGCAGCAAAAGCTGATTGAACGCTGGGGCGCGCTTTATGGAAGTTGAGGCCCAGAAACGGAAAACCCGGTCGTGGCCGGGTTTCGCGTTCTTGGAATCGGCAGATATTCAGACCACGTGACGGGCACGGGCGCCGCGTTCTATGGCGGCCGCGTGCAGGCGGTCGACGTTCAGCTCGTACCGGATTTCTTCCAGCAGGCGCAGTTCGGTTTCGGCCAGGTTGCCGTCTGCGGCCGCCACGTCGCAGGCCAGGGCATAGGCGGTTTCATAAAGACGCTCAGGCAGGTTTTCGCGGGTCAGGCCAAAGAGCGCATCCAGGCCGTCCTCTTGCTCGAACAGATCGAACACCACGGATGAAACCCGGTTGATGCGATCGATGTCATAATTGGCAAAGACCGGGAGCATGTTGACGGCGGACTGGATCTTGACCAGCTCGGCGGTGCGGATGTTTTCATCTGACGCCGACACCGCAACCATGATCGCAACAAGGCAATCCTGCGGGGTCATCGGGTGGGGCGCTTGCTCGGTCATCGTGGTATCCTGCTCAAAATGCTACCCGCGCAAGATACGGAGCCATCGGGGCGGGGACAACACCCGCCCGCGATTTTTCATCTGCGGTCTTAACCCGCAGCGGTGAAGCGATATTCGATGTCTTCGAAGTTCGGAGTTGCAAAGCCGTACGAAAATTTGAGCCCGTGTTCTCCGGCCTGGGTTCCGTGTTCGGCGCCGCCGGGGACATAGATCGCGATGCCAGGGGCGATACGATGCGGGATGCCGTCGATAGTGACGATGCCATCCCCTTCGAGGCCAAAGTAGAACTCGGGTGGGTCGTGGCGGTGCGGCAGCAGGCGACCGTGGGGTTCGAACTCGGCAAGGCCCAGTACCATGTCGCGGGGAGCGTCAGGCGTGCCGTTGATCAGGGTGCGCCAACGCACTTCGCCATAGGTTGGATCGGTGCCGCCGGACAGCGGGACCTGGGCTGCGTCGATGGCCAAGGGCGCATGCGGTAGATTGCTGGCCTGGTTGAGCATTTCGGCATCACCGAGATCGGTGGCGAGCGTTTCGAGTTTTTCGGTCATCTGCAGTCTCCTTCCTGTTGAGGGCAGTTAGGAGGGGTTGCGGTGTTTCGGCAATAGGATAAAGCTGAATCCAATTATACGCTGGAGTTATGATAGATGGAGCGACTTCCGGGGTTTTCAGGGCTGACGGCTTTTTACGCGGCGGCCCGTCATGGCACGCTGACGGCGGCGGCGCAGGAGCTGAATGTATCGCAACCGGCGATCTCGCGCCGGATTGCGGCGTTAGAGGCGGATTTGGGCGTCGCTTTGTTTGATCGGGGCCGCAAACCTGTACGAATGACCCAAGCAGGCAGGGACTTGCTGCGGGCGTTGCATGGTGGGTTTGGTCAGATCGAAAGTGCTGTTGCGCAGATCCGGCAGGCCGCAAAGGGCCGCGTTGTAACGGTGACGGCCCCGTCGGGTTTTGTGGCGTTCTGGTTGATCCCGCGGCTGGGGGAACTGGAAGACGCCTTTCCCGACGTTACGATTCGCATCATGAGCCAAGAGTATGGTGAGGCTGTGCGGCCCGGTGATGTTCTGATCCGGTTTGGCCTGCCGGAAGAGGGCGACGAAATGCGCCTGCTGGGGGACGCTGTGTTCCCGGTCGCCAGCCCGCTGTACCTGGATAAGCGAGGCATGAGCGGGGCGGATCACGATCTGTCAAAGATGACCTTGCTGACGATGGAGACCGCACGCAGCCAGTGGCATGATTGGCCCAGTTGGTTCCGTGCTGCGGGTCTGGACATGCCGAAAGGCGCGCGGGTTTTGGATTTCACCTCATATGCGATGCTTGTGAATGCGGTGCTGGCCGGGCAGGGGGTGGGCCTGTGTTGGGACGGGGTACTCGACAGCTTTCTGGACACCGGCGCGATCACTCGGTTGCGCCTGCATCACGCGATTTCGGCACGTGGATACTTCTTGTCAGCGCGGGATGGGTTGGCGGCAGAGCGCGCGGTGCAGGATATTCTGCACTGGATCGCGGAAAAAGGGCAGAAATAGTGCCAGTTTCTTGACTCATGCCGCAGTTGCACAATAGGAGAGGCCGGGTTGGTTGCATGGGGCAACCGGCACCGATTTTCCCTATGGAGACTGATATGTCTGATCTGCGTGAAACCGCTCTTGCGTCCAAGGCCTGGCCCTTTGAAGAAGCGCGCCGGGTGCTCAAACGCTATCAGAAGAAGGATCCGGAAAAGGGGTATGTGCTGTTCCAGACCGGCTATGGCCCCTCGGGCCTGCCGCATATCGGCACCTTTGGTGAGGTCGCGCGCACGTCGATGGTGCGCCATGCGTTTGAGCAGATTTCGGACATTCCCACCAAGCTGATCTGTTTTTCGGACGATATGGATGGGTTCCGCAAGGTTCCGACCAATGTGCCGATGCAGGACGAGCTGAAAGAAGATCTGCACCTGCCGTTGACCAAAGTGCGCGATCCGTTTGGCACGCATGAAGGCTTTGCGCAGCACAACAACGCGCGGCTGTGCGACTTTCTTGACAGCTTTGGCTTTGAGTATGAATTCGCATCGGCGACCGATTATTACCTGTCCGGCAAGTTTGACGAGATGCTGCTGACCGCGCTGGCGCGGTTCGACAAGATCCAGGAGATCATGTTGCCCACGCTGGGGCCGGAGCGGCGCGAGACCTATTCCTGCTTCCTGCCCGTTTCGCCGAAAACCGGCCACGTGCTGCAGGTGCCGACACTGGAGCGCAATGTCGAGAAGGGCACGATTGTCTATCAGGAACCCGATGGCGAGAAGGTTGAGATCCCGGTCACTGGTGGCAATGTCAAAATGCAGTGGAAGCCCGACTGGGCCATGCGCTGGGCCGCGCTGGGTGTGGATTATGAGATGTCGGGCAAGGACCTGATCGACTCGGTCACGCAGTCGACCAAGATCTGTCGTGCGCTGGGCAAGCAGCCGCCGGAGAGCTTGAGCTATGAGCTGTTCAACGACGAGCAGGGGCAGAAGATTTCCAAATCAAAAGGCAACGGCCTGTCGATGGAGGAGTGGCTGACCTATGCGGCGCCGGAGTCGCTGTCGTATTTCATGTATCAGAAGCCCAAGACCGCCAAGCGGCTGTTCTTTGATGTCATCCCCAAGGCAGTGGATGAGTATCACCAGCAGCTGCGGGCCTATCCTGGTCAGGAGCTGAAGGCTCAGTTGAACAACCCGGTGTGGCACATTCATGGTGGTGATGTTCCGGCTTCGACCCTGGTTGTTCCATTTGCGATGTTGTTGAACCTGGCGTCTGTGTCTGGGGCCGAAGACAAGGAAACGCTCTGGGGCTTTATCGGGCGGTATGCACCCGATGCGAGTGCTGAGAGCCATCCTGATCTGGATCAGGCTGCCGGATTTGCAGTGCGCTATTTCAACGACTTCGTCAAACCCACACGGCAGTTCCGTGCGCCGACGGATCAGGAACGTGAAGCTCTGGAAGCGCTGCGGGCTGAGTTGGTTGCTTATGACGGTCCGGTCGAAGATGAAGCGCTGCAATCCATCGTCTATTCGGTGGGACGCGAGCGGTTCGACCCGATGCGGGCCTGGTTCACCGCGCTTTATGAGGTTCTGCTGGGTGCCAGCCAGGGGCCACGTTTTGGTGGATTCATCGCGCTTTATGGCGTGGATGAGACTGTGGCCCTGATCAACAAGGGGCTGGCGGGCGAGTTGGCCTGATTTGACGATCCGGCGCGTGGGGCTAATTCTGCGGGACAGCCCGGAGGATGTCCCATGCGCCAATTCGTTACTGCTATTGCCCTGACACTGGCTTTGGTCAGCCCCTTGCCCGCGCAAGAGGCCCAGATCGAAAACCAGATCCGGTCGCAGATACAGGCGTTCAAAGCGGATGACTTTGTCACGGCATTCGGCTTTGCCAGCCCCACTATCCAGAACCTGTTTCGCACGCCCGAGAACTTTGGCGTGATGGTGCGGCGTGGTTATCCGATGGTGTGGCGTCCAAGCGAGGTTCGCTTTCTCGAATTGCGGGAAATCGCAGGCTATCAATGGCAAAAGGTCATGATCACCGACAGTGACGGGTCGGTCCACATTCTGGATTACCAAATGGTAAACCAAGAAGGTGTCTGGAAAATCAACGGCGTACAGATTTTGGACGCCGGAGGTGAGACCGCGTGAGCAACGCCACCGTGACGGTGCTATGAGGCGGCTTTAATCCCTTTCCCTTACCCAATTGCTCGCGTCCGAGTTTTCCGCTTGGGCCACGGGTTTCATGCGCCATCGCAGGTGGTCTGCGGCGCGATTGGGAAAGGGATTTGGATGAACAAGGCAATCACCGAGGGTATTCAGTTCATGCCGCCTGCGTTCAAGGATGGTCTGAATGTCTGGTCGAGCGGCGACGGCACGCCGGGTTCGGACACATATGACGGGGCGGCCAACGCAGCCTTTGTTCCGGCGGACGCTGATTTCGGCGGATGTCTGGAATTGCAGAAAACCAGCTCGACCCAGAAGCTGCGCTATATGGGGCAAACGCCGCTGCAGCCGGGATGCTATCTGCAGATCAAGGCCCGCGTCAAAGCGATCAGTGGCAATCTTCCTTCGGTGCGCATCGCCGGTTGGGCAGGCGCGGCGGGCAATACGCATATCACGGGTGTGACGGAACGCGCTGATGCTGTCACGCTGACGACCTACGGCGAAGTGGTTGAGGTCACCGGGATCGTGGGATCCGGTTCTCGTGATGGTGTCGACATGCCGTGGGGGCGGACTGCGCTTTATGGTCACTTTGGTCTGGATATCGAAGGGGCCAACGGGGGTCTTATTCGCGTCGATGACATCGAGATTACCGACATCACCAACGTCTTCTTGCGGGACATGATCGGCATCGTCGATGTGCGCGACTTTGGCGCGGTCGGCAACGGATCGACCGATGACTCGGCCGCATTCGAGGCGGCTGACGCAGCCGCCAACGGTCGAACCGTGTTTGTACCCGAAGGCACATACCATCTGGCGCAGAGTGTGACGTTCGATTCCGAAGTGACGTTCGAAGGCACGGTGACCATGCCCACGGACCGGATGTTGATTCTGACCAAGAACTTTGACCTGCCGAATTACATTGACGCGTTTGGAAACGAAGAGCTGGCCTTCAAGAAGGCATTCCAAGCCTTGCTGAACAATGTCGACCACGAGAGCCTGGATCTTGGCGGGCGCAAGGTGGCCGTGACTGGCCCTATCGACATGCAAGCAGCAGTGCCCAACAAAACCAGTTATGCAACCCGGCGTGTGATCCGAAACGGTCAGTTGGAAGCGCAAAGTAGCGCGGCTTGGGATACGCAGGTTTACACTTCGCAGGCGACTTATGATCCGTCGAATGCCACGCGACTGACAAATGTTGCCAATGTCGCGAACATTCCTGTGGGTTCCCTGGTTCGGGGCAACGGTGTTGGCCGCGAGGTTTATGTGCGTTCCAAAGATGTCGGGGCGGGAGAAATCACCCTGACTGCGGGGCTTTATGATGCGGCGGGCACGCAGAACTTTGCGTTTCACGAGTTCAAGTACATGTTGGATTTCCGCGGCTTTAGCCAGCTGTCCAAATTCGCGATGACCGACATCGAGTTCCAGTGCAACAGCCGTTGCAGCGGTATTCGTCTGGCGCCATCCGGTATTGGTTTCAATCTGCGGGATTGCTTTGTCAGCCGTCCAAAAGACCGTGGCGTGACATCCAGCGGGTGGGGGTGTCAGGGGATGCTGATCGACCGGTGTCAGTTCTTGTCGGCTGAAGAGAACAAGAACGTTGCGGATCGTGTGTCCATTGCGGTGAATGCAAACGCCAACGATGTGAAGCTGCGCGACAACCGTGTGACCAAGTTCTTGCACTTCGCGGTTTTGTCTGGCGCGAACTCTTTGGTTCTGGGGAACCATTTCTTCCAAGGGGATTCGGTGTCCGGTGGGATCAGGTCCGCTGGTCTGGTCATCGTCGGCACCTATACCAGCTCGGCCGTGGCGGGGAACTATATCGACAACTGCTTTATCGAGTGGACCAACGAGCACGATTCGACGCCGGATTTCGTGACAGGGTTTTCCTACAGCGCGTTGAGCATTACCGACAATATCTTCTTGTGTGGCGATGTTGCGTCCTGGTTCAGCTATATTGTCGTGCGCCCCTATGGCACTGGACACTTCTTGAATGGTGTTTCGGTGACAGGAAACAAGTTCCGGTCCATCAATGGGTCAATCGACCGAGCTGAAAGGGTGGATACCAGTTTTTCGAACTTGAATTTCAGCCGCAGCACGAATGTGCATTTTGAAGGCAATACCTATCACGGTATTTCCAAGAAAAGTGCGAACCCCTTGCGCATCCGGCACGATCAGAACTCGGCATCGCAAACTTGGGTTATCGATCCAGATGGAGAGTTGCCTTTTGGTGGGCGTGCGCGAGGTGTGGACAGCGTGGTGCCGTTCAACGCGTTGGTGAATGGCTCGGGCAGTACACGTTATGCGACCCCCTATGTCCAATTGGAACGTGGGAGCAACGGCGATCAAGTGCATCTGGTGTTTGAGGAGGCCGTTCAGGGGACTGCGGCAGTGCAGGTGCGCATCGACAAGTAAGTTTCAGACAAGGGGCCGTTTTGGCGGCCCCTCTTTTCCTTTGGTGCAATCAAAACTCTCGCCACAATGCGATTTTCAGGCCGACCCCCTTGGGATAGGCAGATCTGCGCTCCAGCCCGATTTGCCATCGCGTGTTGTTTTTGCCTGTGATCAAAACGGATGGTGTGACGGACCAGTGAAATTCAGAGTCGCCAAAGTAGGCCGTTTCGATCTGCAGCATGGGGTTGATCCGGCGATCCGAGGATAGTCCAACTGTGGCGTCGAGCTTGTAAAACGGATCGTTTGTGCGCAGGCGGTGTTCAAATGCAAAGTCGACGGCGAGCCACCCGTAGCCCCATTTGGTATTCAGGCTGCGCCCATATGACAGTCCGACTTTGTACATCGGGTGCCATTGGTTTTGAAAATGATGGCCGCCGCCACCGAATTCAAAGGCAAAGCGCCCACTTTTTCCAAGATCAGCAACAGGAACCCGGGCAAAGATCAGAGCGTGTCCTGTCAGGCCAGGGCGTTCGTTCAGATCGACACCGACCGTCAGATTGGGGGTCAGACCCCATTCCCCGTAAACGGCAGACTTGAAATCAAAGCTGTCCGAGGGATTGTAAATCGTTCCAGTGAGCGACAGGAAGCCGGCGTCCTTGTCGCGCAGCCAAGCACCTGCGCTGGCTGGCTGAGCCGCGCATAAACTGAGCAGAAGAATTGCCAGGATGCGACCCATCACGTGCCCTCCGGTTATAGTTTCGTAAACCTTAGTTAACGAGGAGTTACCAGACGGTCGCATTGTGAAATTTTTGCATTGCGGCATTGCTGCATTGGGGTATGCTGCGATGCAGCGAAATCAGGAGCGCCCCTTGGGACATGTCATAACCATAGCGCAGCAAAAAGGTGGCTCCGGCAAGACCACGATGGCCGTCAACCTGGCCGTTGCCTTTGCCAAGGCAGGGAAGTCCGTGGCTCTGATGGACACCGATCCACAAGGCAGCGCAGGGCGCTGGTTCATGACCCGGCTTGAGGCCACGGATAATGACCCCGGTCTGGAATTTTCCACCGCCTCGGCCTGGGGGGTGACCTATGAGGTGCGCAAGTTGGCTGAGGCGCATGACATCGTCCTGATCGACACGCCACCCAAGGCCGACAGCGATTTGCGGCCAGCGATGCGGGCCTCGGACCTGGTGCTGATCCCGGTGGCGACCTCGCATTTGGATTTGTGGGCAGTGGAAATGGTCCTGTATCTGGCTGATCGCGAAAGCAAACCGGCGATGATGGTGATGACACGGGCCCGTGCCGGCACGCGTCTGGATGCCGAAGTGACCGAAAAGGCGCGCGAGCTTGAGGCGGATGTGGCCCAATCCCAATTGGCCAATCGGGTCGTTTATGCCGAAACCTTGGGGCAGGGGCGCACGGTTTCAGAATCCTCCAATCGCACGGCCAAGGCAGAAGTCACTGGATTGATGCAAGAAATCGAGGGCGTCCTGAAGAACCTGTGATAGGCTGGTGGAGACTCAAGGAGGATCCGCATGCCAAACATTTCGAAAGCCGCCCAGGTCCAAACCGTCATCACCACTTTTGAAATGACGCCTGGCACCTGTCAGGATCTGCTCGAAGCGCTGACAGACGCCTATGCCGACTTCATCTCAAAGCAGCCAGGGTTTGTTGCTGCCGGCCTGCACGTGAACGACGCCCAGACCCGGATTGCAAATTATTCACAGTGGGAGCGGCGCGAGGATTTTTTGGCCATGTTGCGGACTCCGGAAATGCGCGACCGCAACCGCAAGATCAATGAGCTTTGCAAAAGCTTTGAGCCGGTCATGTATGATGTAGCCGAGACATTTGGCTGAGACATGATCTGAATCAACGTAGACGGCACGGAGAACAGGCAGGATCAGAGCGTCTTTAGAAAAAGGAGCGCGATCCATGTATCATAATATCCTTGTACCGATTTCCTTTGACACCGAGCGGGACATCTCGGGCCCGCTCAAACTGGCCGAGTTGCTGGCGACCCCCGAGGCGCAGATCACCCTGCTGCATGTGGTCGAGCATATTCCGGCCTATGCAATCTCTTACATGCCGACCGATTATCTGGTCGAGACCCGCGTGGCCATCGAACGCGAGTTGCAGGCGCTGGCTGATCCGTTGCCCAATGCCAAGGCGGTCGTGATCGAAGGGCACAAGGGGCGGTCGATCCTGGATTGGGCCGAAGAGAACAAGCCGGACCTCATCATTGTGGCGTCGCATCGGCCCGGCATGCAGGATCTGCTGCTGGGGTCTACTGCGACCCAAATCGTGCGCAATGCGCGCTGCGCGATCCATGTGGTGCGTTAGATCGCGTTGATCCAGATCAGCACAAGGAAGGGGAGGGCGGCGAGAAACAGACCAACGCCCTGCCATTTCTCGCTGCGGGCCAATAACACGGCCGGGATGATCACGATGGCCAGGGCCAGAAAGCCGACCATCAAAAAGCCATAGGCCATGCCTTGGCCGGCGGCATCTGAAGGTGTCATGGCGATATTCACCCAGGCCAAGCACAGAAAAATGAACTGCCCGCCTGCGATCATGTAAATGGCAAAACGCATAGGCTGAAGCATAGCACAGTTTTGTGGTTTACCCTAGGTGAGGTCTGAGGGTTTCAGCAGGAATGCTTTGCCAAAGCCCCCATTCAACAGCCCGTCTGCGATCTGAAATCGGACAAACCGAAAGTCTGCGAAATCGACATAAAGCTTGGCCTTTGGGCGCAAGCTCAGATACCGCGCGCGCAGTGCCGCGTGCTCGGGGCTGCTACGGTCTAGAAAGCGGGCGGTGCAGTGCAGCGTCAACCGGGGGTGGGTTAGCGGGTCGCCTTTTTCACCAGGCTCTCCGAGCAACAATGCGCAGGCCGGGTTGGCCTCGAGAGCCGCGGTGTGTGTCGACAGCTGCGAGATCAGAGAGACAAGCACCCCCTGTGTATCCGTTGTACAGGCGATGCGCGTGACCGAAGGGGCCGTGCGGCCGGGCTGGATCACGGCCAGGGAAGCAAAGGTGGCGGTGTCCATCAAGTCGCGCGCGATGGCGCGGGCCGGGTCGTCGGCTGGTTGGAACGGGTCTGTTCGGGGCATGGGGGATCCTGATGATGCTATATTCTGATTGTTTTTATCGGGATTTAGGCGATCTCCGCAACTGCTCACCTATGGACAGTTCACACAGATTCCGTAGTGTGCGCGCATGACACAGAGTACTGATGACGAGTTGCGCGCACTGCGCGAAGAGATTGCCAAGTTCAATGGGCATCGATTTGTACGGGTCCAGAACTCGATCTGGCTGATGTTGTGGCAGGCCCTGCTGCGTGGCATGGCCGTAGGTTTGGGCACGGTGATCGGTGCCTCGATCCTTGTCTCAGTGGTGGTCTATATGCTCAGCCAGATCGACTTTTTGCCGATCATTGGCGATTGGGCCAAGGAGATCTCGCAAGAGATCCAGAATTCCACCGGCGTTGATGCCGATGGCGCGACGGACTGACGCCATGACCCGGAACGAGTTCAACGCATATTGTGCAGACCTCAAAGCCACGACCCATGTGGTGCAATGGGGCAATTCGGACGTGTGGAAGGTGGGTGGCAAGGTCTTTGCGCTGTGCGGTTGGAACGACGGCGCGGATGCGTTCACCTTCAAGGCGACGGACATTGCCTATGAGGTTCTGCAGGATGCGCCCGGCATCCGTCCGGCGCCCTATCTGGCGTCCCGGGGTATGAAATGGCTGCAGGTCTATGAAGAGCGCGGGATGAGCGATGCCTCTTTGAGGGAGCATATCGTGACGTCTTATGATCTGGTGGTGGCGAAGCTGACCAAGAAGCTGCGGGCGGAACTGGGGCTCTAGCTCAGGACAGCGCAGCCCCTGCGCAGTTGCGGAACTTGCGCACCTCGGGGGCAGCACCCTTGAGCGGGAAGTACACGGTTTGTGTCTGGGTAAAGGCCATGGCGGTGTCGTTGAATTCTAACCCGTCCAGTACATTGCCAAACCCGGTGTCGGCCGCGGTGAGGTCAAAGCGATCCTTGGACAGGGCATGCCGGGCGGTTGCAATCTCGATCGGATCGGATCCGTCGAAACGCATCGCAAACCACGGTGAGGTCGCCCAAGTGTGCGCCTTCAAGGTAACCGTCAGCGTGTAGAGCGGTTTGCTCGGGTCATGGGTGAGAAAGATCTGCGCCTCTTCGGTGTCGTGTGACAGGGTGCAGACGTCGCCTTGGGTCGCGTGCCATCCAAGGGCGGGAGTACCGAAGCACAGAAAGGTCAGTAGAAATCGCATGCTGAAAGTGTAGACCGCACAGCGCGCTGGGCAAGCGGGGGAGGCGCGCCGCACCCGAAATCTTTGAAAGATTTCGGACCGCATTCTTTTTAAGAATGCGCCACCGCAGGACGGGTGAGCCAGCGTATGGGCGCGCGGTTACAAAAGATCACGATCTGGCCACCGTTCTCGACCACCTGATACCCGCGTCTTTCGATTTCCGCCATGAAATGCCCCATCCCCGCAAACCGCTCGATATCCCTCGCCTTGCGACGGATCACACCGCCCTGCAGTCTTGATCGGATTTTGAAAGTATCCCATTTCGGAAATGCAACTGAAATAGATTTTGCTACTCACCTTCGACCTATTCCAAGTCAGCAGTTTATTCTCCAGATTCTCCATCCAGAAGTAGTTCGAAGTCTTCTAGCTGCTTGGTTATCGAGGAATCGTCAGCTCGCCAAATTGTCCCATCTTCAAATCTAACAATCGCAACGTAAGCCAACCCATGCCCATGTCGGCGAAACAGAAAGGCTGATCCGGGGCGTTGCTCCCAGCCGGGATCGTCACTCGCGTCAACCACAACCCGGTCCATTGCATAGCCAACGAATGGTCGCCCCATATCCCGATTAAATGCATCAAAAATGTAAAACCCCAAACCATACGCTTCGATCGGTTGGTTGGATGTATTTTTTACATTCGCTCTGTGGATGACTGTACCGTCTCCGACGCGGTCTGGAGATTTATAGCGGTTTGTGTAGTTTGTAATTTCTAATGGTGCATCCTCCTGTAGGAGAATAGTGGCCTTTTCTGCATGAGCAGTTGGCGCGAGTATGCTGAGGCAGCAAAGTAAAGCGTATTTTCCAAGCATCTTCATGAAGTATTTTCCAATAATGTAGGCGGGGGGAATATCTCATGAGTCTTGAGTTTATACAACTTATTATCTTTTCCGCCGCTTCACATTCCCACCCCGCTGCCCCGGCCTCCCTGCCGTGGACCGACCCCGCGCTTTAACCGCGTCCTCGGACGCCTTTTCAACCGCCCATTGGCGGGCCATGGGGTCGTCGGCGACGGCCAGATCGACCGCTTCCAGGCGTTTGATCTCGTCGCGCAGATTGGCGGCCTCTTCGAATTCCAGGTTCTCGGCGGCCTTGCGCATCTGTTCTCGCAGCCCGTCCAGATGCGCCTCGAGGTTCGCGCCGTGCATCGGCTTTTCGATGGTGGCGGTGACGCGGTTCATGTCGACGTCGCCTTGGTAGAGGCCCGCCAGCACATCTTCGACGTTCTTTTTCACCGTTGCGGGCGTGATCCCGTGTTCCTCGTTATAAGCGATCTGTTTGGCGCGGCGGCGGTTGGTTTCACCCAACGCGCGTTCCATTGAGCCGGTGATCTTGTCGGCGTACATGATCACGCGCCCCTCGGCGTTCCGTGCGGCGCGGCCGATGGTTTGCACCAGTGAGGTTTCCGAGCGCAAGAACCCCTCTTTGTCGGCATCCAGAATGGCGACCAGCCCGCATTCGGGGATATCCAGACCCTCGCGCAGCAGGTTGATGCCGATCAGCACGTCGAACGCCCCAAGGCGCAGATCGCGCAGGATTTCGATCCGTTCCAGCGTGTCGATGTCGGAATGCATGTAGCGGACCTTGATGCCCTGCTCGTGCATGTATTCGGTCAGGTCCTCGGCCATGCGTTTGGTCAGCGTCGTCACCAGCGTGCGGAAGCCATCGGCGGCGACCTTGCGCACCTCATCCAGCAGATCGTCGACCTGCATCTCTACAGGGCGAATTTCAACTTCGGGATCCAAGAGGCCCGTGGGGCGGATGACCTGTTCGGTGAAGACGCCGCCGGTCTGTTCGATCTCCCACTTCGCGGGGGTGGCCGAGACAAAAACCGATTGGGGCCGCATGGCGTCCCATTCCTCAAACTTCAGGGGGCGGTTGTCCATGCAAGACGGCAAGCGGAACCCGTGTTCGGCCAGCGTGAATTTGCGGCGATAGTCGCCCCGGTACATGCCGCCGATCTGAGGCACGCTCACGTGGCTTTCGTCGGCAAAGACAATGGCGTTGTCGGGGATGAATTCGAACAGGGTGGGGGGCGGCTCGCCCGGAGCGCGGCCCGTCAGATAACGCGAATAGTTCTCGATCCCGTTGCAGACGCCGGTGGCCTCAAGCATTTCCAGGTCAAAATTTGTCCGCTGTTCCAGCCGCTGTGCTTCGAGCAGCTTGCCCTCGCCCACCAGTTGATCCAGCCGCATGCGCAGCTCTTTCTTGATGCCGATGATGGCCTGCTGCATCGTAGGTTTTGGCGTTACGTAGTGCGAGTTTGCGTAGACCCGTACCTGCTCCATCGTGTCCTTGCGTTCACCGGTCAGCGGGTCGAACTCGGTGATCTGTTCCAGTTCCTCACCGAAGAATGAGAATTTCCATGCGCGGTCTTCGAGGTGGGCGGGCCAGATCTCGAGGCTGTCACCTCGCACCCGGAACGAGCCGCGCTGAAACGCTTGATCGTTGCGGCGGTATTGCTGCGCCACCAGATCGGCCATCACCTGCCGCTGGTCGTATTCGTTGCCGACCTTCAGGTCCTGGGTCATCGCGCCATAAGTTTCGACCGAGCCGATGCCATAGATGCACGAGACCGAGGCCACGATGATCACATCGTCCCGCTCTAACAGAGCCCGCGTGGCCGAGTGGCGCATGCGGTCGATCTGTTCGTTGATCTGGCTTTCTTTCTCGATATAGGTGTCCGATCGGGCGACATAGGCCTCGGGCTGGTAGTAGTCGTAGTAGGACACAAAGTATTCGACGGCGTTGTCGGGGAAGAAGCCTTTGAACTCGCCATAAAGCTGGGCTGCCAACGTCTTGTTCGGCGCCAGGATGATCGCCGGGCGCTGTGTCTGTTCGATGACCTTGGCCATGGTAAAGGTTTTGCCTGTGCCGGTGGCCCCCAACAGGACCTGGTCCCGCTCGCCGTCGAATACACCTCCGGACAGCTCGGCAATGGCGGTGGGCTGGTCACCTGCCGGAGAGAAATCTGTGTGCATGACAAATTCTTTGCCGCCCTCAAGCTTGAGGCGTGCGCGCACGTCCTCGCTCACCATTTGTGTGTTGTCGGAATGGGCATAGGGCATCGGGCGGCGTCCTTTGTGGCGCTTCATATTTTGATCTGTTCGGGGTTTGGTTCAAGGCCGATCTGGCAAGCCGATGACAATTTCTGTCATCAAGGGCGTCGTGGACCCGATCTGCGCCCGCAGGCAGGACAAAGCGGCGCAATTTACCGATTGGGTTCTTGTCGATCCGCCGATTCTTTGCCAAAACACCTAAAGACAGGAGACAGCCCATGCGTGCCCGTATTTTCAAGCCAGCTCGAAACGCCATGACCTCTGGTATGGCCAAAACCCGCAAGTGGGTTCTGGAATACGGTCAGGCCTCGTCGCGCGAGGTGGATCCGCTGATGGGGTGGACCTCCAGCTCGGACACGCAGACCCAGGTGCGCCTGCGGTTCGACAGCAAGGAAGAGGCGGTGGAATACGCCCAATCCCACGGCATCGACGCCCAGGTGATCGAGCCGAAGACGCGCAAGCCCAACCTGCGGGCGGGCGGCTATGGCGAGAACTTTGCCACCAACCGACGCGGTCCCTGGACCCACTGATCCCATGATCGATATTCGCCTTGCTGACCCGGGCGCCGAAGACGTGCGTCCCCTGATCGAGGCGCATCTGGCCCACAGCCAGGATGCCGGGCCGGATGAGAGCAACCACACCATGGGCGCTGATGCGCTGCGTACGCCTGACATCCGGTTCTGGGTGCTTTACGAGGGCGAGACCCCCTTGGGCTGCGGCGCGTTGAAGGCGTTGGATGATGGCACGGCCGAGGTCAAATCCGTACATGTTTCAAGCGCGGCCCGTGGTCGTGGGTTGGCCCGAGATCTGATGGCACATCTTGAACAGGATGCGCGTCAAAGTGGGGCAACCGCGCTGGTGTTGGAAACCGGGGCCGAGCACCTTGATGAGTACCGAGCGGCTCGCAAGCTCTATGAGGCGTTGGGATACAACTATTGTGGCCCGATTTTTGGATACGAAGACGACCCCAACAGCGCCTTTATGCGGCTGGATCTCAAACCGACGGGCTAAGAGATTTGCGAACCACCCACTGTGGCGAACGCAGACTCAACCCTTGCCAAGGCTCTTTTGAGAAGAAGTGGCGAGCCGTGGAGGACTCGAACCCCCGACCTGAGAATTAGAAGTTCCCTGCTCTAATCCAGCTGAGCTAACGGCCCGCACTTGGTTCGGCTGTATCAGCCAATTCCTACGCCTTGTCAACTTGCTAGACCCGTCGAAACCTTGCCCGGGTAACTGCCTGCGAATTCGGATTTTTCTTTGGTGCCGGTGCTGATTGCATGGCCCGTCTTCTGCAGGCCCGGCACATCGGGGGCGGGCCAATTTAAGCATCGAAATGATGATATTCTAACCTTTCGGTTAGCGCCGAGCGCCTTTCGGAACGGCGCCTCAACGCTTGCGTGTCCAGGACGGTGTGGTTGCCCGAGTTAGCTTGATCAAAAGCTTTCCGAGGACGCAAATGATTACTCTTTTGAACGCAGCACCAGACACCGGCAATCAAGGCGTAAGCGCGTTGTGCCATTCCATCGTCGCCGGATTGACCCGGCGGGGGGCATCGAAACTGACTGTGGCGGATCATGGCCGCGGTCTGCGTCATGCCGACTGGGGATACGCCCAGGTCGATCTGGTTGGGTTGACCCATCACAGGCGATTTTGGCGCGGTGACAATCTGCGAACAGCTCATGCGCTGGTGCGCCACGGGAGCCACCTGAGTGCCGCTGCCCGCGTGATTGCAGGATCGCAGGCTGTTCTTGATATTTCGGGTGGCGACAGTTTCACCGACCTCTACGGTGCCAAGCGGTTTCAGGCGATGAGCCTGAGCAAACGTATGGTTCTGGACGCGGGTGTGCCGCTGATCCTGTTGCCGCAGAAGCTGGGGCCTTTTTCCACCCCTGCAACGCAAGCGATTGCCCGGGACATTCTGGAACGCGCAACCGCGGTTTGGGTTCGTGACGAGCAAAGTTACGTGTTTTTGCAAAGTGCGCTGGGGTCTGCGTTTGATCCGGCTCGGCACCGCTTGGGCGTTGATGTGGCCGTCGCCTTGCCCGAGATGGCGCCCGCAACGCTGAAGCCGGAAATTGCGCGGCTTCTTACGCATGAGCGAAGCTATCCATTGGCGGGTTTGAACGTCTCGGGTTTGCTGTTCAATCAGGGGGATCAGGCACAGCAGGATTTCGGACTGAACGCGCCTCACAGCACGCAGATAACTGCAGTGGCCCGCGCGTTGTTGAAGGCCGATCAGAACCTGCGATTGGTTCTTGTTCCCCATGTGCATCGCCCAGATGGCGATGCGGAAAGCGATCTTGCCGCAGCACAAGCGCTGCAAGCCCGGTTGGGCGAAATGGGAAAGGGGCGGGTCGAGGTATTGGATGATCCATTGAACGCGATGGAGTTGAAGTGGGTTCTGGCACGTTTGGATTGGTTTGCAGGGGCCCGGATGCACGCCACAATCGGCGCGTTTTCATCCGGAACTCCGACGCTTGGCCTGGGGTACACCGATAAGGCCAAAGGCGTGTTTGCCGAATGCGGGATCGGGGACGAGGTGGTCGACCTGCGTACCACCAGTGCAAGCGGAATCGCGGTCCGAGCTGTAGAATCCTTTGCCCGTCGCAAGGCGCTGAAGCATTGCTTGTCACAGCGGATTTCCGAGATCAAACATCGGGCCACGCGCGAGATGGACGATATGGCCAAACAGGCCGGAGCAGGTGGCCGATGATCTGCTCGCAGCTATCCGGTCGGCCACTTGTATGGGGCGTGCCTGTTCTGGCCGAAGCCGCAGCCTTGGGGCGGTCGGTTGTCTTTGCCCATGTCCTGGGGCCGGACGAGTTGGGGCAAGCGATGATGTTGGCACTGACCGTGCGCATGGCCGAGATGGCCAGTGATTTTGGCATCGACCGCTTGATGGTGCAGGCAGCCGACGGGGAGACGGCCCGATTGCAGGCCGAGCTGCAGGGGGTGTCGGTTCTGCGCGGCTTGATTGTGGGGGTGATCCTGCTGGGCCTGGCACCGGTGTTTGCTCTGGTTTTGGGCAAGGGTCCGGACAGCGCGGCCTATGCCTTCTTGGCGCTCGTGCCCGTTGCGCGGGGATTTGTGCATCTTGATTTTCGCCGCTTTGAACGGCGGTTCCGCTACGGGGCCATGGCAAGGGTCGAGGCGGGGGCAACACTGGTTGCGGCCGTTGCTGTGTTTCCAGCGGCCCTGATGTTTCAGGACCATCGTGCCATGTCGGCGGTTTTGGTCATGCATGCAATGACATTTGCGTTGTTGTCCCACGCGGCGGCTGTTCGCCCTTACCGCCTGGCGATGTCGTGGGGCGCGTTGGAGCGCGTGTATCGGTTCGGCGCGCCCCTGATGATGAACGCCGCGCTGTTGTTTTGCGCGTTCTACGCGGATCGCCTGATTGTTGCCGAAGTATACGGTTGGGCCGTTTTGGCGGTCTATGGGATCGCCCTGCAACTGGCGATGCTTCCGGCCCAAATTGCGGGGCGCGCAGCCGCGTCTTTGCTGCTGCCCCGGCTGAGCGCAGCCCATCGGGAAAAGCGCCTGCCACAGATTTGGACACCGGTTCTGGCAGGATACATCGCTGGCGCGACCGGGTTTGCCGCAAGTTTCGTCTTTTTTGCTCCTGCCGCGATCGAGGCCGTTTATGGCTCGGCGTTCCGGCCTGATCCGCTGTTGAGCGTTGCGGTCGCCATGGCCGGTGGATTTCGCATCCTGAGAACGCCGTTTTCGCAGCTTGCGGTAGCGACCGGTCGCACGGCTGATCCTGCCCGGGCCAACCTGATACGGGCCTTGGCCATTGTTCCTGCAGCCTTTTGCGCAATGGGTGGCCTGCCGTTGGCGGCGGTTGCCTGGGCCGCTGCATTGGGCGAGGCCGGAGCGACGATCCGCGCCGTGCTGCAGGCAAACACAACATTGAAGCCGACATTGATCAAAGAGGTATTTGCATGAGCACCGATCCTATCAGCACCATCGTTGCCAAAAACCTGTGCACAGGCTGCGGCGCCTGTGCCGGGGTTTTCCCTTCGGCCATACAGATGTTTGAGGACCCGGTGAATGGCCGCCGTCCGGTTGTCGAAAACTCGATCCGGGGCAAGCGGGCAGCGGAGGCCGCCGTCGCTGTCTGTGGCGGGGCAACGGGGGATTGGTCCGACCTGCAATGCCAGGACGATATCGATGCCGATTGGGGCCCGGTTTCCAGTGTTTGGCAGGGCTGGGCAGCTGATCCCGAGGTCCGTCAAAGTGGTTCATCGGGGGGCGCTGTAACTGCGCTTGCTCTGTTTGCACTGGAAACGGCGCAGGCGGATGGCGTGGCCCACATTGCGGCGCGTCCGGACGACCCACGCCTGAATCAGGCGGTGATCAGTCGTGACCGGGCAGGGCTTATGCGCGGCACCGGGTCACGCTATGCCCAAGCCAGCCCGGCCGAAGCGATCAAGGAGATTGCCGCAGGCACGGACCGAGTGGTCTTTGTTGGAAAGCCTTGCGATGTGGCCTCGGTCAAGCGGGTGAGCCAGACACAGCCTAGTTTGGGCGACCAGATCCCCCTGACCATTTCGATTTTCTGTGCCGGCGCGCCGAACCTGCAAGCCACTGATCGGCTGCTAGACCGACTGGAGGTGCCAAAGCAGGCGCGCCTGGTCGATCTGAGGTATCGGGGCAATGGATGGCCCGGTCGGATGCAGGCCACCTGGGTTGGCGAGGACGGCACCGAACAGACCAGCGAGGGCATTTCCTATGCCGAAGGTTGGGGGAAAATCTTGCAGTCCGAGCGTCGGTGGCGCTGCCGGATGTGCGCCGACCACACCGGCGCCTTGGCTGATATCTCTGTCGGAGATCCCTGGCATACGCCCCCTGCCGATCAATCCGAGGCGGGGCAGTCCTTGATCGTGGCCCGCACGGAGAAAGGGCAAAAGCTGATCCAGGACGCAATCCGCACAGGCGTTCTGATTGCCACGCCACAGTCACGGGACGTGATCGAACGCGCGCAACCGAACCTGAAAAACAACCATGGTGCGGTCTGGGGGCGGACCTTGGCCATGCGGGCAGTCGGTTTGCCCGCCCCAAAGACCAAGGGGCAGCGATTGTTCGAGTTGTGGTTGGGTCTTTCGACCAAGCAAAAGGTGCAATCAGTTCTGGGGACTTGGAAACGGATTTTGCGCGAACGCCTGTGGCGCAAGGTGTCGATTTCCGAGGTAGCAAAATGACTTTGGCCGAGGCGATGGACCGCGGTTGCACCGGCAATCTGGATGCTCTGCGTCTGGTATTGGCTGGCGGTGTCATCGTCAGCCATGCATGGCCATTGGCTCTTGGACCGGGCACCGTCGAACCGTTGGCGGCGCAGACCGGGCGGTCCTTGGGCGGGTGGGCCGTGGTCTTGTTCTTTTTCTTGTCCGGCGTCTTGATCACAGCCAGCAGTTTGCGCAAATCGTCTCGCGCTTTCTGGCGGGCTCGGGCCTTGCGGATTTTCCCGGGCTTGGGAGGCGCCGTGATCGTCACATTGGGTCTGGCCATGCTCAGCGGCGCAACGGTGGATTGGGCCGAGGCCACCACATGGGCATTGCGCGCTGTGTCGTTGGTGTCCATCGAACATCGGTTGACAGAGGCATTTGCCAACAATCCTTATCCCTTGGTTGTAAATGGCCCTTTGTGGAGCTTGTTTTATGAGGTCGCGGCTTATGGCTTGTGCGCCTTGATTGCCCTCTTGCCGAAAACTCTCAGACCCTACTGTATCTTGTTTGTTCTGCTCGTTGCCGGATTGGGGCAGTTCTGGGCCGAGTATTTGCCCCATCGTGTGGCGACGTCTTTGCCGCTTTTCTTTGCGTTTGCCTTGGGGATGGTGGTTTGCGGCCTGCGGCAACAGGTGCGACTAAGCTGGAAAACCGGCCTGATCGCGATTTTTTTCACTCCGGCTCTGGTTGCACCCTTGGCGATTGTCACGATCTGCCTTGGCGTTTTCTTTCTCGTGTTGAGCGCTCCTCAGATTCAGCTTGGAGCGGATTACTCCTTTGGCCTTTATATCTATGGCTGGCCCGTAGCGCAGAGCGTCGTTTGGCTTTGTCCTGGCCTTGATCCGCTGTCGTTGGCCGGGCTGAGCCTGATGGCGACAATGCCCTTTGCCATGGCCAGTTGGCACCTTGTCGAGCGCCCATCCTCATTTCGGGCCCTCAAGGGGGCACGCGCATGAGCATCGCTGCCTCAAATGTAAAAACTGTGTTCGGTGTCCCCGCGGCAATTGTTGTTTTTTTCCTGGCAATGATGTTGCCGACTGCCGTGTCGTTGAATTTGGGTGGCCTGAGGTTGTCAGCGTATCGCGTGGTTTTGATCGTCATGATCCTGCCCATGCTAATGCAGTTGATTTCCGGTCGCCGCGGTCGGTTCACCTTGTTTGACGGGTTGCTGTTGCTGCATTGTACGTGGGCGATTTTTGCACTCATAAATTGGGGTGGTTTGGCGCAGGGGATCGAATCCGGTGGCATCTACTTTGTCGAATGTGCCGGGGCCTATCTGATTGGCCGTCTGTACATCCGAACGTACCAAGAGTTTGTTGCGATGGCTTTCGCATATGTCGGGTTGGTGCTGGCGACGCTGCTGTTCACGGTGCCCGAGGCGTTGACCGGCATCCATATCCTTCACGATAGCATTTCTGGTGCTTTTGGTGGCAGACCGGCTGCCTACATCGAACCGCGGATGGGTATCGAACGCACGTTTGGACCGTTTGATCACCCGATCTTGTACGGGGTTTTTTCGGCGTCGGCCTTTTCGCTGGCATATTTTGTGGTGGCCGAAAAGCGGCTGAGCAGTGTGTCGGGCATGGCGAAGGTGGCCGGTGTTGGGCTTGCGACCTTCATGTCAGCCTCGGGGGGACCATATGTGGTACTGATGATGCAGGGGTTCGTTGCCACGTGGGAGCGCGTCCTGGGCAAGATCCAAGGACGTTGGGCCGCACTTTTTTCTCTCTTCGGGCTGGCCTATCTGGCGGTCGATCTGCTGTCGACCAAGACCCCGTTTCATGTCTTCGTCAACTACCTGACCTTCTCGAAACAGTCCGCCTACAACCGCATCCTGATTTTTGAGTATGGCACCGCAGAGGTGGCCCGCCATCCGGTTCTGGGGATTGGCCTGGGCGATTGGGTGCGGCCGACCTGGATGTCTGACAGCATGGACAATTTCTGGCTGGTGACGGCTGTGCGCTACGGGTTGCCTGCGTTTTTGCTGTTGCTTGGGCTGCTGTTGGGGCTGATCTGGTCTGTGGGGCGCCGCAGGGGCCTTCCTGCCGAATGGCGCCGGGCACGTCATGCATGGGCCTTTACTCTGTTCGGGATCAGCGTGGCCGCGGCCACGGTCCACCTGTGGAACGCGCTGTTCGTGTTGTTCTTTTTCCTCATCGGGGCGGGCAGCTGGCTGTTGGATGCCCGCCCGTCGTCCCCCACGGTTAACCGTTCATTTGCACTTTCTCAGACCCAATTGCGGCCTGAGCGGTTGTTTTGAGCTATTTCAAAGAAGGTCTTCGCCATGGATATTTCGATTGTCATCGTGAACTGGAACACCTGTAATCTGCTGCGCGATTGCTTGCGTAGCGTCTTTGATGGTTTGCTAGGGCTGCGGGCCGAGGTCCTGGTGGTCGACAATGCGTCGGGTGACGCTTCGGTTGGAATGGTGCAGGCCGAGTTTCCGCAGGTCACCCTTATCGAGAGTGCGCGCAACCTTGGTTTTGCGGGGGGCAACAATCTGGCGCTTCGGCGGGCTTGCGGGCGGTACATTCTGCTGCTCAACACGGATACGTTGATCCATGGTGCGGTGCTGTCCAAAGCCGTTGAATGGATGGACACCCACCCAAAGATCGGGGTGATGGGGCCGCGGGTTCTGAACACGGATGGCACCATTCAACCGTCGTGCAGTGCCTTTCCGTCACTCAGGTTTCTGGTTATGCAGGCACTTGGGTTAACCCGCATCGAACGGCTGGACAGCTATCGCATGACCGGATGGGACAGATCGACCGAACGGCACGTCGACGTGATCTCGGGGGCGGCCATGGTGGTTCGCCGCAGTGCCATGGAGCAGGTTGGATTGCTCGATGAGGCCTTTTTCTTTTACGGAGAAGAGACAGATTGGTGCCTTCGGTTTGCGCAAGCAGGGTGGGGGCTGACTTATGTTCCGATCCCCGCTGTCACGCATTTTGGCGGCGGTTCTGTGGCAAAGCTTGATCATCGCCGGGATGTGATGATGACCGAAGGTGTCACCCGGCTGCATCGCAAGCATGGCGGAACATTGGCCGGGTTGGCCTGTTTTGCGGTTTTGACCTTTCACAATGCATCGCGCGCGGTGTTCTGGACGGCTTTGGGGTTGGTGCACCCCAATCGCGCAGGTGCGCGTGCCCTGCATTTCTTGTCAGTGGTACGCGATCTGCCACAGGCCTGGCCCCGATTTCGCACCAACGTGACCAAGGGGGCGGCTCAATGATGCGTGTCCTGATAATCGCCCCAAATGTCGATGCCACCGATGTCGGAGAGGCCTTGATTGCCTATAAGTGGGCCAAGGCGCTGTCTAAACGCGTGAACTTGACCGTGTTGACCTTTCAGCGCCAAGGGCGCCAGAGCGTTGCAGACCAATTGCCTGAGGCTCGGGTCGTGACCTGGCCCGAGCCCGCTTGGGCCCGGGTACACGAGCGGGTGAACGCGATGCTCAAACCCGCCTGGCCGGTGTTTTCAGGCCACGTGCGCCGCTGGATTTCCGAGCAGATGAAACAGGGTGAGCACTTTGATATCGCGCATCAATTGATGCCACAGGCTGCCCGTTATGCCTCGCCCCTGCGCCACTTTGAGATACCTTATGTCATCGGTCCCCTGGGTGGTGCTTTGGACACCCCAGAGGCATTCCGATCCGAGGCTGCAAGCGCGCCGATGTTTACCAGGTTGCGGGGGCTGGATGCCTATCGGTTTCGTCACGACCCATGGCTGCGGGCCAGTTACATGCAGGCCGCCTGTATGTTGGGTGTTGCACCTTATGTGCGTGATGTTCTGTGCGACATTCCCTTGCAGCGGTTCGAGCCGATGCTTGAATTGGGCATCGATGATGTCGAGCCGGTGCAGCCGCGCGCCCGTATTCCCGGGCAGATGCGCATCCTCCATGTCGGTCGTGCGGTGCGCACCAAGGGGTTGCGCGACACGGTTCGTGCGCTTGCGCAGTTGCGGGATATGCCGGGTGTGACGCTCACCAGCGCGGGGGATGGAGAAGAACTCGACCTGTGCCAGACCGAGGCCGAGCGGCTTGGGGTATCCGACCGGGTGCACTTCCTCGGCAAGGTGCCACGCGATCAGCTGGAAACGCTATATGCCTCGCATGACGTGTTCTGCTTCCCGTCATTTCGTGAACCCGCTGGCGGGGTGCTCTATGAAGCGATGCGCCATGGTCTGCCAATCGTGACTGCCGACCGGGGCGGACCAAGCTGGATCGTGGATGACACATGCGGCTTCCGCTTGCCGGTGAGAACGCCCGAACAGTTCGCCACCTCGATCGCTCAGGTCCTTGGAACGCTTGCTCAGGATGCAAAGTTGCGGGCACGACTGGGAGAGGGCGCACGGGCCAAGGTTCTGCGCGAGGGCCTGTGGGCGAACAAGGCGGATCGTCTGGTCGATCTATATACCGATTTGCTGCCCGCCTCGGCGGGTCAGCGGGCTATCCCAAAGCATAGTTGAGCTCACCTTTGTTGGCGTCAGGGTGACTTTTGCGACGCCTCATCAAAGGGTTAAGTCCGCGTAGATTTGTTCTCAAGACATCGAAGAGAAACTTGGGAGCAAAACAATGACTGACCATTCACGCAACAGTCCCGTTGTTCTGGCCGTCTCGTCCGGCGGAGGGCATTGGGTTCAGATGCAGCATCTGTCGCCTGCTTTTGCCGGGGCTGAGGTGCACTATGCCACCACCGATAGCACGGCCTCTGATGGCGTAAGCGATGGGCAAGTGCACACGTATCCGGACGCCAACAAGGATACGCCGTTGCGTCTGATTGCATGCGTGTTGCGGCTGGCCTGGATCGTGCTGCGGGTGCGTCCTGATGTGGTCATTTCAACTGGTGCCGCAGGCGGGTTTCTCGCCATTCGCCTCGCCCGTCTGATTGGCGCCCGCACGATGTTCATCGACTCGATTGCCAATGCCCGCGCTCTGTCGATATCGGCGCGCTTGTCGCTGGATGTCGCGGACCGCGTTCTGTCGCAATGGCCAGCTGTCGCTGACCTGACCGGTGCCGAATACCGCGGCGCAGTGATCTGAAACCTGCACTGTCCCAAAAGGATCCCCCCATGATTTTCGCAACCGTTGGCACGCAGCTGCCATTTGATCGCATGCTTCATGCCCTGGACGATTGGGCCGGTGGCAATCCAGGTGTTCCGGTTTTCGCTCAGATTGGCAGCAGCCAGGGGTCGTTTCAAAACATGGAGACGATCGAAAATCTGGGGCAGGCCGAGTTCCGTCAACGCTTCAAGGCGGCCCGGCTGATTGTGGCCCATGCTGGTATGGGCACCATCTTGTCCGCAGCCGAGCTGGGCAAGCCAATCATTCTGATGCCGCGTCGCTTTCATCTTGGCGAACACCGCAACGATCACCAAATGGACACCGCGCAAGAAATGGCACGCCTGTCGAATGTGACGGTGGTCGAGGACAACGAAGCGCTGCATGAAACCTTGGATTGGTATGTCCGATCCGGGTGCGAGGTCGCGATAGCTCCGGTTCAACCCGATGTCGCCACGCTGGAACCACTGCTCGAGGTCATTCGGGACTTTGTCTGGGATGGCCACGAAGACCAGCATGTCCTGCCATCCAATGACACGGTGAGGGCGGTATGAGCAAGGCCACCATCCTCATCCCGGCTCACGACGAAGCCGAAGTGATTGGGCGCACGCTCTGGTTCCTGTCGCGCGGCCTGCGTTTGGACGATTTTCAGGTCATCGTGATCGCGAATGGCTGTTCAGATGCCACCGCTGCCCGTGCCCGTGCAGCTTTGCCGCAAGCTCGGATCATCGAGACTGAGCAGGCAGGAAAATGCCATGCGCTGAACCTGGGGTATGCAGCAGCGAATACGCAAGCGCCGATTGTCTGCATGGACGCAGATTTGGATGTAACGGCCGAATCTGTCACCGCGCTTGTCGCCGCAGTAAGTGACCAGGACGCAATGGCGGCCTGCGGCAAGATGAAAGTTGATACGGCGCACGCATCTGCTCTGGTTCGGGCCTTTTATCAAGGGTGGCGATCAAACCCTTACTTTGATCGGGGAAAGTTCGGTGGATTGTTTGCCGTGTCCGCATCTGGTGCCGCGCGGGTGTTCCCGTTGCCGGACGTGACCGCAGATGACGAATACGTACGCCGCAGCTTTGGCGAAGGGCAGGTTGCGACCGTTCCTGGGTGTACTTTTGTGGCTCGGTCCCCAGCGACGCTCGGTGCGCTTGTCAACATTCGCCGCCGCAGTCTCAGGGGGGCCCGTGAGGTTGCCAAACTGGGCCTGCCCAGCCCCGAGCGGATCCGTAGGTTCCGCATGTTGGGGCGTGCGTTGTCGTCCCCGCGTGAGGCTTTGCCGATTGCCGTCTTTCTGGCCGTGGTCACCTGGGTGCGACTGGCGCTTGTGTTCGAGGTTGCCGATGAAACCCGTTGGGAACGTGACCTGACCTCACGTGCGGTGCGGTGACAGGCATGACTCTCGCAGCTCTCCCCCAACCCACGGTCACGGAACAGGCCACACCGGTCCTGCCGCCGGTTGAGGCGCCGGAACAAAACCCGTTGGCCGGGTTCGCCCGTGCCCTGCGGGGGCGCTGGAAACGCGCCATGGCCGGGGCCGCAGCGCTTGGGGCGATCTGCGCCGGTCTGGGCTATCTTGCCGGTGTTCAGCTGTACGAGGCACAGGCCATCCTGCGGGTGTTCCCTCAGGAGACCAACATCCTCTACTCGACCGGAGAGGCCTCGGTCCTGAAAACCTTTGATAGTTTCGTCAAGGCCGAGACCACCTATGTTGCCTCGCACCCGGTTATGTCGCGGGCGGTGGACACTATTGCGGTCCAGGATCCCGAAACGGCGGGGGGGATCCGGGTCTCTGACCTGGCGGGCTCGGTTGAAATCCGCCGCTCGGACAGTCTGATCATTCTGAAAACCAAAAGCCGCGATCCGGGCTTTGCACAGATTAAACTGGATGCGGTGGTTTCGGCCTATCTGACGCTCAAGAACGAAGCCAAAGAGGCCCGCTCGGCAGTGCGTCTGGCAGAGTTGTATGCGCGTGAGCAGGAACTGGTCGAACGCCTAACCGATCTACGCGCCACCCAGCTTGAAGTAGGGGGTGAGTATGGCATGAACGCGCTGGCCAAGGCACATATCGAAAAGATCGCTCAGATTGACGGTCTGGCCGCGCGAAAATCCGAAGTGGCCGCGACCCTGATTGCGTTGGAAGCCAACAGTGGCGGCGCCTCGGCCGATACCTCGGACGAAGAGATCATGCGCGCCACCCTGCTGGACCGGGCGATGGCGGATCTGAACTTTGAGCGCGCCAAACTGATGAGCCAATTGGCTGGGCTGCGTGCCGGGTATCAGGGGCAGAACAATGCGCGGTTCGAACTGAAGGTCGCAGCCAAGCTGGATGAGATCGCGGTGATCGAAAAGGCGCTGGCGGATCGTCGCGAGCAGATCAAGGTGTTGGGGCAGACCGGTGCATTGACCGACGCCTCGGCCGAAGGCACGGACACCAGCCTGGCCGACATTCGCGCCCTTTACACCAAGGTCGAAGGACAACTTGCCAACGCGCGCAAAGAGGCGCGCGATCTCAACCGCCGCCGGATCGAGCTGGATCAGGTCGAGCAGGACATAGACGAGGCGCAAAAGCTGCTGGAAGAAACCCGCCGCGCACTTGAGGTGATCCGCCTGGAGACTGGGCGCGCTCTGCCGGGGTATGCGGTTTTGATGTCGCCCGCCTCGCGTCCGACCAACCCTGTCAGCGACAGCCGCAAGATGCTGGCTGCTGCGGGGCTTGTCGGCGGTGCCGGGCTGTCGCTGTTGATTGCCCTTGGACTTGGCATGGCCGAGCGGCGCGTGCGCTTTGCCGAAACCCTGTCTTCGGTCGAGCATCGCGTGCCTGTCCTTCAGGTCTCGGACGCGGGCAGTGACGACGCACAGGCCGCCGACCTGTTGCGCAATGAATTGCAACTGCGTCCCCTGCGTCATCCGCGCCTTGTGGGCAAAGCACCCATCATTGCCGTCACCTGCGCCGCCGACCGCGACACAACCGAATTGGCCCGGGCCCTGGCCGCCAGCTATGCCCGAGCCCGGATGAAAGCCCTCTTTGTCGAAGGCGACATCGTGGTAACGCAGACCTCGGTGCCCGCAAACCGTTGGCGCAGTGTGCTGAGCGACGAGGGCGGACATCCCCGTGCCATGCGTGGCAGCACTGGCGCTTGGGAACTGCGCAAAGGCCCCGAGAGCGATATCGACGACACCTCGGTTTCGGCCCCGATGGTGCGCCGGTCGTTGGACAAGCTGGTGGGTGATTTCGACGTGATCGTTGTTTCGGCCGGAAGCCTGACAGACCGCCTTGCCAGCAAGTTTGTACTGTCCGCCAGCGATGTGGGGGTGGTGGAAATGTACCCCGGCGACGCCAAGGACGCTGTTCTTTCCCAAATCGACTGCCTCGACACCTTGCCCCGAAACGGCAGCGTCGCGGTGATGCGAAATGCCTTGCCAGCCGATCCCTGGCTGAGCGTGCGGACTTGACCTTTTGGACCACAGGAGATTGCAATGACCATGACCTCAATTGCTCCCGTAAAGCGCACCTCAAAGTTGCCCAAGGTCAACGCCAAGCGGGTGCTGGATCTGGTCTTGACCGGGTTGATTTTGCTGGCGATCTGGCCGGTTCTGGCGATCGTTGCGGGGCTGGTTGCGCTGACTTCGCGCGGGCCGGTGTTTTTTGTGCAGACCCGGGTGGGGCGCTATGGGGAACCGTTTCGGATGCTCAAGTTCCGCTCGATGTACCGCGATGCCGAGACGCGTCGGGCGCAATTGGTCCAGCACAGCGAACGAGACGGCGTCTGTTTCAAGATGCGCAAGGACCCGCGCGTCACCCCGGTGGGTCGGTTCATCCGTCGCTGGTCGCTCGATGAGTTGCCGCAACTGATCAACGTGCTCAGGGGCGACATGTCGCTGGTCGGCCCGCGCCCGGCCTTGCCGCAAGAGGTTGCGGCCTATTCCGCCAAGGCGCATGGGCGCCACAGCGTTCTGCCCGGCATCACCGGCCTGTGGCAGGTATCGGGCCGCGCGGACGTGAGCTTTGATGAGATGATCGCGCTGGATCTGGCCTATGCCCGGCAGGTCTCTGTTCTGACGGATATCCAGATCATGTTCCGCACATTCCAGGCCGTCTGGGGCGGGCGCGGGGCCTATTGACCAGTTGTTTTCACGGAGGATTTACATGACCCATAAAGGTATCATTCTGGCCGGCGGCAACGGCACGCGGTTGCGCCCCCTGACCACCGGCATCAGCAAGCCGCTTCTGCCGGTCTATGACAAGCCGATGATCTATTACCCGATCAGTGTCTTGATGATGGCCGGTATTCGCGACATTGCGATCATCACTTCGCCCCAGGATCAACCCATTTTTCAACGGTTTCTGGGCGACGGGCGGCAGTGGGGCGTGTCGTTCACCTGGATTGTGCAGCCTTCGGCCGATGGCATCGCGCAGGCCTATACCTTGGCTGAGGGGTTTCTGGATGGCGCACCGTCCGTGCTGGTGCTGGGGGACAACCTGTTCTTTGGTCCCGACCTTGCCGAGCGCTTGCAAGCAGCCTTGAGGGAGAACCGAGGGGGGACGATTTTTGCCTATCAGGTCGAGGATCCCAAACGATACGGCGTTGTGGCCTGTGAGGGGGATACCGTGACCGGGATCGTTGAAAAGCCCGAGGTGCCGCCGTCAAACTTTGCGATCACGGGGCTGTATATTCTGGACGGCACCGCGCCCGAACGCGCGCGTCGGGTTGAGCCGTCCAACCGTGGTGAGCTTGAGATCGTGTCGCTGCTGGAAAGCTATCTGACCCAAGGAGAGTTGTCCGTGGAACGGTTGGGGCAGGGCTATGCCTGGTTTGATGCTGGCACCCATCAGGCGCTGCTCGAGGCCAGCTGCGCGGTCCAGCAGTTGCAACAAAACGGGCAGGTGCAGGGCTCACCGGATCAGGTTGCTTTGCGCAACGGGTGGACCTCGCAGCGGGCGTTTCTGCGTTCGGTCGAAGAATTGGCGAAGACGGAAACCGGCGCCATGCTCAGTCGTTTGATCCCCGGTCCAAAGGCCAGTGTCGCGGCCTCGTGAAAATGTGCACGAGCGGGAATTTGCCGGGCGATTTCCCGCTTATTGAAGCCCCTGTCACCACGCATTAGGTCAGGGGCATGAGCAACGAATCCCAAACTGTTAGCCCCGCTTCGACTGGTCTGGACAAGACTCTGGTCACCTTTGCTGTCGTGTTGGCGTCGCTGGGGATCATTGCGGTTACCAGCACATTGCTTAGTGTTTGGATCGTCTTTTAAATTCCCAGGCTTTCCATTCTTTTCTAGCTGTTTAAGCACTCCGGGCTTCTGCCGTGTTGGCAAAGGCTTGACGGCGCAGTGTTCGTGGGCTTGAGCCCAGTTCCTTGCGGCACCAATAGCTGAGGTTTGTAAGCGAGCTGAACCCGGTCGCGATCACGATCTCGGGCAGCGACAGGCTGGAATGCACCATCAGCTGATGCGCGCGCTCGATCCGCAAATTGCGATAAGCCACCAGCGGGGTGGTGTCGGTCTTTTCCTGAAATCGGCGTTCCAGCTTGCGGGTTGAAACACCCACCTGACGTGCCAGATCGCGCACCCGCTTGGGCTCTTCGATGTGGTCCTGCATCAGGTCCAGAATGCGCGCGATCAGGGCGTCGCCCTCGGCGCGTTGTTTCAGGCGCAGAGCCACCTTGCTTCGGGTGCGTTCGGATGGATTCGACAGACCCAGATATTCGGCCAGGGCACCTGCAATGAATTGCCCATGGTCATCCCGTATCAGGTCGATGAACAGATTGAGCGCGGCAAAGGGGCTGGTGGCGCTGTGCAGCGTGTTCGAGCTGGCGGTGTGACGCCCGCCTTGGGCCGGGGTCAGCTGTTCTTCTTCGGCGGCGGCCATGAAGTTTGGATGAACCGCGATCTGGTGGTTGTCGCGCAGGCCGGTTTCGCCCAGCAGGAACACCGCGCCACCCACCAGAACCGTACGTGGTGCCAGGCGGATGATGCGCTGCACTTTGTGGCGGTCGTCGGCCGAGACCTGCCAGCGGGTGTGCAGATCGCCCAGGAAAACCACGGTGCGGCGGCTCCAGCGGCGGGGGTCTTGGTGATGCGGCTCGGACAGGTGGCGCACCGACAGGCGATAACCTCCGTCTGTCAGCAGCTCATTGGCGGATAGGAACATGTCCTCGATCATCTGGGTGCCGGCAAGCGGGGCGCATTCGGGCAGCAAGATGTCGATGTCGTGAACGGGTGCCGTCCCTGTTGGCGCAAGGGTGCATTGAGCGGTGTCTGAAACCGGATTGAAAAAGGTCATGCCTGTCTCCTCCTGGTGATGGATCGCGTCAGTTTTGGGGGCACCCTGAAAAAAGGGGAGGGTGTGCCCTGCCGAGATATCCCGGCAGGGCTGGTTGATTTGAGGCCTGAGTTGGATCAGGCGTCGTCTTCGTAGTCCGACATGGGCGGGCAGGTGCAGATCAGGTTGCGGTCGCCATAGGCGTTGTCGACCCGATTGACGACCGGCCAGTATTTGTCGACGCCCAGGTTGCCCGGAGGGAAACACGCCTGCTCGCGGGTGTAGGGGCGATCCCAATCACCCACCAGATCGCGGACCGTGTGCGGCGCGTTCTTGAGCGGGTTGTTTTCCGCGTCGATCTTGCCGTCGATGATGTCCTGCGCCTCCTGACGGATCGAGATCATGGCGTCACAGAAGCGGTCAAGCTCTGCCATCGGCTCGGATTCCGTGGGTTCCACCATCAGCGTGCCAGCCACAGGCCAGGACATGGTCGGTGCGTGGAAGCCCGAGTCCACCAGTCGTTTGGCAACGTCGTCGACACTCACGTGGGCCTCGTCGTTCAGCGGGCGGGTGTCCAGGATGCATTCATGCGCCACACGGCCCGTTTCCGAGGTGTAGAGGATCGGATACGAGTCCTTCAGACGGGCCGCGATATAGTTGGCGTTCAGGATCGCCACTTTGGTTGCTTGCGTCAGACCCGCGCCACCCATCAGCAGCACATAGGCCCACGAGACGGGAAGGATCGAAGGCGAACCGAAGGGCGCCGCCGAAACCGGACCCACGGCAGTGCCGTATTCCGGGTGACCCGGCAGGTGCTCGGCCAAGTGTGCCTTGACGCCGATCGGACCCATGCCGGGGCCGCCGCCACCATGCGGAATGCAGAAGGTCTTGTGCAGGTTCAGGTGGCTGACGTCGCCGCCAATGTCACCCGGACGCGACAGACCCACCATGGCGTTCATGTTGGCCCCGTCGATGTAGACCTGACCGCCATGCTCATGCGTGATGTCACAGACCTCTTGCACGGTGGTCTCAAAGACGCCGTGGGTCGAGGGGTAGGTGATCATGCTGCCCGCAAGCTCGTTCGAGTGCTTTTCGGCCTTCTCGCGGAAGTCATTGAGGTCAATGTTGCCGTTGTCATCCGCTTTGATCGGAACAACCTTCCAGCCCACCATCTGCGCCGAGGCCGGGTTGGTGCCATGTGCCGAGGTCGGGATCAGGCAGACATTCCGGTGCCCCTCGCCGCGGGCGAAGTGATAGTTGCGGATGGTCAAAAGGCCTGCGTACTCACCCTGCGCGCCCGAGTTGGGCTGCTGGGAAATCGCGTCATAACCGGTGATCTGACACAGTTTGTCGTTCAGATCGTCGATCATCTGGTGATAGCCCTGCGCCTGATCTTCAGGGCAGAACGGGTGCAGATTGCCGAACTCGGGCCAGGTGACCGGAATCATCTCGATCGTGGCGTTCAGCTTCATGGTGCAGGACCCCAGCGGGATCATTGCACGGTCCAGCGCCAGATCTCGGTCGGCCAGGCGGCGCATATAGCGGGTGATCTCGGCCTCGGCCCGGTTCTTGTGGAAGATCGGGTGGGTCAGATATTCGCTTTCACGCAGCGCATAATCGGGCAGGCGATAGTGCTTTTCTGTGCTGTCGTCTTTGCGGTCGATGCCAAAGGCACCCCAGACGGCCTCGATGGTTTCCGGGCGGGTCTGCTCGTCAAGAGAGATACCAACCTTGGTCTCACCCACTTTGCGCAGGTTGACGCCACGGGCAACGGCAGCTTCCATGACGACGTTCTGCAGGTGACCCACTTCAACGGTGATGGTATCGAAAAACACCTCTGGTTCGACCGAGAATCCGGCCTCTTCCAGGCCAACGGCCAGACGCGATGTCTTGCGGTGTACCGACTGGGCAATTGCCTTGATGCCGTCGGGACCGTGGTAGACGGCGTACATCGATGCAATCACAGCCAGCAGCGCCTGAGCGGTACAAACGTTCGAGTTGGCCTTTTCGCGGCGAATATGTTGCTCGCGGGTTTGCAGCGCAAGGCGATAGGCTTTGTTGCCGCGCGCGTCGATGGACACGCCGATGATCCGACCGGGCATCGAGCGCTTCAGCTTGTCGGTGGTTGCCATGTAAGCGGCGTGGGGGCCACCGTAACCCATGGGCACGCCGAACCGCTGGGTCGAGCCGATGGCGATGTCCGCGCCCATTTCACCGGGCGATTTCAGCAGCGCCAGCGACAGGATGTCGGCGGCAACAATGGCGATGGCCTTGTTTTCATGCAACGCAGCGATCTGGTCGGTGAAGTCCTGCACATGACCGTTGGTGCCCGGATACTGGAAGATCGCGCCAAAGACGGCACCGGCTTCCAGCTCAGCGGGATCGGCAACCTGCACGTCAACGCCCAAAGGCTCGGCGCGGGTTTTGATCACGGCGATGGTCTGCGGGTGGCAGTTCTTGTCGACAAAGAAGGCCGCGTTGTTGGCTTTGGACCGTCCGCCGCGTTTCGCCATTGCCATGGCTTCGGCTGCTGCGGTGGCCTCATCAAGCAGCGAGGCGTTTGCAACGTCCAGCCCGGTCAGATCGCTGACCATGGTCTGGAAGTTCAACAGCGCCTCAAGACGGCCCTGGGAAATCTCGGGCTGGTAGGGGGTATAGGCCGTGTACCACGCCGGGTTTTCCAGAATGTTGCGCAGGATCGGCGCCGGGGTGGTGGTGCCGTAATAGCCCTGACCAATCAGCGAGGTCAGAACCTTGTTCTTGCTCGCGATCTCTTTCATGTGGAACAGCGCATCGCGCTCGGTCATCGCCGGACCCCAATCGAGCGCCTCTTTCTGGCGGATCGCAGGGGGGACGGTGGCGTCGATCAGCTCGTCCAGGGTTTTGAAGCCGATCACCTTGAGCATATCGCGCATTTCGGTGGGCGACGGGCCGATGTGGCGGCGATTGGCGAAATCGTAAGCTTCGTAATCGGTGAGTTTGAAGGCCATTTCAGCGCTCCTGAGGTCAAATGTCCGGCCCGGCGGTCTGCCGCCGGGCGTGTTTGGCAAATGAAGACTTAGCCGATCAGGGCTTTGTAGCCATCCAGATCCATCAGCTCTTCGAGCTGCGAGGCGTCCGACAGTTTGATCTTGTAGATCCAGGCGTCGCCCTCGGGGCTTTCGTTCAGCTTGCCGGGGTTCTCTTCGAGATCGCCGTTCACGGCGACAACTTCGCCATCGACGGGAGCGTAGATTTCGGACGCGGCTTTGACGGATTCGATCACGCCGATTTCGTCGCCTTTTTCGAAGTCATCGCCTTCTTCTTTCTGCTCGACAAAAACGATCTCTCCCAGCTGGTCAGCTGCGTGCTGTGTGATGCCGATGGTGGCGGTGTCGCCCTCGACCAGAACCCATTCGTGCTCTTCGGAATAATAGATAGCCATGTTCTAGTTGCTCTCTGTTTAGCGTTTGTAGTTTTGCTGCACGAAGGGCAGCGATACGATTTCGGCAGGTTGAACCTTGCCGCGAATGATCAGGTTGACCTTCTCGCCCGGCTCGCCGTGGCCTGCCGAGACATAGCCCATGGCCACCGGTCCACCGACAGTGGGGCCAAAGCCTCCCGAGGTGATCTCGCCGATAGTATTGCCTTCAAGACATTGGATTTCAACGTGTTGACGGGCAGGGGCGCGGCCTTCGGGCTTGATGCCCACCAGCTTCTTGGCGGCGCCTTCGGCCAATTCCTTTTGGATGCGCGCGGCACCGGGGAACCCGCCTTCTTCCTTGCGGCGCTTTTGCATCGCCCAGCCAAGCGAGGCCTCGACGGGCGAGGTCGACTGGTCGATGTCATTGCCATAAAGGCACAGACCGGCTTCAAGACGCAGGCTGTCACGTGCGCCAAGACCCGCAGGCTCACAATCGTCATGCGCCAGGAACGCGCGCGACACTTCGATCGCCTTGTCCTCGGGGATCGAGATCTCGTACCCGTCTTCGCCGGTGTACCCCAGGCGAGAGATGCGGCATTCGACGCCGTTGATGTCGGCCACGGTGGTTTCCATGAACTTCAGCTCACGCGCGGCGGGGCACAGATCGCCCACAACGTTTTCGGCTGACGGGCCTTGGACCGCAACCAATGCGCGGTCAAAGATCTCGGTCACTTCGACGCCATCCAGGTGGGCGGTCATGTGCGGGATGTCTTGGTGACGCAGGGCGGCGTTCACGACGACAAAGAAGTGATCGCCTGCGTTCGACACGATCAGGTCGTCCATGATCCCGCCCTCTTCATTGGTGAAGAAGCCGTAGCGCGCCTTGCCCTCTTTCAGGGTGGCATAAGCCTGCGGGCAGAGTGTTTCCAATTTCTCACCCACGTTTTCGCCGCGCAGGATCACCTGACCCATGTGGCTGACGTCAAACAGGCCGGCCTTGGCGCGGGTGTGGTTGTGTTCGCCCATGATGCCCATGGGGTATTGGACGGGCATTTCCCAGCCCGCGAAGTCGACCATCTTGCCGCCGAGTTCGACGTGCAGGTCATAAAGTGGTGTGCGTTTGGGCGCGTCGGTCATGACAGGTGCCTTTCAGTTGACGGGTCGGGATCAGTCACGGACGACCATAACGGTGCAATGCGCGTTGCGCACCACCCGGGCCAGGTTCGGACCAATTTCATAATTCGGGAAGTCGCCTTTGGCCGATGCCATGATGATCATGTCATAGCCGTCTTTGTGGGCAAGCTTGAGGATTTCGCGGTAAACGCTGCCTTCTTCAATGTGCACCGGCACGTAGGCGGCGTCGTTTGCGGCCAGAATGGCCTCGACTTTGCCACGGACATAGTCCTTGGCGCCAGAACCATAGCCTTCGGGCAGGTTCGGCAGTTGGATGATCTCGGGGATGACCTCGACGGCGTGCAGTTCTGCACCATAGAACTTGGCCTGTTCCAGCGCGGTCGCCAACGCCTTTTTCCAGGACCGGTCATCGGTGTGGTCGATCGGAAGCAGGATTTTCGTAGCCATCTGTCGTCTCCTCACGAGGCAAGAATTCTGATTGTGGAGGAGAGGGCCGGGGTGCGGCCCTCTCGAAGGGTTTGTGTTACTCAGCAGCCGTACTGCCGCCGCTTTCCGAGGCTCCGCCAGAGGCGAAGAATTCGCGGGTCAGCTTGAAGACAACCGGGCTGAGCAGGGCCAGAGCGATCAGGTTCGGGATCGCCATCATGGCGTTCAGCGTGTCCGCCAGCAGCCAGACAAAGCCCAGATCGGCGGTCGCACCAAAGTAGATCGCTACGATCCACAGCACGCGGTAGGGCATCAGCGCACGAGCGCCAAAGAAGAAGCCCACGCATTTTTCACCGTAGAACGACCAGCCCAGGATGGTGGTGAAGGCAAAGATCGACAGAGCAATGGCGATCAACGCGCCACCAATGCCCGGCAGCGAGGTTTCAAACGCCAGCGAAGTCAGCGCCGCACCCGATTCACCCGAGATCCACGCGCCCGAGGCGATGATGGCCAGACCGGTGATCGAGCAGACGATGATGGTGTCGATGAATGTACCCAGCATCGCAACCAGACCCTGGTTCACAGGACCGGCAGTCGAGGCAGCAGCGTGTGCAATCGGAGCGGAACCCAGACCGGCCTCGTTCGAGAACACACCACGGGCCACACCAAAGCGGATTGCGGCCCAGACGGCTGCACCGGCAAAGCCACCTTCGGCTGCCGACGGGGTAAAGGCGTGCGTGAACACCAGGCTCAGCGCGTCGCCGATGGCGCCGATGTTGATCAGCAGAACCAGCAGGCCTGCGATGATGTAGCTGACGGCCATGAACGGCACCAGTTTACCAGCCACCGCACCGATGCGAGTGATGCCGCCCAGGATCACGGCTGCGGTCAGAACCATCAGCACAACGCCGGTCACGGATGTGTTGACGCCAAAGTTGCTGTCCAGAACCTGTGCTACGCCGTTGGCCTGTACGCCGTTGCCGATACCAAACGCGGCAATCGCGCCGAACAGGGCAAAGGCAGGGGCCAGCCAGTACCACGACGAGCTGAGGCCGTTTTTGATGTAGTACATCGGACCACCAACAAAGTTGCCCAGCTCGTCGGTCTCGCGATATTTCACGGCACAGACGGCTTCGGCATATTTGGTGGCCATGCCCACCAGGGCGGTCATCCACATCCAGAACAAGGCGCCCGGACCGCCCAGGAAGACAGCGGTGGCAACACCGGCGATGTTCCCTGTGCCAATGGTGGCCGACAGCGAGGTCATCAGCGCGTTGAACGGGCTGATCTGGCCTTCGCCTTGGCCTTCACGGCCTTTGAACAGCAGGCTGAAGCCCGTGCCCAGTTTCAGGATCGGCATGAACTTCAGGCCGACCTGCAGGAAGAAGCCGACGCCGAGGATGAGGACCAGCATCAGCGGCCCCCACACGACGCCATTGATGGCTCCTACGATTGAACTTAACGCTTCCATGGTTTCCCTCCCATTTGCGTCTGGTAATTTGCCTTGATCTTCGACCGCTTCAGGCGAGAGCCGTCAGACGAGCTTGTTTCAAGGCGGCAAAATCTTCGTCCGCGTGGAACGAGGATCTGGTCAACGGCGTTGCGGATACGCCGAGGAAGCCCTTGCCCTTTGCGATCTGTTCCAGCTGGGCGAACTCCTCAGGCGTCCAGAACCGGTCGATCGGGTGATGTTTGGGGGTGGGCTGCAGGTATTGGCCGACGGTCAAAAAATCGACCCCAGCCGCGCGCAGGTCGTCCATGACCTGACGCACATCATTCATGGTTTCGCCCAGACCCACCATCAGGCCGGACTTGGTGAAGACCTGCGGGTTGGCGCGCTTGGCATCATCCAGCAGGCGCAGCGAGGTATAGTAGCGGGCACCGGGGCGCACGCGTGGGTAAAGATGCGGTACGGTTTCAAGGTTGTGGTTGAACACGTCTGGTGCGGCGTTGAACACGGCCCGCGCGGCGTCGCCTTTGCCCAGAAAATCGGGGGTCAGCACTTCGATCGTGGTTCTGGGGGTCTGATGACGCACGGCGCGGATGGTTTGTGCAATGTGATCAGCACCGCCATCCGCCAGATCATCGCGGTCAACGGATGTGATCACCACATGGCGCAGTCCCAGCTTCTTGACAGCTTGCGCGACGCGACCGGGTTCAAACGCATCCAGCGCGTCCGGCTTGCCGGTCGCCACGTTACAGAAGGAACAACCGCGGGTACACGTCTCGCCCATGATCATCATGGTGGCATGGCGCTGCGACCAGCATTCGCCGATGTTGGGACAGGCCGCTTCTTCACAAACCGTGCTCAGATTGTGGTCCCGCATCAGGCGGCGGGTTTCGTAATACTCGGCGCTTTCGATCTTTTTCTTGCGGATCCACTTGGGCTTGCGCGGGATCACGCTGTCGGCCTTTTTGGATTTCTCGGGGTGGCGAAGCTGGATGGTCATCTGGCGTCCCCCTTATGCGTGGATGGCGCGGCCAAGCGCGTCGAGGCAGGCCTCTTTCACTGCTTCGCCCATAGCCGGGTGGGCGTGGCATGTGCGCGCGACCTCTTCAACGGTGGCGCCTTTGGTCATGGCCAGCACCAGTTCTGCGATCAGATCGCCGCCATGCGCGCCGCAGATGTGCGCGCCCAGGATCTGCCCCTCGGGCGTGGCGAGAACCTTGACCGCGCCGTCGGTTTCACCGGTCGAGCGCGCGCGCGAGTTCGCCATGAAGGTGAACTTGCCGCTTATATAGTCGGTGCCTGCCTCTTTAAGCGCCTCTTCGGTCTGCCCGACCGAGGCGACCTCGGGGTCAGTGTAAACCACGCCAGGAACGGTGTTGTAATCCACATGGCCGTGCTGACCGGCCAGGGATTCGACGCAGGCGACGCCGTCCTCTTCGGCCTTGTGCGCCAGCATCGGGCCGGGGACACAATCGCCGATGGCATAGATGCCGGGGACCGAGGTCTGGAACGCGTCGTCAACTTCGATGAAACCACGTGCGTTCACAGCGACCCCCAGGTCTTCGAGACCCAAACCACGGGTGACAGGGCGGCGACCGATGGCGATCAGCACCTTGTCGGCTTCGATCTGCTCGACTTTGTCCTTGCCGACACGCTCTACGGTCAGCGACAGGCCCGCGTCGGTCTTTTCAACGGTCTTCAACGCACGGCCAAGCTGGAACTTCAGACCCCGCTTGGACAAGGCACGCTGCGACAGCTTGGCGATTTCGCCGTCGATGCCGGGCAGGATACGGTCGAGGAATTCAACAACGGTCACCTTGGCGCCCAGACGGGCCCAGACCTGGCCCAGCTCCAGGCCGATCACGCCTGCACCCACAACAACCAGATGCTCTGGAACCGCATCCAATGCCAACGCACCAGTCGAACTGACCACATCCACTTCGTCGATCTCGACACCCGGCAGCGGGGTCGGTTCGGACCCGGTGGCGATCAGGATGTTCTTGGCCTCATGGACCTCGTCACCCACCTTGACCTGACCAGGGGCGGGGATGCTGGCCCAGCCTTCGATGTGCTCAACACCGTTCTTCTTGAACAGGAAAGCGATCCCTTTGGTCAGATCGCCCACCACCTTGTCCTTGCGCCCCATCATGGCGTCCAGATCAATGCTGGCCCCCTCGACCGAGATGCCGTGTGAGGAGACATGGGAGAGTTCGGCAAACTTGGCCGAGGAGGTCAGCAAGGCTTTGGACGGGATGCAACCAACGTTCAGGCAAGTGCCGCCAAGGGCGCCGCGCCCTTCGACACAAGCGACCGACAGGCCCAGTTGAGCCGCGCGGATCGCCGCGACATAGCCACCCGGTCCACCACCGATCACGATCAGATCAAATGCGCTCATGGGTCTCCCCTCCCTGAGATGGCGCGTAGCGGATTGTCGCCGAATGCGCCTGTATGCTGCGTTTCGACTCCTTTAGGAAACTTTTCCCCTATAAGCAACAAAAACTATTGTTGAGAAATTTTGACTATGAACTAGGTCATGGCTAAGCTCTGCGGGAAACAAGGAAAATGGGCGGATGGAACCAGTTCAATTAGAAGAGAGCGGTATCGCGATTGAGGCGAATGAAGCCCCGGATGGCGAAGTTCTGGGGAAAATGATTCGGGATGCGCGCAAGGAAAAAGGCCTGACGCTTGAGGAAGCGGCCAAGGCGGCCGCCATTGGTCGCTCGACCCTGTCCAAGATCGAAAACAATCAAACCCGCCCCAGTTTCGAGATCATCCGCCGTTTGATGCAAACGCTGGAACTGGAAACGCCGCAGCTGTTTGTGCAGTCAGCGCAAAGCGATATCTCGGGTCGTCGTGATTTCACCCGCAAGGGGCAGGGCGAGCACAAGGAAACCCCGACCTATGATCACGAGCTGCTGTGCAGTGAACTGACCAGCAAACGCATGGTCCCCTACATCAGCACCATCAAGGCGCGCGATGTCACTGAGTTTGAAAGCTGGGTTCGACACCGGGGTGAAGAGTTCATGTTCGTGCTAAGCGGCGAGCTGACACTTTATACGGAACACTACCGGCCGCTGAAGATGCAGGCGGGGGATTCCGTGTATTACGACAGCGGCATGGGGCACGGCTGTGTCTCGACCAGCGAAGAGGACGCTACCGTCCTTTGGGTGTCGCTCGAGGGGTGATCTACAGGGTCACCGTGCCGTCGATGAGAATGTGGCTTTGACCGCCGATCCACACGGTGCCCTCGCGACAATCGGCGTAAACGCGACCGGTGCGACCGATGCAGGTGCCTTGCGCGATCACCTTTGGGCCCGTCCAATCGCCGGTTTCGTATTTCCAACACGCAAGCGCCGCGTTCAGCGACCCGGTGATCGGGTCCTCGCTCATGGAACTGGCGGGGCCAAGGTTGCGGACCTCTACGTCTGCTTCGCCGCCCGGTCCGAGCAGGGCAACACCGCGAAACTCCGGCCCGCGTTTGGCGAATGGGGCCACGGCCAAAACGTCAGCGGCGCTTTGCAGTTCGATCACCTGCCATGTGGGGCCATTGTTCAGTCGCGTAGTGCGTGTGATCAGGTCCCGAGGCAGGGCAAGTGCTGCGCAGATGCGCTCGACTTGGTCCGGGTCCAGGGCGTCCACCGTGGTTGAAGGCGCGGCAAAGGCGGGCATCGCGCCGCTTTGGTCAATTTCGACCAACCCAACCCCGCATTCTTGCACCACCACGCCGGGCCGTTTCGATACTCCGCCCGCAGCCAGCCAGGCCGCGCAGCTGCCCAACGTGGGGTGCCCGGCAAACAGCATCTCGCCCGACAGCGAGAAGATGCGCAGGCGATAGTCTGCGTCCGGCGAGGTGGGGAATTGGATGAACGTTGTCTCGGCCAGGTTGGTCCAGGTGGCAAAATCCTGCATCTGCTGATCGCTCAGCCCGTCCCCATCCAGCACAACCGCCAGCCCGTTGCCTTGGGTCGGGGTGGGCGTGAAGACATCAACTTGCATGAAACGGCGGGATTGCATCAGCGGCTCCGGTGTGAGGGGTCGAATATCTGTTCAAGGCGGGTCAGGGCCTGTTCCAGCTCTTCTATGGAAAAGCCGCAGTAGCCCAGAAGAAAGCCGTTATAGTCCGCCCCGGTTGCGCAGAAATGCGATAAGGTGTCGACGTTGAGCCCCAGCTCTTTCGCGCGGGCGGCAAGTGTTGTGTCGTCTAGCCCAGCACGCAGATGAAAGGCCACCTGCATCCCCGCCTGATGATCCACCAGCGAGCCAACGTCGGAAAAGTCCCGGGTCAGCCGGTCCAGCAGATACCTGCGCCGCTCGCCGTAGGTGCGGCGCACCCGGCGCAGATGGCGATAGAATTCACCATCGCGGATGAACTCGGCCAGGGCCTGCTGCGGCATGTAACTGGCGCGCAGACCAAAGCGTTCGAGCGAGGTGCGGAAGTGATCCGTCAGCGCCTGGGGGACGATCAGATAGCCAAGGCGCAGGGTGTTGGAAAAGATCTTGGAGAAGCTGCCGACATAGATCGTGCGGTTCAGCCGATCAAAACCCGCCATCGCCGGAATGGGCCGCCCGGCATAACGGAACTCGCTGTCATAGTCGTCTTCGATGATCCAGCCGCCGGTGCGGTCGGCCCAGGTGATGAAGGCCTGCCGCCTGTCTGGCGACATCGCGCCCCCCAGCGGGAACTGATGAGACGGTGTCAGAACTGACAGACGCACGTCCTGTTCCGGGCGGGGGAGTTGCGCGCCATGCTCATCCACGGGCAGGAAACGCGTCACCAGCCCGCGTGCATCTGCAAAGCGTCGCAAAGGTGGGTAGCAGGGGTTTTCCAGCCCGATGCCCTCACCGCGCTCGGCCAGCGTTCTGGTGCAGATTTCCAGCGCGTCGGCCGAGCCTGCGGTGACAATGATCTGGGCCGGGTCTGCCGTGATGCCGCGCCATTCGGCCACGTGCCCGGCGATGGCCTGGCGCAGTTCGAAATTGCCGAACGCCGCGCCGCCCAGCAGCATGGCCTGCGGGTTGGTGCGGCAGACCCGTGCCACTGATTTGGCCCATTGGCGATAGGGAAACAGCCGCATGTCGGGATAGCCCGGTGCGAAGGGCAGACGGGTGGGGGTGGTTTCGGGTTCAATCGCGCGGGTCGGTGACGGGTTGGGCGCGGCGAATTCCACCCCTTCCATCGCGCGGATGGTATATCCGGACCCTTGCAGGCTGCTCAGATACCCTTCGGCCACCAGTTGTTCGTAAGCGGTGACCACGGTTGAGCGCGACACCCCCAGTTCCGTCGCCAGCGCGCGGGTGGCAGGCAGGCGCGCGCCATGCAGCAAATCACCCCGCGTGACCCTTTGGCGGATGTGGTCGCAGATCTGCTCGAACACGGGCGTGCGGGCCTCGCGGTCGATGGCAAAGGCGATGGAGGGCGTTTGGGTCATCGAATTGGTCTGCTCAAATCGTTATTCTTTGGACATTAACGGCGCGCCGAATGTGGTGCAAACCCGCAATCGACAATGCGGAATGGAGAGCATCATGGCGCAGCGGATCAACGAACACGGACAACCCATCGGGGTCGAGGTGCCCAATTGGACCGGATGCGACCGGCCGGGCGATGCGCCCATGGAGGGGCGGTTTTGCCGGGTTGAGCGTCTGAACCCTGAACGGCACGGTGCGGACCTGTTCGACGCTTTCAATCATGACCAAACGGGGCAGCTTTGGACGTATATGCCGGTTGGTCCTTTTGTCGATGACCGAGCCGGGTTCGACGCTTGGCTGGCCGAGGCGGCGCTCAGCCCTGATCCTTTGTTTCACGCCATCATCGACGCCCAGACCGGACAGGCCGTTGGCGTGGCCAGCTATCTGCGCATCGCGCCGCAGGCGGGCACGATCGAAGTGGGGTTCATTGCGTTCTCTCCGCTCCTTCAACGGACACCGCTTGCGACCGAGGCGATGTTTCTGATGATGAAACGGGTGTTCGCGGAGTTGGGCTATCGCCGCTACGAGTGGAAATGTGATGCGCTCAATGCGCCGTCCAAGCGCGCGGCAGAGCGGTTGGGCTTTACCTACGACGGCGCGTTCGAACAGGCGCTGGTCTACAAGGGCCGCAACCGGGACACCGCTTGGTTTTCGATCCTGGACCGGGATTGGCCGCGGATCGAGGCCGGATTCGATACGTGGCTTGCACCTGAGAATTTCGACGAACAGGGGCAACAGCGACAGTCCTTGGCTGCTTTGATGTCGTGACAAAAAAGGCGAGATTTCCGGACCTTCGGAAATCTCGCCAGGCAGGGAGCTGGGCAGGATCTGCCCTAGCTGCATCTCACATCCACAAAGGTTTCATTGTAGCAGGCGCCGTCTTCGATATCGGTGCGGATGCCTGCGGGGATCAGCGCGTTGGCGGTCAGACCGGTTTTCGAGGTGGCGCGCCAGGTGCCTTTGGGACTGTAAAGCACTCCGGGGCGCGTGGCCTCCGTGATGGAAAGGGTAAAGGTCACCTCTCCCTGTCCGTTGAACACCGTGACTTCGGCCCCGTCCTGCAACCCCAGATCGCCAGCATCTGCGGGGTTCATCTCGACCACTTCGGGTCCAAGACTGTCAGCATGACCGCCAAAGGTGGCGTTGGTGCGCTTGGCTGAGGATGGCGTGATCAGGGCAAAGCGCCGGTCTTGTGGTACGGGTTCAAAACGTGGCACGCCATAGCCAAAGCGATCCTCCAGATCCTGGCTGAACAGCTCGATCTTGCCGCTTGGCGTGGCAGGGTGGACGGTATCGCACATGATCATGTCCGCGCCGCCTTGGGTTTTCATGCCGATGGCGCGGTCCACGGCAATCTCGCTGGGGCGTTGACCGTTCAATTGTGGATGCGCACCATCCATGGCCTGATCCATCAGATCGCGGTCGCTGGCCAGGAACTCTGGTCCATCAAAGCCGAACTTTGCCGCGAGCCGCCGGAAGATTTCGGTGTTGGGCAGGCTTTCCCCGACCGGAGGGATCACTGGAGCCGCCCGTTGCAAATAGTTCTGCCCATAGGCGCCAAAGATGTCGTCATGTTCGAAATGGGTGCAGGCAGGCAAGATCACGTCGCACAGCAACATGCTGTCGGTCATTGCCACATCGCAGCCCGCCACAAACAAATCTTCGCGCATCAGCGCCTTGATCATGTTTGCCTGATCGGGGTGGGTGGCCACCGGGTTGTGGTTGTAGATCAGCGTCGCCTTGACCGGTGTGTCGAGTGTCTCATCCTGCAGCTTTTCGGCAATATCCACGATGTTGAACACCCGCGTTCCGCTTGGGATCAGATGTGAGCCTTGCAGAACGTCCGTGGTCTTGGGCACCGAAAGTCCGGATTTCGCAATCACGCCCGCGCCCAAGCGCCCGTGCTGGCCAGTCAACGCCTGCAGCGCCATCGCAGCCCGCAGGCCGGAACCACCGGAGCGACCCCGCTCCATCCCGTTGCCGAGCGAGGTGGCCATCGTGTCCGCCGCCATGATCCAATCGGCCAACTGGTGGAACTGGCCCATAGGGACACGGCAGATCGTTTCGACGTCTTCGACCGAATAGCTGCGGGCCTGTTCCATGTAGGCGTCAAAGCCCATGGTCCATTCGGTGACGAAATCCATGTCCAGGGCACCCCGCCGCTCCAGTTCGGCGGCCAGAGCCATGGCAAGGACGACGTCTGTGCCCGGGTGAATATGGATGTGCATATCCGCCTGTTCGGCTTGTTTGATCCGCTTGGGGTCGATGACGACCACGCGGGCGCCTGTGCTGCGCGCCTCTTTCAACACGCGGGTCATGTGCAGGTTCGACACGGTGACATTGTTGCCCCAGACCAGGATCAGATCGGCGTGCACGGCCTGCTCGGGCGGCATCCCCGGCGCTGCGCCATAGAGACTGCTGTAAGCTGTGCCGCGCACCGCGCCACATAGCGGGCCGCGATTGAGCAGGGACGCGCCGAGCTTATAAAAGAACCGCCGGTCCATCGAGCCACCTGCCAGTTCCCCATGGGGACCTGCATAGTTGAAGGGCAGGATCGATTGCGGCCCGTGCTCCGCAATTACCGCAGCAAAGCGGTCATGAATGATATCCAGCGCCTCGTCCCAGGTGATGCGCTCGAACTGTCCGCTGCCGCGCGGTCCTGTGCGTTTCATCGGATGGGTCAGGCGTTTGTCGCCATGCACGAAATCCGGGTAGGCGCGTGTGACCTTGTTGCAGATGACACCCGCCGTATAGGGGTTTGCGTCCGAGCCTTTCACTTGGGTGATCTGGTCGCCCTCGACCGTGATGTTCAGGCTGCAGGTGTCGGGACAATCCAGCGGGCAGACGCTGGGGTGGATTTTGGCTTGCTGGGTCATGACAGAGTCCGGGCGTTGCTGTGTTTGAGGCAGGATAGCGCTGTCATTTGGTTGTGCAGAACGGCCAAAAGGGCAAAATCTGACCAGACCAATTAGATTGGTTTGGCTGGGATGTGGCAGGCCCGTACAGAATCCGCTATGGCAACGGGACCGTAAAGCAGGAGCAGACATGGACACCTTGCCGGAATGGATCGCAGTTGATTGGACGCCTGTGCGCAGGCGGGCCTGGGCCATGCGCGGGGATACGGTTCTTGATATGGCCACGCAGGTCGGCCCGGTCGAGACCACGCGCCCGGCTGAGGCTCTGTTGGACCTGATCTCAGGCTTCTTGTCGGATTCGGCGGTCGACGTAATGACCTGTGGCACGCTTGGACCTGTGGGGGCCTCGGTGCCCTGCGCGCCTCTGTCGGACGGGGCGTGGTCGGTGGACATGGGCGACGCACGGGTGCGCCTGCGCGGTGTCTCCGGCCTGCGTCAGAAACAACCGGTGGACCTGATGCAAGGGGATGAGACCCGCGTGGCTGGGTTCCTGTCCCTCAACCCGGAGTGGGACGGCGTGATCTGCATCCCCGGCGAACACAGCCGCTGGATTCACGTCAGCGCCGGAGAGATCGTGAGCTTTCAGACCTTCATGACCGGCGTTGTCGCGGCCACATTTTTGGAGCGCACGGTGCCCGATGCGCGCGCGACCCGCGTGGATGGGGCTGCTTTTGTCGAAGCGGTGGCAGATGCCATTGCCAAGCCCGAGCGGGTCATGGCGCGGGTCTATTCGATACATGCCGAGGCGGTGCTAGATGGGCTGGAGCCCGAGATCGCCCGCGCGCGCCTGCTGGGTGGGTTGATCGGGTCGGAATTGGCAGCAGCGCGCCCCTTTTGGCTGGGTCAGCAACTGGCCGTGGTGGGCGAGGGCGAATTGGCGCAGCTTTATGTTGATGCCCTGGCCGCCCAGGGTGCCCCGGCTGCCTTGGCGGATGAGCCGCGCATGACGCGGGCCGGCCTGGCGACCGCTTGGCGCACCTTGACCTCTTGAGCTCGGGTCGCAAACACCCGACAGTGCGCGCAAACAAACAGGAGCAGCCCCTTGGCCTTTGACGTTCAGATCCCGGTTCGGTTCAAACATTGTGACCCCGCAGGGATCGTTTTCTTTCCGCGTTACTTCGAGATGATCAACGATGTGGTCGAGGATTGGTTTGCTCAGTCCCTAGGCACCCCGTTTGATGTTCTGGTCAAGGAAAACGGCGCGCCCACGGTCGAGATTTCGGCCGGGTTCACCGCGCCCAGCTTGCACGGCGATGTTCTAGATTTTCGCCTGGCGCCCGTACGCCTGGGGCGCTCAAGCGTGAGCTATGAGATCACGGCGCATTGCGGCGACGAACTGCGCCTGAGGTGCAGCGGCACGCTCGTCTACATCCAACGTATGGGCAAATCACAACCCTGGCCCGACAGCATCCGCGAACGGATCGAAGCTCAACTGCCGAGCAGCTGATCAACGGCTGCAATCAGACCCGCGCTGTCGTCAAACGTGGCATGGTGCGGAAGATCGGCCACCGGTGTCTTGCGATACCCCTTTGTGAACAGAAGAAACGGCACGCCCGCGCGGTGTGCGGTTTCAGCGTCAACCTCGCTATCGCCAACATAGATCTTTTGCGTGGCCTCCAGCGCGTCGAAGGTAGCGTGCAATGGGGCAGGGTCCGGTTTGCGTTGAGGCAGGCTGTCGCCGCCGATCACCACGTCAAAGAAGCGCGACATGTCCAGCGCGTCCAGCACATGGCGAGCCGGGGCTTCGGGCTTGTTTGTGCACAAACCCATCTTGAGCCCCCGCGTTTGCAGCGTCTCAAGCACCTCGATGATGCCGGGATACACAACCGTCAGCGCGGTTGAGGCGCGGTTGTAGTGGGCGAGGGTTGCCGCCGACAGCTCGGCGTGACGGGCCATGTCCTGCCCGACGTGCTCGATCACCAGTTTCACGAGATGCGGCAAGCCATTGCCGACAAAAGAGATCACGGTCGCAAGGTCCAGCGATTCGTACCCTTCGTCTGCCAGCATGGCGTTGACGGCGGCGGCAATGTCCGGTGCGCTGTCGACCAGCGTGCCGTCCAGATCAAAGACGATGCTTGCGGTCATTAGAAGTCCCCCTGTTTCAGCCTTGAGTGACAGGGCCAAAGCGCAAGCGCAAGAGGGGAGGCTCGCAGAATTCTGCGGGCGCAAAATTGCCCGCTTGACATACCTTACTATTTTTATCAGATTATGGATCAACACGAACAGCCAACCCGTTTTGCCAACCTGCTTTGCCAACCTGCTTTGCATAGGGTCAGCCAATATCGCAACCCAGTCCGATCTCTGGTTCGCAACATGCAAAGCATTGAATTCAAATGTCTGTTTCCTCGAGCCCGGACACACGTCCCAGCCACCACTCGCATCCAGTCCAAAGCTCAGGAGATGATCCAATGAACGCGCAGACCTCCACTCCGACCCAAGGTTACCCTGTTTCCCTGCTGCCGGCCCACAAGGCCGAAGAGCTGACCAAAGGCGGCAATCTGGCCCATATTGAGTTGGGCGATCAGCTGTACACGCTGCGGATCACCCGCGCGGGCAAATTGATCCTGACCAAATGAGCGGGACACCTCGGGGCGGGGCGGCTGTTGGCCGTCTCGCCGACCTGGCCCCGGTTGAGGCGGGCGCGGTGATGTACCTGCGCATGTGGAGCGACAGCGCCCATTCCCGCGCTGATGCCGCCAGCGATTTCAATCTTGCTCTCGGGCGGGGTCTTGGCAAATCGGCGATGTCGACGCTGGAGCAGATTTGCTCGCTATGTGCCGTGCACGGGCGTCGCCCATTGATCCGGCATGGGCTGGGTTGTTCCTGTTTGGGCGCAGATGAAAGCTGTTTCGCGCAGATGATCGGTGCAGCGGCAGACGGCCAGAATGAAGACGCGATGATGATGGCTGCGTTGATCGTGCGGCCGGACTTTGCACCGTCTCTGACGGCCCTGTCCGAGCAATTCGGGCTGGCTTTGCGGCGCATGACCCTTCCGTTTCAACACGGACGGGTGACACATTCCACGTCGCCATCAGTGTTGCACTGACAGCACTAAACCATTTTCAACAAAGTCATTGTCGCCCCGGCCCTCCCTCAGGTCCGGGGCATTTTCTGTCAGCAGCACCCGCAGCCGGAATGATGATGCTCATGCCCGCAGCCGTGATCGTGCGCGGGTGCAAAGTCGCCCACCTCTGACAACACCTGATCCAAGGCCCAAAGGATCATCTCGACGTCTTCTGCCTCGATCGTCAGCGGCGGGCGGATTTTCAGGATGTTATCTTTGGGCCCTTCGCTGCCGATCAGGATGCGGTGATCACGCATCCGGTTCTTGACGAATTTGCAGATCTCGGTGCCCTCGGACCCGTCCGGGTTGATCAGTTCGACCCCTAGGAACAAGCCCATACCGCGCACATCGCCAACGCTGCCATATTTGGCCTCAAGCGCCTTGAGCCCCGCCATCAGCGTGTCGCCCATCAGGCGTGCGTTGTCCTGCAACCCCTCGTCATCGACAATATCCAGCACTTCCTTGCCGGTCCGACAAGACAGGGTCGAGCCGCCAAAGGTCGAAAAGAACTCGATCCCGTTGTCGAAGCTTTGCGCGATCTCTTTGGTCGTAACCAGTACGCCCAGGGGATGCCCGTTGCCGATGGGTTTGCCCATGACAACGATGTCGGGCAGGGCGCCTTGGTGTTCAAAGCCGAAGTAATGCTCTCCCAGGCGGCCCAATCCGGTTTGCACCTCATCTGCGATGCAGACCCCGCCAGCGGCGCGGATCTTCTCGTAAACAGCAGGCAGGTAACCCTTGGGCGGGATGATCTGACCACCGACCGAGGGGAAGGTTTCAGCGATGAACCCGGCCAGCCCCTGACCGCGCTCTTGCAAGGCCGCAATCGCAGGATCGACCAGATCGGCAAACTTTCGGGCACGATCGGCATCATCGCGATTGAAGCTACCGCGGTAGTCGTCGGCCACTTCAACCAGTTCGACCCAATCCGCCTGACCAATGCCACCCGGCTTGTTGAACTTGTAGGCCGAGATCGCGACGGCGGCATTGGTGTTGCCGTGATAGCCGTGATCCGGTGTCACGATCCCCTTGTTGCCGGTGTGCGCCCGTGCCAGCCGCAAGGCCAGCTCGTTGGCCTCGGTGCCGGAATTGACAAAAAAGCAAACCTCCAGATAGTCTGGCAGCTTTGACAGCACCTTGTCGGCAAAGGCGGTCTGCGCCGGATGCAGATAGCGGGTGTTCGAGTTCATGCGTTTGAGCTGATCCGCCGCAACCGCCTGAATGCGGGGATGCGCGTGACCCACATGGGGGACGTTGTTGTAGGCGTCCAGATAGGGCCGTCCCCATTCGTCGAACAGGTGATGTTTCCAGCCGCGCACCAGCATGACCGGATCGTTATAGGTCAGGCTCAAGTTGCCGCCGAAATGCTCCTGCCGTCCTTGCAGCACGCCGCCTTTATCGGTGGGCTGATAGAACACCTTGTCGTCGGGCAGGTTCAGCATCGCTGCCGGATTGGGGCAGACCTTGTGCCACAGATATATCTCGTCCGGGTCGCCGACGCCAGGCCAGTCGGCCTCCATGCCGTCAGTGGTCAGTGCCAGTTGGAAATGCACATGCGGCGCCCAACCGCCATTCTGAGTGTGATTGCCCAGCCGGGCAAAGGCCGATCCGCGCGCCACCGGATCACCAGGCTTCAGACGGTCGCAGACCTCGGGATCCAGGTGACCATAGAGGGTGTAGAACGCATCGCCTTCGGGCGTTTCGTGGTGCAGGATCACCACGCCACCATAGTCCAGATGCCCGGTGCGGTTCTCGACCACCTCGACCCGTGCGCTCATCGGTGCATAAAGCGGCGTTCCGGCGGGGGCAAAGACATCCACGGCCAAATGCACGGTGCGCCGGTCGCTGGCCTTCCAGGGGCCCTTGCGGAACCCCGGTTCGGCATAGATCAGGCGCGGTTCGCTGTAATAGCCCAGCCACCAGTCGGGACCGAATTCCTCACCCACACGAGCGGCTTCTTCCAATGGCATGTGAAACGGGTTTTGCGGCCAAGTGGAGTTCTCGACCGAGAGCGACCCCATCGGCACATCGTTCAGATCGCGACCAAAGAGATCGGCAAACTCGCCCCGGTGCTCTTCCAGATAGGCGTGAACCCGGTCGGCGCCATCGGTCACGGGCAGGTAGCAGGCGGCGCGCAAGCGCGCCGACATCAGACCACCATTGACCGCGTCATTTTCAAGGAACCGCCACGCAGGGGCCTGCGAGATGGTGACATAAGGATCGCCGGGGTTCTCCACCGCCATCAGGGTCGAGTTCACAACCGACACCGCCAGCCGCATCCGCAGCAATGGCCAGATCAGATCAACCTCTTGTGGGCTCAGTCGCCCGGCCGCGTGATAGCCCTGCACCAACGCGGCCAAAGCTGCCTCGGGGTTGGGATGATCCAGAACGATGTAAGCGCCACAGATGGCCAGATCGCAAACCCTGGGCGCGGCGCACATGTCACCCAGATCAATCAGGCCCGATACCTGCTTGGGCGCGCCCAATTCGCCTTCGACCAGGATGTTGTAATCATTGGCATCATTATGGATCGCTTGTTTGGGCAGGGCCTGCAGCTCGGGCTTGATCGCCGCAAACGACCTGGTGATGTCCCCCAACAGCGCCCGCCTTGCCGGATCGTCGATCGCATCCAGATTGTTCGCGATCCAATCGCCCTGCATCAGGTTCCATTTGAAATCGCGCTCAAGCCCATCGTTTTCGAACCCCTTGAGCGCCCGTCCGGTCGCGCCCAGAACCCGACCCAGTTTGACGATCAGGTCCAGCGGTTTCGGGTTGGATTTGGCGTAGCAGTCTCCCGGCAACCGTTCGAGCAACCAAGCAAGGCGCGGTGCGCCGCTTTCATCTGCGATCTCTGGCAACAGCGCGCCTGCGATTGTCGGGAAAACTTTTGGGAATGGAAGGCCGGGCGCGGCCTGGGCGATGTGCTCCAACGCCTTGACCTGCATGTCAACCAGATCGGGTGCACAGCCCGCACGCATGACCTTGAGCACATAGTCCTGCCCATTGGTGGCGCGCGCCAGAAAGTTCAGGTCGTATTCACCGTCCAGGCGCTCCAGCTTGGCTTCGAACCCCCAGACCCGGCGCAGCGCTGCGCCCCAAAACTCCAGCTCACCCGACATAGGCGACATCCCTTCTGCAAACCCCGTCCATGCTTCTTTTTGTTACAAATACGGCGGGGGTGAATTGGCTAAAAGCCAAGAGGGGGCAGCGCCCCCAAACCGGTCTCAGTCCAGCGCCTTCAGGCGTTTGAACAGCGATGAAGTATCCCAGCGACCGCCGCCCATCTTTTGTACGTCCTTGTAGAACTGATCGACCAATGCCGTCACAGGCAGCGAAGCGCCGTTTTCTTCGGCCTCATCCAGGCAAATCCCCAGATCCTTGCGCATCCAATCGACGGCAAAGCCATAGTCGAAATGATTGTCCAGCATTGTCTCGTGCCGGTTCACCATCTGCCAGCTGCCTGCGGCACCCTGGCTGATCACCTCGACCACCGCGCGGCCGTCCAGACCCGCCTTTTCGGCAAAATGCAGTGCTTCGGACAGGCCCTGAACAAGACCGGCGATGGCGATCTGATTGGCCATCTTGCAGCGCTGACCGGCACCTGCCTCGCCAATGCGGCGGCAGATCTTGGAATAGATTTCCATCACGGGCAGGGCCGTGTCATAAGCCGCCTGTTCGCCGCCGCACATGATCGACAGCACGCCATTTTCAGCGCCCGCCTGACCGCCTGAGATCGGGGCGTCGACAAAGGACAGGCCAGCCGCAGAGGCGATATCACCCAATTCGCTTGTGACCTTGGCCGAAACAGTGGTGTGATCGACAAAAATCGCGCCCTCTTTCATTGCCGAAAACGCCCCGTCCGCTCCGGTGCAGACCATGCGCAGGTCATCGTCGTTGCCAACGCAGGCCATGACCAGATCGGCATCTTTGACGGCTTCCGCCGGGGTGACCCCCAATGCGCCACCATGTTCGGCGACCCAGGCTTCGGCCTTGGCGATGGTACGGTTGTAGACGGTGACGGAATGCCCGGCGGCTTGCAAATGACCTGCCATGGGATAGCCCATGACCCCAAGGCCCAGGAATGCGACGTTTGCCATAGTGATGATCCTCTCGGCTGTGCGGTCCCTCTCCCCAAGGGTCGCTCTCGCGCAGAGACAAATCAAAGCTGGCGGCGCAGGGCAACCCCCGTTTGTTCAGGTGGTGCCACCCAGATCCTGCAAGATCGGGCAATCGGGGCGATCATCGCCTGCGCAGCAGTTCACCAGATGGGTCAGCGTGTCGCGCATCGCCTGCAGATCGGCAATCTTGGCCTCGATCTTGACCAGATGGGACTTTGCCACCCGTTTGACGTCGGAACTGGCGCGGGTTTCATCCTCGTACAGTGCCAATAGGGTCCGGCAATCCTCGATGGTGAAGCCAAGGGCGCGAGCGCGGCCCAGAAAGGTCAGCTTGTGCAGGTCCTGTTCGCGAAACTGGCGATAGCCGTTGTCGCTACGACCCGGAACCACAAGGCCGATGTCCTCATAGTAGCGGATGGTCTTGGGGGGCAGGCCGGTTTGTGCGGCGACGTCTCCGATGTTCATGGATGACCTCTCATTCTGCTGGTGCGGGCTTGAGTGTGGCTGCGCTTTGGGTCGCAGGCACAGAGCGTGCCACAAAGCGCAGCCGCAGCGCGTTGGTCAGGACAAAGACGCTCGACAGAGCCATGGCGCCTGCTGCCAGCATAGGTGACAAAAGCGGCCCGCCAAAGGGGTACAGGACACCAGCCGCCACGGGGATCAGAAGTGTATTGTAGCCAAATGCCCAGCCCAGGTTCTGGCGGATGTTGCGCAGGGTGTGGCGCGAGATCTCATAGGCGTTTGTCACGCCAGACACATCGCCCGACATCAGCACCACACCCGCCGCCTCGATCGCCACATCCGTGCCGGTTCCGATGGCAATACCCACATCAGCCGAGGCCAAAGCGGGCGCGTCGTTGATCCCGTCGCCGACAAAAGCCACCGCGCCAAACCGTTTGCGCAGATCGGAGACGGCGTCGACTTTGCCGCCGGGCATGACTTCGGCCACCACATGGTCGATCTGCAACTCGGCGGCGATGGCTTTGGCCGTGGCCGCATTGTCACCGGTGATCATGGCAACGGTCAGTCCCTGGGCGTGCAGGGCAGCAATGGCGTCGTGGCTTTGCGGTTTGATCGGGTCGGCCACGGCCAATGCAGCGGCGGCCGTGCCGTCGATGGCCACATAAAGTGGGGTTTTGCCCTTTGCCGCCAATTCTTGCGCCAGGGGTTCTAGTGCCGAGAGGTCGATGTTCTGACGCATCATCAGGCGATCTGCACCAATCAGGACCGAGCGACCCTCGACCTGTGCCTTGAGACCCAGACCGGTCAACGATTCAAATGCGGTAACTTCGGGCAGCGGGCCAGGAGCGGCTTGTGTGATGGCGCGCGCGATTGGGTGCTCCGACGACGCCTCGGCAGCGGCGGCAAGGCGTAAAACCTCGTCACGGTCAAACCCTTCGGTTGTGATCAGGTCGGTCAGCTCGGGGCGTCCCATCGTCAACGTGCCGGTCTTGTCAAAGGCCAAGACGCGGGTGTCTTGGAGGGCTTGCAGCGCGTCTCCCTTGCGGAACAGCACACCCATTTCGGCGGCCCGCCCGGTGCCCACCATGATCGAGGTCGGCGTGGCCAGACCCATGGCGCAGGGACACGCGATGATCAGCACCGAAACCCCGGCCACCAGCGCCATCGACAACGCCGGGTCGGGGCCGAAGAACAGCCACACCAGCACAGTCAGTGCGGCGGTTGCCAGCACGGCGGGCACAAACCAGGCGGTGATGCGGTCGACCATCCCCTGGATCGGCAGTTTGGCACCCTGTGCCTGTTCCACCATGGCGATGATCTGGGCCAATACCGTGTCTGCGCCAACCTTGGTCGCGGTAACGCGCAAGGCTCCTGTACCGTTCAACGTGCCACCAACGACTGCATCCCCAGCGGATTTGAGAACCGGAACAGGCTCACCGGTGATCATGCTTTCGTCGACATAAGTCTGGCCGTCCAGCACCGAGCCGTCCACGGCGATGCGCTCGCCGGGGCGGACGTGCAGGAGGTCCCCGGCCACGATTTCGGCAATGGGGCGCTCGGTGACGATGCCGCCCACCTCAACCCGCGCGGTTTTGGGTTGCAGGCCGATGAGCTTGCGAATGGCTGCGCCTGTACGCCCCTTGGCGCGCGCCTCGAGCAGGCGACCAAAGAGGATCAGGACCACGATCACCGCCGCCGCCTCGAAATAGACGTTGGCGGTTCCTGCGGGCAGCAGGTTTGGGGCAAATGTGGATAGGACCGAAAACCCATAAGCCGCCAGCGTCCCGATTGCGACAAGGGCATTCATATCAGGGGCACCCCGGAAGAGGGCAGGCAGGCCTTTGGCATAGAACATGCGACCTGGGCCGATCAGAATGACGCTGGTCAGGGCAAACTGGATCAGTTGGCTGGTGTGCTGCCCGATGGTGGCGTGGACCCAGTGGTGAAAGGCAGGGATCATGTGCCCCCCCATTTCCAGCACAAAGACAGGCAGCGCCAAAAGCGCCGCTAAAAGGGTTTGGTGGGCGAGCGTTTGAATCTCCTCGACCTTGCGATCAGTGATCTCGGGCATGTCGCTTGGCGGTGCGACCGCATAGCCTGCTTGGGTGACGGTTGCCGCCAGGGTGTTTGGGTCGGTGGTGCCGGTGGCAAAGGTTACGCTGGCGATTTCCGTGGCCAAGTTGACGTTGGCGGTGATGACACCGGGTGCTGCCAAAAGTGCGCGCTCGACCCGGCCGACACAGGACGCACAATTGAGCCCTTCAATGGTCATTTGGGTGTCTTGGGTCGCGACGGGATAGCCTTTGTCTGACAGGGCCGCGGCGATGTCGGCAAGTTGCGCATCATGGCTGACTTGCGCCGTCTCACTGGCAAAGTTCACGTGCGCCTGATCGACGCCGGGTAGGGCGTTTAGCGCAGCCTCGACCTTGCCCACACATGACGCGCAGCCCATGCCGGTGATCTGGAGTGTTGTGGTGGTGTGATGCGACATATCCGAGGCCAAAAATTTCTTGAGTCGTGCCTCAGATAAGGGTTCCAGTTAGGGGAAGGTCAAGGGATGCCTTTCGAACTCTTGCTTCGATGACGGTCGCTGCAGGTCCGGGGAAGGCTCCCGCCCGTCGATCAGGCATCAAAGATGCCCTCCTCCCGTTGGGCCGGGCCGCGCTGCGCGCGGCGGTTGGCGCTTGTGACGAACCAGATGCCTCAAGCGGGGCCGCGCCGAGCCAAAGGCGAGGCGCCCGGCCCAAGGCCGTTAGCGGTGCTGGCGCAGCCAGGATCGCTCGGGCGCGGGAGCACCCCCGTCCAATCAGTGTCGACCGTCGATCTGTCGTTCCATCAGTCGCTGAAAAAGGCGCGGGGACAGGCTGTTGACCCACCACGCCGCGCGCGCGATGCGGCCGACCGGGATCATGGGTCGGGACTTGCGCAATCCGGTCAGGATCTCCGCTGCCGCATCTTCGGGCGTCATGTAATCCATTCCATCCGTGGCAGATCCGGGTCGTGCGGTGCCGTCCTCTTGCCGCTGGTCATTGCCAATGTTCGTGGCCACAAAAGACGGCGCGGCGATCAGAGTGCGCACGCCGTGCTCCTTCTCCTCAGATCGCAGCGATTTGAAGAACCCTTCGAGCGCATGTTTTGATGCGGCATAGGCGGTTCGGTGATAGAGGGGCGAGAACCCTGCCACGGAAGAGATTGCCAGATGCGTGCCCTTGGCCGCCCGCACTGGTGCCAGCAGGTGGCGCGCCATGGCAACTGCGCCGAAATAGTTGATCTCGAACACTTTGCGATGGCTGACGTCATCCGTGGCGTCAAAGGCTCCGATCTGGGTGATGCCCGCGTTGTAGATGGCGAGGTCGACCCGGGGAAACCGCTCGGCGATCTGCGCCATGGTGTCGTCAAGCTGCTCAGGATTGGTCAAATCGCAGTGCATCGGGAACTGTGTCTCGCTGGCCTCAACCCCTGAGATGTCGAGATCGACAAGCACGGTTTGCCAACCATCGGCTTGCAGGGCCGTCGACAGCGCGCGCCCCAAACCGCCCGCACCACCAGAAATCACTGCTGTTTTCATTTGATGGCCTGCTTTCTCCAGAACTCGAACACTTCGGCGCTGGTCTTTTCGGGGGTGTAGCCAAAATCTGATTTCAGCGCGTCATTGGCCAGAACAGGGCGGTATTGCAGGAACCGCACCTGCTCGTGTCCGTATTGTGACAGGCCCAGGGGGCGCGCCACGGCCAACGCGGCCTTGAGCGCCCAGGCAGGCAAACGCAGCACTGGTTTGCCCAATGCGCGTGCCAGGTCCGAGACCCCCACCGCGCCGTCACCCGCCACGTTATAGATGCCGGTTGGCCCATCGGTCGCAGCACGCGCGATGATGCGGACCAGATCGCGGGTCCAGATGAATACAAATGGGCTCTCGCTGCCCTGGATCGCCAACAGCCGGGGTTTGTGAAACAGCGCCGTGATCTGATTTTCCGTTCCTGCGCCCAGAACCGTACCCACGCGCAGAATGACTTGTTCAAGCTGTGGCGCAGTTTCGCGGGCTTCTGCGAGCATTTCTTCGACCTGGCGCTTGTGATCGGAATAGGGAAACTCGGGGTTGCCACGGACGGGATCGCTTTCCTGCAAGGGCACCGGATTGTCGGCGTGATAGCCGTAGGCCGCGCCCGAAGACGTCACCACCAGCCGCTGCACGCCATGTTTGATGCAGGCGTCCAGCACGTTTCGGGTGCCGGTCACATCGACATTGTAGGCAAATTCGCGCCCAGTACCCTTGGGCGGTGTCACGATCGAGGCGAGATGCACCACCACGTCCGGCTGCACCTTGGCGATCACCCGATCGGGGTCGCCACCGGTCACGTCCATTTTGGCAAAGCTGACGCCTTCTGGCAGCGGGTCAGGTGGCGCAAGGTCGGTGGCAAAGAGCTGATGATCCCGGATCTCGGCCACCAGGGCGCGGCCAACCATTCCGGCGGCACCGGTGACAAGGATGCGGGTCATCGTTCCGCCTCGGTCCGGGACATGAGGGCGGCCAGACCCAGCCCCGTGATCGCGTGCCAGATACCCCAGAACGCGGCGACGACGGCCATGCCGCCAAGCCCGTTGAAAAAGGCAAAGATCAGAACCAGGCCAAGGCCCGAGTTCTGGATGCCGGTTTCAATGGTCACGGCGCGGCGATTGAACGGGGACAGGCGCGCCAGAGTGGCCACGGCATACCCGCCCCCCAGAGCCAGGGCGTTGTGCAAGATGACAAGCCCGGCGACTGCTCCGGCGAAGGCCAGGAAGAACCCCCAGTTGGCCGCCAGAGCAAGAACGATGAATGCGATGAAAATCCCCATGGACAGATACTGCAGCGGCCTGCGCAGCCGAGCCGTCAGTGAGGGGCGGTGCAGGTTCAATTGAACACCCAAAACCAGCGGCAGGATCAGCATCAACCCCACTGTGATGGCGATCTGAACCGGATCGATTTGGGTTTCCTGCAAGATCGCCCGCGTCGGTTCATACAGCCCACCCCACAGCGCGACGTTGATCGGGGTCAGCAGGATCGCGCCGACGGTGGCAAAAGCTGTCATCGAAACCGAAAGCGCCGCATTGCCGCCCGCCCGATGGGTGATGAAGTTCGAAATGTTACCTCCGGGACAGGCCGCAACAAGGATCAGCCCCAAGGCAATCGACGGGCGCGGATCGGTCAGCACCACCAGGCCAAAGGTCAGAACGGGCAGCACGATGAACTGCGAGCAGAGCCCCACCAGAAGCGGTTTGGGTGACCTGCGCAGCCGGCTGAAATCGTTGGGCTTCAGATCAATGGCAATTGAAAACATGACCACCGCGAGGATCGCATTCAACAAGGTCAGCGAGCCGGGCGAAAAATTCAGCGTGACGTCATCGATCCCCGTCATGCCTGCGCGCCTTTGCTGAGCTTGGCGATCCATCCGGTGACGGCGCTGCGATAGGTGGCCTTGTCCACGTAATAGGCCATCCGCGCGAGTTGCAGATAGTTCATGCCGCCAGTTGCGCGTTCGAACCCGTTTGCTTTCTCGGATTGCAGCGATCCGGCCACCGGGCAGCCCGCTTGCAGCCCCTTGATGTAACGGACAATCATTTCCGCCTGTTCGTGGCGGCCCTGCCAGCCCAGACCGCTGGCTTCGACCATGCCCAAGACAAACAGATCGTCCCGTTCGGGGTGCATGGCGTTCAGATACAGATGCGGCGCATCCCCCTGCCAATTCAGCAACTCGCGGTCGATGAAGGGATAGTGCAGCTTATACCCGGTGGCGGCCAGGATCATGTCATACTCATCTGATGAACCATCACGGAAATGCACGGTCTTGCCGTCCATCCGCTCGATGTCTGCCCGAATGCGCAGATCGCCGTGGCCTGCGTGATAGAGCACCAGCGAATTCACCACCGGGTGACTTTCGTAAAGCTGATAGTCGGGCTTGGGAAAGCCGTATTTTTGCGGATCACCCACGAACCATTTCAGGATCATGCCGTCGATCCGCCGTTTCAGCCACATGGGCAGTTTGATCAGCCCGCCCATGGTGTCGGCGGGTTTGCCGAACACATATTTGGGCACAAAGTAATACCCCCGCCGCATCGACAGGTCACACAGGCTTGCATGGTGGATCGCATCCACAGCGATATCACAGCCCGAGTTGCCGGCCCCGACAATCAGAACGCGCTTGCCGTCGAACTGGCTGGGGTGTCGATAGGCCGAGGAATGGATCAACTCGCCATCAAACTCACCGGGGAAGGTCGGCATGTTAGGCTCAGATAGGGTGCCGTTGGCGATCATGACGCCCGCAAACTCGGCCGTATGATCGCCATCGACGTCCCGCCAGGTGACGCGCCACCCGTCACCCGGTCCCCCCAGTGGCTCGGTTTTCAACACTTCGGCGTTGAAGGTGTAGTGATCGCGCAGGCCGAAATGGTCGGCGAAGGCGCGGAAGTAATTGCGCAGGTCGCGGTGCGACGGGTATTCGGCCACGCCCTCGTCCATCGGGAAGTCCGCGAACTCGGTCATCGTCTTGGACGAGATCAGGTGGGCCGTCTCGTACATCGTCGATTTGGGGCCTTCGATGTCCCACAGGCCGCCAACGTCCGAATGCAGCTCAAACCCGCGAAAGGGGATACCGTGTTCCTTGAGCACCTTGGCCATGGCAAGCCCCATCGGACCCGCCCCGATCAGAGCGTAAGCAGCGCGCGTTTCCGTCATGTGACCTCCCTAAGATGAAGCTTAACTTGAACGATCGTTCAAAATAAGGCAATATGTTTTTGAAGACAGGGAATTTGCATGGAAAAACAACGCAAAAGAGCGCCCTCGGCCCGCTCGCTCCAGACCAAGGCGCGGATTCTGGATGCGGCAGAGCAGGTGTTTGCGGCGCGGGGATTCGACGGCGCCTCGATCCGGGACATCGCGGCAGAGGCCGGGGTGCAGGTGGGGCTGGTGCATCACCACGGCGGCGGCAAAGAGGAGCTGTTTCACCAGACTGTTGCGCGCCGGGCAGATGAGCTGTCGCGGATCAGGCTGGAAGCGTTGGATGCCGCGCGGGCAGGCGGTGTCCTGACCCTGAGCGCGGTGCTCGACTGTTTCATCCGGCCCTATGTGACGCTGGCCCGGACGGGCGGACCGCAATGGATGGCCTATGGCCGCCTGGTCGCCCACGTCTCGGTCGATCCGCGATGGCGTGCGATTGCGGCAGAGTGTTTTGACCCCACGGCCGGGCAGTTCATTGATGAGATTGCGCGGCTCTACCCGCAAGCTGACCGGCAGTCGATTGCCGCCGGTCAGGTCTATTCGGTGTCGGCCATGCTCGCATTTCTGAACACCGGCTGGCGGATCGAGGCGCTCAGCCCCGGTGCGGTAGAGGCGCGAGTGGATCAGTTGGTCGACTACTGCGCGGCGGGGATCGAGGTGATGGTGAAACGGGATTAGTCTACTTGCCCGCCAACTCCGCCTTCAACCTCTCATTCTCGGCCTTCAACTGTGCGATCTCCAGCCCCAGTTGGTTCAAATGGGGGCGCAACTCGGCCTCAGTATAGCGGGGCGTGATGTGGCGGGGACAATTCCAATCCAGCGCTTCGACCTTGATGATCACGGCGCGTTCGGGTTGGGTTTCTGACCCTTCGATGAAGAGGCTCGCCGCCGCCTGTTCGCCTTCGGTAAAGCTCACACGGCCCAGTATCTTCAGGCGGCGTTGGTTGGCGTAATCCATCAGGATCATCGCCACCCTGTCGTTGCCATCCAGGTTCCCGCGCGAGATGTATTGGCGGTTGCCGCTCAGATCCGCATAGCCGAGTGTGCTTTCCCCCAACACCTTGAGGAACCCCACAGGTCCACCGCGAAACTGCACATAGGGCCAGCCGGTTTCGGACACGGTGGATTGATAGAACCCATCCCGGGCCTCGATGAATGCCTTTTCGGCCGGACCGATCAGGTGGCCGCTTTTGGGGCCTTCGGTCAGGAATTTTTCATAGCTGCGGGCCGAACCCATGCGTTCTTGATGGGCGAGCACAGCAGGGGTGAACATCAGTTTGTTAAAGGCGCGGGGCATGGTGATGTCTCCTAAAGGCCCAGATCGCTCAGGCCGGGGTGATCGTCGGGGCGGCGGCCAAGCGGCCAATGAAACAGGCGGTATTCTTCGCGGATTGGCAGATCGTTGATCGAGGCATGGCGGCGGGCCATGCGCCCGTCGGCGGCGAACTCCCAGTTTTCATTGCCGTAGGATCGCGTCCAAGTGCCGTCCGCATCGCACCATTCATAGGCATAACGTACCGCAATCCGGTTGTCGCCAAAGGCCCAAAGCTCTTTGATCAGGCGATACTCCAGCTCTTTTTCCCACTTCCGGGTCAGGAAGGCGTGGATTTGCGCGTGACCCGCCGGAAATTCATGTCGGTTCCGCCAGCGGCTGTCGTCGGTATAGGCAGGCGTCACGAGGTCAGGGTTGCGGCTGTTCCAGCCATCTTCGGCCAGGCGCACTTTTTGGATTGCGGTCTTGCGGTCAAACGGGGGGAGAGGAGGGCGGGTCATGGGGGAACCTTTAGGTCAGCGTAGCCACCAGCAGCACAACGGCCAGCAGTGCGGGGTTGAACGGGTGGAGCTTTGCTTTCTTGGGGCAGGGCATGGGGCACTCCTTTTGGGTGTACTGATCGGTAACTCTTGCCTTAATGTGTACAGATCGGTAAATCTTATTGCAAGCCAGATACGGTTTTGTGATCTGATGCGCAGTTGGGGACACGAAAGGGTGTGAAAACCGTCATCTCTGGCCCCTATCGTTGCAGCAGGGCGGATGGCGGACTATGTACTGATCAGTTCATGTCAAGGACGAGCCATGCGCCCGAACAAGAAAGACGAGTTGGTCTCCAAGGCTTTGGAGGTGTTTTACCGGGATGGGTTCCATGCCACGGGCATGGACAAGCTGGTGGTGGAAACCGGGGTCTCCAAGACGTCAATGTACAAGCATTTCCGCACCAAGGACGACCTGATTCTGGCCGCGTTGGAGCTGCGCGACCGGAATTTTCGCGAATGGTTTCTGAACCGTGTGGCCGAGATGGCAGACACGCCCGAGGGGCAGTTGATCGCGGGCTTTGATGCGCTGGCCGAATGGTTTGAAGAGGACAACTATCGCGGTTGCATGTTCATCAAGGCCTGCTCCGAGTTTCAGGAAGCCGAGCATCCGATCCATCAGCAGGCCGCGCGCCACAAGCAGATCCTGCTGGAGCACCTGACGGGGCTCGCCAAGACGGCGGGGGCAAAAGACCCGGATTGTCTGGGCAGTCAGATGCTGCTCTTGAAAGAGGGTGCCATCGTGTCGTCGGTCCTGATCAACAGCGGCGCGCCTGCGCGCGATGCCAAGGCGGCAGCCCGGGTTTTGTTGGATCAGGCGTTGGAGCACCAGGCCGCCTGATCGACGGCCTGGCAAAGGGGTTCAGGCAAACAGCTTCTGTTCGGAAGCGTGCTGTTTTAGGATTTCGGGCGGGGTGAAGCGGTCGCCGTATTTTGCGGCCAGTTCCTCGCAGCGCGCAACAAACCGATCCAGACCATAGGTGTTCACGAACTGGATGTAGCCGCCCGTGTGGACCGGCGCACCGATGCCCAAGATCGAACCCACATTGCCATCCGCGACCGAGCGCAAGACGCCCTCTTCCAAACAGCGGAGCGTTTCCAGCACCGCGCGGAACAGGATGCGGTCCTGGATGTCCTGATCGGGCAGGTCGGTGCCCTCTTTGCGCCAGGCGGCCAGACCGGGCCAGATCACCTTGCCCTCGGACGTGTAATCATACAGGCCCTTGCCGGTGGCGCGGCCGTGGCGATCGTGCTGGCTGACCAACTCGTGCACCATCTTGCGTGCTTCTGGCGTGGCTTCCTGCTCGGGGTCGAGCAAGCCCATTTCTACCTGCGTGCCATAGATGTCGTTGGCCAGTTTCAACTGCACCTCATCGAGCAGTGACAGCATACCGGTGGGCATCCCCGTCAGGCGTGACAGGTTGTCGACGCGCATGGGGTCTTGTCCCTCGGCCACCAGTTGCAGCGCCTCGAACATCTTGGTCGAGATGGTGCGCGAGGTGTAGAACCCGGTCTTGTCGCCCACGATGATCGGGGTTTTCTTGATCTGACGGGCAAAGTCAAAGGCGCGCGCCAGCGTTTCGTCCGAGGTCTGATCGCCTGCGATGATTTCCAGCAGGGGCATCTTGTCGACAGGCGAGAAGAAGTGCAGGCCGACGAAATTCTCGGGCTTCTTGGATGCACCCGCCAGACGGGTGATCGGCAGGGTCGAAGTGTTCGATCCCCAGAAACCGCCCGTCGCAAGCAATTCTTCATGCTCGGCCAGTACCGCGTTCTTGACGTCGATCTTTTCGAACACGGCCTCGATGATCAGGTCGCACCCTTTCACGTCTTCGGTCTTGTCAGTCGGCGTGATCAGCGCCAGCACGGCGTCACGCTGTTCGGCCGTCATGCGGCCCTTGTCGACGCGCTTGTTCAGCAGCTTTTCGGTATAAGCCTTGCCGCGTTCGGCCGCTTCTATGCTCATGTCTTTCAGCACCACAGGAATGCCCGCCATGGCCGCCGAATAGGTGATCCCCTGACCCATCATACCCGCGCCCAGAACGCCCAGACGCGCGATTTTCGTACGTGGGATGTCCTTGGGGCGCGAGGCGCCGCCATTGACCTTGTTCATGCCAAAAAACAGGGTTTCGATCATGTTCTTGGTCGGTGCCAGTGGCGTCAGCGATGCAAAACGGCGGCTTTCGTAGCGTTGCGCGGTGTCGAAGTCCACGCGGCCTGCTGCTTCGGTCATGATGTCCAGAATGCGCGTTGGCGCAGGCATCAGGCCGCGGGTTTTCTTGAACAGCATCGCGGCAGCACCGGCGATGCGCGGCGCGTTCCTGGGCGAGGCCGAAGGGCCGCCGGGAATTTTGTAACCCTTGGTGTCCCAGGGTTGGGTAACGGCGGCTTCATCTCCCTGAACCGAAAGGATGTGTTCTTTGGCACGAGCCAGCAACTGGTCAGGGGCCACGACCTCATGAATGAGACCTGCCTTGAGGGCCTTTTGCGGGTTGAGTTGACGCCCCTCCAACAGGAAGGGCATCGCGCCCTCAAGTCCCAGCAGATAGGTCAGGCGCACCACGCCGCCGCCACCGGGCAGCAGGCCCAGGGTGACCTCGGGCAGGCCGATCTTGGTCTTGGGGTTGTCGGCGGCGATGCGGTGGTTGCAGGCCAGACAGATCTCGTACCCACCGCCCAAGGCCGCGCCGTTGATGGCGGCAACCATCGGGACGGGGAGTTTTTCCATGCGTCGCATGACGGCCTTGGTGGCCTCGACCTGTTCAAAAAGGTCGCCCACGGTGTCGGGTGTGATACCCTTGAGCATGTTCAGATCACCACCGGCAAAGAAGGTCTCCTTGGCCGAGGTCCAGACCACGCCTTTCAGGTCGTCTTCTGCCTCGATCCGGTCCATCGCGCCCTTGAACAGTGGCCAGAACTGATCGTTCATCGCGTTAACGGGGCCGTCCATGTCCATGGTGATGGTGACGATGCCGTCCGAGTCCTTGTCATATGCAAATGCCATGTGTCTGGTCCTTCCTTACACGCGCTCGATCAGGGTCGAGATGCCCATGCCACCACCGATGCACAGCGACAGCATCGCGCGTTTGGCATCGCGGCGCTCCAGCTCATCCAGCATGGTCGAGACCAGCATCGCGCCGGTTGCGCCCAAGGGATGACCCATGGCGATCGAACCACCGTTGACGTTGGTGATTTCGTGATCGATGCTCAGGTCCTTCATGTAGCGCATGGCGACCGAGGCGAAGGCTTCGTTGATTTCCCACAGGTCGATGTCGTCCACAGTCAGTCCGGCCTTGTCCAAGCATTTCTGCGCTGCGGGGCCGGGGCCTGCCAGCATGATGACGGGATCGGTGGCAATCATGGTGGCCTGGACGATGCGACCGCGCGGGGTCAGGCCGAGGTCCTTGCCTGCCTGCTCTGAGCCAATCAGAACGGCGGCGGAGCCATCCACGATGCCGGAAGAGTTGCCAGGCGTGTGCACGTGGTTGATGCGCGCGACCTCGGGGTATTTCGACAAGGCCATGTCGTCGTAGCCAAAGCTGCCCATAGCGGCGAACGACGGGTTCAGGGCGCCCAGTTTCTGCATGTCGGTGTCGGGTTTGATGAAGTCATCCTTTGCCAGAATGGTCAGACCACCTTCATCCTTGACGGGGACGACGGATTTATCGAACCAGCCGTTGTCGCGGGCATGCGCGGCGCGACGTTGGCTTTCCATGGCATAGGCGTCCACGTCTTCGCGGGTGTAGCCGTCGATGGTTGCGATCAGATCGGCGCCGATGCCTTGGGGCACGGCGCATTGGTCCATGATCATATCCGGGTCCATGTACATAGCTCCGCCCGAGGCCCCCATAGGCACGCGGCTCATGGATTCGACGCCACCGGCAACCATCAGGTCCTCTTGCCCGCTTGCGATCTTGGCGGCGGCGGTGTTCACCGCCTCAAGGCCAGACCCGCAATAGCGGTCAAGCTGAACGCCTGAGACGCTTTCATCCCAATGTGCCGCTTGAACTGCACCTTTGGCGATGTCACTGCCCTGGTCCCCGGTTGGAGAGACACAGCCCAGCACCACATCACCGACACAGGCAGTATCCAGGTCGTGGCGGCTTTGCATTTCGCGCAGCAGACCGGCGGCCAACTGAACGGGTTTGACTTCATGCAATGAGCCATTTGCCTTGCCGCGCGAACGCGGGGTGCGGATGGCGTCGTAAATATAGGCGGCATTCGCCATGGGAATCCTCCGATCTCTGTTTGGAACGCAGCGTGACAGGGCAGGGGGATGCCAACAATGATCTGGCGGTGCAAAAAAATAGACATTAAGTGACAGGGTATGGCGGTTCAGATACCAACGGCGATTGCCATCAACCTGCTTGCAGGGGCCGAACGGCGCGGGGTTGACCCGGTGGCGCTGTTGTCGCGCGCGGGGTTGGGGAATACACCGCGAGATTTGACTGTGCCTGAATTCGTCAAGTTGGTTCGCACCGTGACATTGACCCTAGATGACGAGTTGGCCGGATTGCATCACCGCCCGCAGCGTATCGGGTGGACCGCCATCATGGCGTCCTATGTCAGTCAGGCGGCAACCTTGGGCGAGGGGTATGAGCGGGCAGTTCAGTTCATGGACCTGGGCGACAACTCGTTTCGCTATTCACTGCGCTCATCCGGCAGCAATGTGATGTTCGAGATGACGCGCATTCCTGGTCGCGTGGTTCAGAACGAGGTTGCGATCGAAATGATCCTGATGCTGGTCAATCGAATGATGGCCTGGCTGGCGGGCAATCTGGGGACGATCAATCGGGCCTGGTTCGACTATCCTGCCCCGCCACATGCCTACAAATATCGCAGCATGTTCTTGCGGGCTCCGTTGCTGTTTGATCAGACCAATAGCGGGTTGGCCTTGCCTGCGACATTGATGAAGCTGCCCCTGATCCGGACCGAGGAGCAGGCGATCGCCTATGCTCGACGTACGCCTTTGGACGCATTTTTACCCATGGACAGCACCTCGGGCCTGTCTCTCGAGGTGTCAGTGATCGTCGATAGCGTTCTGTCCAGTGAGGGGCGATTGGTCGACATGGATGAGGTTGGTCGGGCATTGGCAATGCCCAGCCACACCCTGCGGCGGCGTCTGAAGAAAGAGGGCGTGGATTATTCTGACATCCGCAAACAGGTGCGTCGCGACCTGGCGGTACGGCTATTGGCGACGTCGGACGTATCTGTCGAAGAGATCGCCAATCAGACCGGTTTTAGCGAGGCCAGCGCATTCATTCGGGCGTTTAGATCCTGGACAGGGATGACGCCGCGGGCCTATCGGTCCTCTGATGCGGTGAGATAGTTCTTTTTGATTTCAGTGCGTTGACGGGGGATTCGTGAATTTTCTCTTTTTCCTTCGAATAAACGTCAGGGCTTGGGCGTTTTCATATCAGAGCGTGATTTGCGCATGAGATAACCAGAGGAAACCCGCTGTGAAACACCTGACCCGCCTCGCCACTGCGGCGCTTATGACGACCAGCCTTGCCACTTTTGCCCAAGCGGGCGGGCACGCCAATTGGACCTCGGTCGCGGACCAGTCGAGCATCGCTTTTGGTTCGATCAAGAAAGACACCGTAGGTGAAGTGCATCATTTCGAAGATGTGATCGGAACGGTCAGCGAGGCCGGAGAGTTGGCGGTTTCGATCCAGCTTGGCTCGGTCGAAACCTACATCGATATCCGCAACGAACGGATGATCGAACATGTGTTCAGGGCTGCTGATGCCAAGGCCACTCTGGCGGGTGAAGTTGACATGGAAGAGTTGGACGCGCTGGGCGTTGGTGAAACCACACTGACCGATTTCGAGGGTGTTCTGTCTCTGGGTGGTCTTGAGGCTGACATCGAGGCCGAGCTGCTGGTGGCGCGCCTGAGCGAGGATCGTGTACTGGTGACGACCGCCAACATGATCATGCTGTCGACCGCCGATCTGGGTATCGACGCGGGCATCGATACCTTGATGAAACTGGCCAAGCTGCCGGGGATCACGCGGGTCACGCCCGTGACGGTGCGTATGGTGTTCGAGAAGTAATCTTACAGTTGAGTAACGAGTGTGTGTTTTGTGTGCGAGCGGTGACACGCGCTAAGCGTGTCACCGTCCCGCATCCCAGCAAAAACGCCAGGCAAGGGACAAGGTATGAAACGGATGATCATTGGGGCGGCACTGGTTTTGGGCGCCTTTAACACGGGCGCTTGGGCCGAAGGCGACGCCAAGGCCGGCAAGAAAGTGTTCAAGAAGTGCAAGGCCTGCCACACGGTCAAGGAAGGCAAGAACAAGGTTGGGCCGACGCTCTATGGTATCGTCGGTGCGCAAGCGGGGCAGGTTGATGGGTTCAAATACTCGCCCGCGCTGCTTGAGGCAGGGCTGACCTGGGATGCCGAGACGCTCAGGGCGTTTCTGACCAAGCCCAAGGAACTGGTGCCGGGCAACAAGATGTCCTTTGCGGGGCTGAAAAAGGAACAGCAGATCGACGATCTGATCGCTTATCTGGTGGCAGAAAGCGAAGAGTAACGAGACGGGATGAGGAATGAAGTTTTGGCGGCGTCAGACATCGCATGAGATCGTGCGTGATGGAGTTGCAGGCGTTTTTCCTCGCCTTTGGCGGTATAGCCTCACCTTGACCGGCAAGCCCGAAGGCGCAGACGATCTGACTCAGGCCACGTGCGTACGCGCCATAGAGCAAGCTGAGCGCTTCGAGGTCGGCACTGATCTGGCCAAGTGGATGTTTCGCATCGCCCACAACCTGTGGATCAGTGAGCTGCGAAAGACCGCAGTGCGCACAGGCGGTGGGTTGGTCGCCATCGAGGATGCTGATCTGCGCGATCTGAAACCCGGTCCGGAAACTGCGGTGCTCAACCGCGAGGTCATGGTGGCCATTCTGCGCCTGCCCGAGGCGCAACGTGCCACAGTGGTCCTTGTTTACGTCGAGGGCTATGCTTACCGAGAGGCGGCCGAGATCCTAGATATCCCAATCGGCACCGTCATGAGCCGTCTGGCCAGTGCACGGGCCACGATCAGCCAGATGTTCGAATACGAAAAAGGCACGCGCCATGGCAGATAGAACCTTCACAGACGAAGAGCTTGTCGCCTTTCTTGACGGCGAAGAAGATCACGCGCCGGCGGCCGCCATTCGCGAGGCGCTGAAAGAGGACGCTGTGCTGCGGCAGCGACTGGATGCGTTGCAGATCGACAAACAGGCCATTTCGGATGGGTTTGCCGCGCTGCTGGCGCAGGACCGTCCTGCGCCTGTTCTGCCTGAAACGCCCGCATCGCGCGGCTATGGTCTTGGGAGCCTTGCCTTGGTGGCGAGCCTTGCGTTGGCCATCGGTTTGAGCAGCGGCGCGTATTTGACCCGTGCGCCGCAGCCGGGCTGGTTGGCTTATGTGGCGGCGTATCAGGCGCTTTATTCTACGGAAACCTTGTCGCACATTCAGCAGGATGAAACCGCCCAGCAGGTTGAGCTGGACCGGGTGGCGGTGGCGATAGGCAAGATGTTGACACCCGCCGAGCTCGATATGTTGCCAGGAGCAGAATACAAACGTGCGCAGGTGCTGAGTTTCAATGGCAAGCCACTGATTCAGCTGACGTTCCTGACCGAGGGTGGTGATCCATTGGCATTGTGCATCATCCGGTCGAACAAGGGGCGCTCGCCACAACCAGAGCTGTCGCAGATGGAAGGGATGAGCGCCGCTGTCTGGGGGCGCGATGGTTATGAGTACCTGCTGATTGGCGGGCAGGACGACGCGCAGATCAGCCGGTACGCCGAGGTGCTTTCAACGGCAGATGTCTAACAGTTCCGGTCCGCGTCGCACAACGCGTGAACCGATTGGGTGACGTTCAATCACTGCCCGGCCAATCCCATCTGTCGCACTGCCAGGTCGCGCATGATTTCCTCGGATCCACCGCCGATGGCCATGATCTTGATCTCGCGCCAAACCCGTTCAACCGGGTTGCCGACCATATAGCTGGCACCGCCAAAGACCTGCATTGCCTCAGAGGCTACAAACTCAAGCGACTTGGTGGCTTGCACTTTGGCTTTGGCCAGTTCCGCAACCGGCATCAGGCCCTGATTGATGGCCCAGCAGATGCGTTCGATGTAAGCTTCGTTCAGGTCGATTTTGGCTGACATTTCGGCAAACTTGTGGGCGATGACCTGATGCTCGATAAGCCGCTGGCCGAATGTCTTGCGTTCCCGAGCCCAATCGAGCGCGCTTTCATAGCAGACTTTCATCATCCCCAACGAGCCGGACGTCAGCGACAGACGCTCGAAGTTGAAGTTGTTCATGATCGCGATGAAACCCTTGTTTTCTGGTCCCAAAAGGGCGCTTTCGGGCAGTTCGCAATCGTCCATGTGCAGCGTTGCTTGCTGCGAGCAGTGCCAGCCCATCTTGCCTCCAAGGGGCGTGCGGCTAAAACCCGGCGCGTCGTGTGGCACCAAAAACAGCGATATCCCTGCCAGTCCCGGCCCACCGGTTCGCGCGCCAATGACGAACCATTCGGCGTCCATGCCGCCGGTGATATAGGTTTTCTCGCCGTTCAGGATCCACTTGCCACCCTTGCGCTCGGCCTTGGTGGTGATGTTAGCCACATCCGAACCCGCGCCCGGTTCGGTAATTCCCAGGGACGACATCATGCGACCCGCCAGGATTTCCGGTAGAACGGTGGTCTTGAATTCTTCGGACGCAAACTTGGCAATCGGACTGATCGAAATCGCCCGACCGCCAACTGCTGCAGCCACACCCGATGCGCCGCAGCCAAACAGCAACTCGTTGAAATCATGACGCATGAACGCGTCTTCAAACCCAAGACCGCCGTATTTCTCGTCGATGCCGAAACCAAAAACGCCAAAAGCACCAATTGCGGCATGCAACTCCCACGGCACGCCCTTGTCTGCTTCCCATTGTTCGATGTTTGGCTTGATTTCGCTGTCGATAAAGCGGGCCATGTCGCGGCGAAAGGCTTCGCGCTCGGGGGTCATGAAGGGGGAAGGCAGGGTCATCGGGTTATCCTTGGTTCAAATCAGAAGGAGCGCGGACGGACAGCTGGCTTTCCATCATGCGGGCAAAGCGGTCCATCATCCGCGTCAGGTATTCGGGCGACGAGACGAATTTTTCGTGCAAAAGCAGCCCGCGCAAAAAGTTTCGCGCGATACTCCACAGCAGTTCCGTGTCTTCAGGGTCACCGCTGGCGCTGGTGTAAAACTGCGCGATCAGCGTGACATTGGATCGGTCCCAGTCCTTGAGGCTCTCTTCGAGCAACTGGTACAATTCGACGTCGGTGCGGCAAGCCACAAGGATTTCTACAATCGCGCGGCCTCCGGAAGAGTTCACGATCCGGTTCCACGATGTCATGATCAGATCATAGACTGGTAGCGCGCCTGTTGTGGTGTCTGAACGAGCAACTGGGCTTTGGGCATTGCTCAGCAGTTGCATGGCTGTGGCAGCCACCAACGCCTGTTTGGTGGGAAAGTGATGGGTGATCGCACCGCGAGAGACACCGGCCTTGGCCTGGATTTTGGCGAATGTCGTTTCGGCGTAACCAAGTCGGTCCAGGCAATCGATGGCGGCACGGCAGATCTTGGCTCGCATGGCTTGCGAGCGTTTGTCCTGCAGCGAAGGTTTGTTGGTTTGTGGCTCTGTCATGTTCCGTGGCGTCGGTTTGTCAAATCACCGTTGACCGGTGGGGTTGAGCAGGACCATAAAAACAGAACAGGCGGTCTGTAAACTGGATTTCGCCGTCTGAAGGGAGGGACGTAACGTGACAAAGCCACTGAAAATTGGCGGGGCCAGCGGGTTCTGGGGCGAGGCCCAGCATGCAACGGCGCAATTGTTGCGCGTGCCCGATCTGGATGTTCTGGTCTATGACTACCTGGCCGAGGTGACCATGTCGATCATGGCCCGCGCCCGACTGAAGGACCCAGACAAAGGCTATGCTGCCGACTTTGTTTCGGACGCAATGGGGCGCAACCTGTCGGCGATCGCCGAAAAGGGGGTCAAGGTCCTGTCCAACGCGGGCGGGGTGAATCCGGTGGCCTGTGCCGAAGCTTTGCGCGCCAAGATTGCCGATGCGGGGTTGAACCTGCACGTGGCGGTGGTCGAAGGCGACGATCTGTTGCCGCGCGCCGCCGAGTTTGCGGGTGAGACAGAGATGTTTTCCGGCGCGCCCATGCCGCCCGTAGAGAAGATCGCCTCGATGAACGCCTACATTGGTGCGGCTCCGATCGTGGCCGCGCTTGAGGCAGGCGCAGATATTGTCATCACAGGGCGTTGCGTGGACAGCGCGCTGACACTGGCGGCGTGCATGCACCACTTTGGTTGGACCGTGGATGATCATGATCTGCTGGCGGCGGGCTCGCTGGCGGGGCATCTGCTGGAGTGTGGGCCGCAAGTCACGGGTGGCAATTTCACCGATTGGGAGCAGTCCGGCGACATCGCCAAGATCGGCTACCCGGTGGCCGAAGTTGCGGGCGATGGCTCAATGATCCTGACCAAGCCCGAAGGCACGACCGGATGTGTCACGCCTGCGACCTGCGCCGAACAGATGCTGTATGAAATCGGCGATCCAAGCGCCTATCTGCTGCCGGATGTGGCGTGTGACTTCACCCAGGTTGCGATGACGCAGGATGGACCGGACAGGGTTCGTGTGACCGGCACCAAAGGTCGGGCACCCACGGGTCAGTTGAAGGTTTCGGCCACTTGGGCTGATGGATTCCGTGCCGGTCTGACCTTTCTCGTCAACGGACGCGATGCGCGCGCCAAGGCGCGGGCCTTTGCCCAGGCCGGGCTGGACCGTGCGCGCGCCGTGCTGAGCAAAATGAAGGCGCCAGATTATCGCGAGGTTTCGTTTGAGGCATTTGGCGGCAAGCCCGGTGAGGGTGACTATGAAGAGATTTCATTCAAGGCTGCCGTGCGCCATGACGATGCACGCGCGGTTGGGTTGTTTTTGAAAGAACTCACTGGGGCTGCTTTGGCGACGCCTCCGGGTCTGCATATTTTCACCGCAGGCGGGCGACCGCGGCCGTCTCCGGTGGTTGCGTTGTTTTCTTTCCTGGTTCCGGCGACCGATCTGACTTATCGCATTTCGTTGAATGGCAAGGCCGTCGCATTCCAGACGCCCAATCTGCCGCTGATCCAAACGCCCAAAACAGCACCCGGCGTGCCGCAGGCACCCGATACCAGCGCAGACATGACCGAACGCAAGCTCGAAGAGCTTGCCTGGGCCCGATCCGGCGACAAGGGCGATAAGGCCAATATCGGCGTCATTGCACGGCATCCCGCCTACCTACCCTACATCTGGGCCGCCCTGAGCGAGGATGTGATTGCGGCACGTTTTGCGAACCATCTGCAAGGCGGCATTGATCGCTACCATTTGCCGGGCACCCATTCGATGAACATTCTGATGCATGATGTGTTGGGTGGGGGCGGTGTCGCCTCGCTGCGCAACGATGCACAGGGCAAGAGCTTTGCCCAAACTTTGCTCGCCACGTCGGTGCAAATCCCGGCGGGTCTGATCGTCAATTCAAACGAAGGAGGCATCTGATGGGTTTTGTCAGCCAGGTCGTTCGCGACTCGGAAAGCTATGCCAGGAACCGTGCCGACATGTTGGCGCTGATCGATGAAATGCGCGCGCTCGAGGCACGGCCCGTCGCGCTGTCGGAACAGCGCCGTGAGCGGATGGAAGCGCGCGGTCAGATCACGCCACGCGACCGTCTGGCACATCTGCTCGACCCGGGCATGCCGTTTTTACAGATCCATGGGTTGGCGGGCTATTGCGTCGATCACAAAGACCCCGAGAAATCGGTGCCCGGTGCCTCTCTGATCATAGGCATCGGTTTTGTTTCGGGCGTGCGCTGCATGATCATTGTCGATGACGCGGGCATCAAGGCAGGCTCGATGGTTGAGATGTCGGGTGCCGCTTTCCTGAGCGCGCAGGACATGGCGCTGAAACAGAACCTGCCATTTGTGCACCTGGTGGAAAGCGCCGGGGCCAATCTGATGGAATACAAGGTCGAGTTCTGGGCCAATGGCGGCAAGCTGTTCCGCAATCTGGCGCGCCATTCGGCAGCTGGCCTGCCGAATGTGGCCGTGCTGCACGGGCCGTCCACAGCGGGCGGAGCATACATGCCTGGGCTGGCCGATTACGTGGTCGGCGTGAAAAAGAACGGAATGGCGGCTTTGGCCGGGGCTGCACTGACCCACGCCGCGACCGGTGAAAAGGCCAATGACCGTGATCTGGGCGGGTCCGAGATGCACGCGACCACGTCAGGTCTGGTCGAGTATTTGGCCGAAGATGACGCCCATGGCGTTGCAATGGCCCGCGATGTGATGGCGCGTCTGGACTGGAACAAATCTCTGCCTCAGCGTCGGGAAAAGGACGTGCAGCCTCCAATTTACGATCCTGAGGAAATCGCGGGCGTGGTGCCCGTTGACTACCGCCAACCCTACGACGTACGCGAGGTTGTGGCACGCATCGTGGATGGGTCAGAGTTTGAGGATTTCAAACCAGGTTTTGGCCCTGCCACCGTCTGTTTGCAGGCGGCGATCAATGGGATTTCGGTTGGTATTCTGGGCAATAACGGCCCACTTGATCCGGCTGGCGCGAACAAGGCAACGCAGTTCATTCAGCTTTGCGGCCAAGCTGACATGCCGCTGATTTTCCTCAATAACATCACTGGGTTCATGGTTGGTACGCAATCTGAACAGGGGGGCATGATCAAACATGGGGCCAAAATGATCCAGGCCGTCACCTCGGTCGACGTGCCCAAGATCACGCTCTACATCGGGGCCAGTTTCGGGGCCGGGAACTATGGCATGTGCGGCTATGCCTATGACCCCGATTTCCTCTTTGCCTGGCCCAATGCCGCAACCGGCGTGATGGGGGGCGAACAGGCGGCCGGTACGATGGAGATGGTGGCACGCGCAGGCATGAAGCGCAAAGGCATCGAGCCGGACGAGGACAAGCTCAAGATGCAGACGGCGATGATCACCCAGCATTTCACCAAACAAGAAGGGGCGTTCTACACCTCGGGTCGCTGTATCGATCATGGCGTGATTGACCCGCGCGATACCCGCCGGGTGTTGGGCTTTTGCCTGGAAACCTGCATCGAGGCGCGCGTGCGCAAGGTCAAGCCCACCTCGTATGGCGTACACAGGTTCTGATCATGCTGCCAACTTCTCAACATCTGGAATTGGAACTGGACGGCGCGTGGTTGACCGTCTGGTTCAACGAACCCGAAAAACGCAACCCGCTGACCAACGCCCGCGTTGACGCTCTGATCAAGCTGTGCGCAGCCCTGCAAACGGCCCCCATTCGTGGCGTCACCTTTCGCGGGCGCGGTGGCATCTTTTGCGCTGGTGGCGATCTGAAATCCTTCAAGACAGTGTTTCAGGGCGGCGCATCAAAAGACGATGTCGTGGCGCTCAGCCTGCGCGCCGCCGATCTGTTTGACGCGGTCGCTGCGTTGCCGCAGTTCACTGTGATGGCGGTTGAGGGTGCAGTGATGGCAGGCGGCTTTGGTCTGGCCTGTATCGGCGACATGGTGATCGCGTCTCAAGGCACGAAATTCAGCCTGTCCGAGACGCGCATTGGCCTTACACCCGCACAGATCGCCCCTTTTGTTGTGTCGCGCCTGGGGATGCCTGCCGCACGGCGACTGATGCTGACCGGTGCAATGCTGGACACCGATACTGCGCGCCAGGTGGGTCTCGTGGATTACGTCGTTGCCGATATGGACAGGGCCCTTGCAGAACAGCAGGCCAAGGTGATGGCCGCTGCTCCGGTGGCGCTGGCCACCATCAAGAAACAACTCGCAGCCCTGCCGCTTCAAACCCGCGCCGAGCAGCGGCAAATGGCGGCGGATACTTTCGCGGATCGTATGCTCTCGGACGAGGCGCGCGAGGGGATTTCCGCATTCTTCGACAAACGCAAACCAAATTGGGCAGGGGGATAACCCATGGCATTTGACACACTCCTTGTGGCGAACCGGGGCGAGATTGCCGCCCGTGTGATCCGCTCGGCCCAATCCCTGGGTCTGCGGGCCGTGGCGGTTTACACCACCGCAGACGCCAAGGCCCCACATGTTACGCTTGCGGACGAGGCGGTCTGGATCGGTGAAGGGCCGGTCGGCGACAGCTATCTGGTGGGTGACAAGATTTTGCAGGCCGCGCAGCAAACCGGTGCAGGGGCGATCCACCCCGGTTATGGCTTTCTGTCCGAAAACTCGGATTTTGCGCAGGCGGTTGAGGGGGCTGGTCTGACCTTTGTCGGACCGGAACCCAAGGCCATCCTGTCGATGGGAAACAAGGCCGAAGCCAAGCGCCTTATGATCGCGGCGGGTGTCCCCTGTGTGCCGGGGTACGAGGGCGAGGATCAGTCAGACGCTGTTCTGATCGAGGCCGCAGGCAAGATTGGCTTTCCGATCATGGTCAAAGCCGCAGCAGGCGGAGGCGGGCGTGGCATGCGCCTGGTTCATGACAGCGCAGACCTGGCAGAAGCGATCACTCTGGCCCGCTCGGAGGCCGAGAATGCCTTTGGTTCGGGCGAGTTGATCCTTGAGAAGGCCATCCTAGAGCCCCGGCATGTGGAAATTCAGGTTTTTGCCGACACGCATGGCAACGTGATCCATCTGGGCGAGCGTGACTGTTCCGTACAGCGGCGTCATCAAAAGGTGGTGGAAGAGGCCCCATGCCCGGTGATGACCCCCGATCTGCGCGCCCGGATGGGTGCGGCAGCGGTCGATGCCGCCCGTGCGGTGGATTATCGCGGGGCCGGAACGGTGGAGTTTCTGCTCGACAGCTCGGGGGCGTTCTATTTCCTTGAGATGAACACGCGTCTGCAAGTGGAGCACCCGGTGACAGAGCTGGTCACGGGGCTGGATCTGGTGGCGATGCAGATCGCCGTGGCACAGGGCGAGACCCTGTCACTGACCCAGGAGGACGTGACTCTGACTGGTCATGCGATCGAGGTACGCCTCTACGCCGAAGATCCGGCCAACGACTATCTGCCCGCCACGGGGCCCATCGACCTCTGGCAACCTGCCACGGGGCCGGGTGTGCGTGTTGATGCGGGCGTCGTGACCGGGCAAGAGGTGTCGCCCTTCTACGACCCGATGCTGGCCAAGCTCATCGCCTATGGCCCCAGCCGCGAGGCGGCGCGGGCACGGCTGATCAAGACCGTCAAGGAGTCGGTCCTGTTGGGCACCGTCACAAACTCGGCCTTTCTGGTGGATGTTCTGGGGCAAGAAGCCTTTGCCAGGGGAGAGGCGACAACCGCTTTTCTGGATCAGGCCTATCCCGATGGGTTTCCGTTGACACAGGCGAGCCCAGCCAATGTGGCGCTGGCGCTGGCGCTGCTGCTGGATGCAGACCAGAAGCGCACCAAACAGGCGGCGGGATATGTCTCGGATGATCAAATGGGCTGGTCCAGTGCAGCCCTTCTGCCGTTGCATGTGCCCCTGATGTTCGGTGAAGAGGAGCTGACGCCGCGCGCACTGGCCAAGCCCGATGGATGGACCGTATGGGTAGGAGAGGCGCAGTTCGATGTGTCCTTTTCCGGTCGGGCCAACGGCCACACTCGAGCCCGGATAAACACCCAGACCGTCGATGTGGTGTCTCATGTCACCCGCGATACGGTGCAGATCGCCGTGGGGGCGGAACGCCTGAGTTTCCGCCGTTTGCGCCCAGGCGCGCATGACGATGCGGCCGCTGCTGGAGGGCGTGTCACGGCCCCTATGCCCGGCCTGGTGGTCGAAGTGACGGCAGAAGCTGGACAGACCGTCAGCAAGGGTGACCGACTGGCCGTGCTGGAAGCCATGAAAATGCAACATCAGATCACCGCCGCCGTTGATGGCACGGTGATCGCTGTGCACGTCAAGGCAGGGCAACAGCTTACTGCCGGGGATGTGATGATCGAGATTGAGGAGACCGAATAATGAATTCCGACCTGTGCCGTCAGCTTGGCATCGAATTTCCGCTGTTTGCCTTTAGCCACTGCCGTGATGTCGTGGCCGCCGTGTCCCGGGCCGGGGGCATGGGTGTTTTCGGCGCGGTGATGACCCCGCCGGACAAGCTGCGCGAAGAGCTGGACTGGATCGACGCCCATTGTGACGGCAGACCCTATGGCGTCGACTTGATCGTGCCGACCTCGATCCAGAAGCAGAAAGGCCCTGCACCGACGCCCGAGCAACTGCTGTCCGCCCTGCCGGAAACGCACACCGGCTTTGCCGATTCCGTGCTGCAAAGGCACGGTGTGAGCACCGACGGGCTGGATGACAGCCGTTTGGATATGATGCATTTCTCGGACAACATGAACGAGGCGGGTGCCGAGGAGGTGCTGGACATCGTATTCTCGTATCCCATCAAGCTGATCGCCAATGCTCTTGGCACGCCGCCGCCGATCATGATGGAGCGCGCGCGCGCGACCGGGGTTCCGGTTGCCGCGCTCGTCGGGTCCAAGAAACACGCCGCATTGCAGGTTGAGGCTGGTGTCGACATTCTGGTCGCAGCGGGTGGTGAGGCCGGTGGCCATTGCGGTGAAGTGTCCACGATCGTGCTGGTACCCGAGGTGGTTTCGGTTGCCAAGGGCACGCCGGTTCTGGCCGCAGGTGGCATCGTCAACGGTGCGCAGATGGCCGCTGGCATGGCCATGGGCGCGGCGGGTGCTTGGTGCGGCTCGGTCTGGCTAACCACGGCCGAAGGCGAGCCGCCGCAGCAGATCAAGGAGAAGATGCTCGAGGCGACCTCGTCGGACACAATCCGGGCACGCTCGCGCACCGGCAAGAACTCGCGCCAGTTGAAATCGGCGTGGACGGAGGCGTGGGAAAACGAAGGCCCCAATCCACTTCCCATGCCGCATCAGTCTCTGGTTTCGGAACCGGCATTGCGAAAGGTCGAGAAGCTTGCCCAGTCGGGTCACGAGGGCGCTGAGAAACTGTCTACCTATTGGGTCGGCCAGGGCGTGGGCCTGATGAATCAAGCGACTTCGGCCACTGCTGTCGTGCAGCAGTTCAAAGAGGACTATCTTGAAGCCATTGAACGGCTGAACGCGACGTTGGAGGAGTAAATGGAACAGGCAACGGATTTTCTGGCCGAGAGCGAGGCGCTCAATGCAGCGTTTGAGGGTGTCTCGGGTAACCAGTGGGACACGGAAACCCAGTTCAAGGGGTGGACCCTGAATGATGTGTTGGTGCACTTACACTTCTGGAACCAGATGGCGGATCTGTCCCTGATGGACGAGGGTGCCTTTCAGGCACGTCTCGCCGAGACGTTTGCCGGGATCGGTAAGGTCGGATTTCGGGCGACTGAAAACAGCATGATCACCCTGCGCGGCGAGGAATTGCGCGCGGCTTGGCAAGAGCTCTATCGAGACATTGGCGCCCGCTGGGTCGATCTGGACCCCAAGCAACGCGTTAAATGGGCAGGCCCGGACATGTCGGTGCGGTCGTCAATCACGGCCCGGCAGATGGAGACTTGGGCCCATGGGCAAGAAGTATTCGACATCCTTGGACTGAAGCGTCAGGAGCAGGATAGGGTCAAAAACATCGTTGTGCTGGGCGTGAACACCTTTGGCTGGGCCTATAAGGTCAACGGGCGTGATGTGCCTGCGGCCATGCCCAGACTGGAGCTGACCGCGCCGTCTGGTGCGATCTGGGAATTCGGCGAACCGGGTGACAACAAGATCAGCGGATCTGCGGTAGAGTTTGCGCAGGTATCGGCCCAAACGCGGAACGTCGCGGACACCGATTTGGTGGCGGAAGGACCGATCGCCAGAGAATGGTTGTCGATTGCCCAATGTTTTGCCGGAGGGCCGGAACAGCCCCCTGGCAAGGGACTGCGCCACCGAGTGAGCTGAACCGCAGAAGACGGGGGTGCTCCCGCCCGTCGTCAATGTTTCTAACGAAACATTTCCTCCCGTTGGGCCAGGCTCAGGTGGGCTTTGCCCACCTGAGCCTGGCCCCCTGCCGTCCGCAGGACGCAAGGCCGATAGGCCGCGCAGATTATAAAGAGGTCGGTTACTTATTCGGACAGTTGCGGGTCAAGGGAGAAGTCCAAAAAGAAAAGGGACGTTGCGTAGTCCCAAGAGGACGCCGCGTTATCCAGATTGGTTTGAAACATCAGCACAGGTAACATGTTGGCAACTTGCATTTTTGGAGGACGCGTAAGATGACGCTCTTTACCCCGACGGCCAATTGGATCACCGAAGAACACAAAATGTTTGCCGAAATGTCCGGCCGGTTTCTGGATGACGAACTGGTTCCGAACATCGAGACCTGGAATGGCAATGGCGTGGTTGATCGCGCGTTTTGGAACAAGGCGGGCGAAGCTGGTCTGATGGGTGGCACGATCGCCGAAGAATACGGCGGTGTTGGTGGCGGCATGGGGTTTGACTCGGTCCTGATGTATGAACAGGCCGCCCGCGGGGACAGTGGTTGGGGCTTTGGCATCCAGTCCATCGTCATGCATTACATCGCGGGCTACGGCAGTGAAGAGCAGAAACAGAAGTGGCTGCCCAAACTGGTCTCGGGCGAAATGGTTGGCGCGATTGCCATGACCGAGCCAGGCACGGGATCCGATTTGCAGTCCGTGCGCACGACCGCCGAGAAGGATGGCAACCACTACAAGATTAACGGCTCCAAGATCTTTATCACCAACGGCCAGACCGCAGATCTGATCATTGTCGTTGCCAAAACCGACAAAACCCAAGGGGCCAAAGGCGTTTCCCTGATCGGGGTCGAGACGGATGGCACCGAAGGGTTCCGCCGCGGCCGCAACCTCAAGAAACTGGGGATGAAGGCCAACGACACCGCCGAGCTCTTCTTTGAAGACGTCAAGGTGCCGATGACCAACTTGATCGGCCCGGAAGAGGGGCAAGGGTTCTACCAACTGATGAAACAGTTGCCTTGGGAGCGCCTGACCATCGGAATCATGGCTCTGGGTGCCATCGATTTCGCCATTGCAGAGACAGTGAAATACACGCAAGAGCGCAAGGCCTTTGGTCAGCGCGTGATGGATTTCCAGAACACGCGCTTCAAGCTTGCGGAATGCAAGACCAAGGCGGAACTGCTGCGCAGCTTTGTCAACGACTGCATCGCGCGACTGGAACAGGGCAAGCTGGATGCAACCACGGCCTCGATGGTGAAATACTGGGGGTCAGAAGTGCAGAACGAAGTGATGCACGAGTGTCTGCAACTCTTTGGCGGTTATGGCTTCATGATGGAATACCCCATCGCCCGCCTCTATGCCGACGCTCGCGTCCAGATGATCTATGGCGGCACCAATGAGGTGATGAAAGAGCTCATCGCCCGCTCGCTGGACGTCTGAGCAATACAAGACGGGGGAACTCCCGCCCGTCGTCGACGTTTCTGGCGAAACATCTCCTCCCGTTGGGCCGGGCAGGCTCGGGCAAAGCCCGAGCCTGCCCGGCCCCCGCCGTCCGCAGGACGCAAGGCCGACAGGCCGCGCAGGTTGCAAGGTGACTTCAACCTTGTAACATCACCCCCTATGTTCATTTGGATTTGAGGGGGTTCCATGCGCAAAATTGCAGCGCTCATTTTCCCGGGGTTCGAATTGCTCGACGTCTTTGGTCCGATGGAGATGTTTGGCTTGCTTCCCGAGGATTATGCCCTCGAATTGATTGCCGAAACCAGCGGCCCGGTGCCAAGCAATCAAGGCCTGTCGGCTCATGCCACTGCCACAACCGCCGACAAAATGGACCACGACATCCTGTTTGTGCCCGGTGGTGCAGGCACGCGGCGCGAGGTCAAAAACGCAAGCCTACTCGCGTGGATTGCAAGGGCGTCAGTGCACGCCGAGTTCACCCTGAGCGTTTGCACCGGCAGCGCCTTGCTGGCCCGTGCAGGTATTCTGGACAACCGCAGGGCCACCACCAACAAGGCGGCATTTGCTTGGGTTGCGGCTCAAGGACCGAAGGTTGATTGGGTGCCCAAGGCGCGGTGGGTTGAGGATGGGAACATCCTCACATCCTCGGGCGTTTCGGCCGGGATGGACATGGCGCTTGGTGCGATCCAACGCATGCATGGACGCGACCGAGCGCTCGAGGTCGCCAAATGGTGTGAATACACGTGGTACGAGGATCGCGACCATGATCCATTCGCCGAAGTGCATGGTTTGGTTTGACCCGAGAGGAGGCAAGAAAATGTCCAACAAGGACCGAATTCACGCGTTGCTCAAGAGTATCGAAACCGGCGACCCCGAGCCGATTTCTGTTGTCAACGAGGCAAAGTATATTCAGCACAACCCGCAGACCCATGAGGGCAGTGAAGGGCTGGCCGCCCTTTTCAAGCGGCTGTCGCAGACCAACCCCAAGGTCAACATCGTGCGCGCCTTTGAAGATGGCGACTTTGTCTTTGCGCACACCGAATACGACTTTTCGCGCCGCAACATCGGGTTCGAGGTGTTTCGTTTCGATCAAGGGCAAGCGGTTGAACACTGGGACAACATCCAACCCCGGCTGGGGCCGAACCCATCGGGTCATGACATGGTGGGTGGGCCGACTGAGGCCCGGAATTTGGAGCAGACAGAGGACAACCGTTCGACCGTCCGCGACTTTGTCCAAACGGTTTTGATCGCAAGGCAATTGGAGCGTCTGGACGACTGGATTACCCAAGGCGCGTTTACCGAGCACAACCCGCATCTGACGGATGACTTGACCAGGCTGGCACAGCACATTTCTGACAAGTCGGCAGTGGGCTATCGCCATTTGCATCGGATTCTCGCCGAGGGGGATTTTGTGCTCACTGTGTGTGAGGGGAGCCGAAACGGGCAACACAGTGCCCTTTACGACCTGTTTCGCCTGTCAGAGGGGCGCATCGTCGAGCATTGGGACACGGTTGAAAAGGTGGCCCCCGCGTCCGAGTGGAAGAATGACAACGGCAAGTTTTGATGCATGCTACTTGCTCGGTGGTGTCAGTTGGCCGTGCAACCAGTCGCGAAAGGCCTGCAGCGGTGCCGAGGCTGTCGTTCCTTGCGGCCAGACCAGATAGTAGCGCCCAAGGCTGACCGAGGGTCCATCCCAGGCACAGACCAATCGCCCATCCAACACGTCCTGCACCACCATAAAGCTGGGCAGCAAGGCAACGCCAAGCCCGTGAACCGCAGCCTGTATCATTGTCGAGAACTGATCAAACAACATACCGTGCACGCCAAACGCTTCGACCCCTTGGGCCGCGAACCATTGCTCCCAAGCGTCTGGTCGCGTGTCCAGGTGCAAAAGCGAGGCCGACAAAAGCCATTCGGGTGTTCCGTCAGACTGTTCCATCAAGGCAGGCGCGCAGACGGGGATCACCTCTTCGCGCATCAGTTCCAGATAGTTCACCCCGGCCCAGTCCTGCGCGCCAAAGTGGATGGCAGCATCGAACCCTTCGGTGCTGAACTCAAACGGGCGCAAGCGGGTGTTCAGGTTTAGGGTCACACCGGGGTTCTTGCGGGCAAAATCCTGCAATCGCGGCGCCAGCCAATGCATGCCAAAGGCCGGCAGGATGGCCAGTTGCAGCGAGCCGCCCTGCGGATTGGCCTTGAGCTTGAGCGAGGCCTGCGCCAGTTGTTGCAAGAGTGCTCTTGCGGTTTCCACATATTCTTGGGCCGCCGGTGTCAGTTGCAGCCGCATTTGCGACCGCTCGATCAGGGCGACGCCCAATTGCTCCTCCAGCGTCTTCAACTGTCGGCTAACAGCACTTTGCGTCAAGGACAATTCGCCCGCCGCAGCAGATGCGCTGCCAAGCCTGTCGACGGCTTCCAGCGCGAGAAGGGAGTTGATCGAGGGGAGAAAGCGCCGGGGTGCAATCATATGAGTTTTCCTCATGCCTTTTGGATTTATTATCACTCGCGCTTTCCCTGATCCAGAGCGATATAGGAGCAGTACAACCATCATGCGGGACGCCGCATGAGCATTTCGCACGCGCCCACCAAGCGTGTACCCTGAGGTCGGAGCATCACCCCGCACCCCGCAAGAGAAGGCCAAAACATGGATCGCGCTCAGATCGTTCACGAAAACTTCCTGTCTCGCGTGGCCTCGGGCGACCTGCCCACAGGCGCGCCGCCATGTGAGGGGTTGAGCAAGACGGACGCGGTGTCGCTCTACCATGCGCAGGTGCTCAGCCGGGCCTTGGATCGCACCAGCCGGGCGATGCAAAAGGCGGGGCAGGGGTTCTATACCATCGGCTCGTCCGGGCACGAGGGGATGGCGGCGGTGGCCCATGCGCTGCGCCCCGATGACATTGCGTTCCTGCACTATCGCGATGCGGCGTTCCAGATCGCGCGCGCCGATCAGGTGCCGGGACAGCAGATCGCTTGGGACATGCTGCTGAGTTTTGCGTGTTCTTCCGAAGACCCGACGTCGGGCGGCCGACACAAAGTGCTGGGCTCCAAGGCGCTGATGATCCCGCCGCAGACCTCGACCATCGCCAGCCATCTGCCCAAGGCGGTTGGCGCGGCCTATTCGCTGGGATCGGCCCGCCGCCACGCGCCCGAACATCGCGAATTGCCCGAGGATGGGATTGCAGTGTGTACCTTTGGGGATGCATCCGCCAACCACTCGACCGCGCAGGGGGCGATCAACACGGCTGGTTGGACCGCGATCCAGTCGGTGCCCTTGCCGCTGCTCATGGTCTGCGAAGACAACGGGATCGGTATTTCGACCAAGACTCCCAAGGGCTGGATCGAGATGTCGATGGAACACCGCCCTGGCTTCAAGTATTTCCGGGCCAACGGTCTGGACATCTTTGAAACCTTTGCCGTGGCGCAAGAGGCCGCCGAATACGTCCGCACCCGCCGCAAGCCCGCCTTTCTGCACCTGAAAACCGTGCGGCTTTACGGGCATGCGGGGGCCGATGTCCCGACCACCTATCTCAGCAAGTCTGAGGTCGAGGCGGACGAGGCCAACGATCCTTTGCTGCATACTGTCCGCCTGCTGGACCAAGCCGGTGCGATGACGCCAGAGCAAGCTTTGACGGTCTACACTGACACCTGCGCCCGGACCGACCGTGTTGCGGCAGAGGCCGCCAAGCGCCCGCATCTGGCGGATGCGCAGTCCGTCATGGCCAGCCTGATCCCGCCGAAACGTGACTGCAAACCCACCAACGGTCCAAGTGCCTATGAGCGTGCCGCCATTTTTGGCTCGGACATGCGGGCAATGGACGACCCTCAGCCGATGAGCCGTCTGATCAACTGGGCGCTGACCGATCTGATGCTGGAATATGGTGAGATCGTCATGATGGGCGAGGATGTCGGCCGCAAGGGTGGCGTTTATGGCGTCACGCAAAAGCTGCATCAACGCTTTGGCCCGGATCGGATGATCGACACGCTTTTGGATGAGCAATCCATTCTGGGGCTGGCGATTGGCATGGCGCACAACGGGTTCTTGCCAATGCCGGAAATCCAGTTCCTCGCTTATCTGCACAACGCCGAGGATCAGCTGCGCGGCGAGGCGGCGACCTTGCCGTTCTTTTCCAATGGTCAATTCACCAACCCGATGATCCTGCGGATCGCGGGGCTGGGCTATCAAAAGGGTTTCGGTGGGCATTTCCACAATGACAACTCGCTGGCTGTGCTGCGTGACATTCCCGGCGTGATCATCGCCTGCCCCTCGACCGGGGCGGATGCGGCGCAGATGATGCGCGAATGCGTGCGTCTCGCGCGCGAGGAGCAGCGGGTGATCGTCTTCCTGGAACCCATTGCGCTTTACCCGATGCGCGATTTGCACGGCGCGCAGGATGGCGGCTGGATGACGACCTACCCCTCTCCCGATCAGCGGATCGGCTTGGGTGAAGTCGGCGTGCACGGCGACGGTACCGATCTGGCGATTGTGACCTATGGCAACGGGCATTACTTGTCGAAGCAGGCGTTGCCCGAGTTGCAGGCGGCCGGACTGAACACGCGTATCATTGACATGCGATGGCTTGCGCCCCTGCCGGAAGACGCGCTGCTTGAAGCGACAAAAGACTGCAAACACGTCTTAATTGTCGACGAATGCCGCCGCACCGGCAGCCAGTCCGAGGCGCTGATGACGCTGTTCACGGAACAGAGCGATCACCCCATTGCTCGCGTCGCGGCCGAGGACAGCTTTATCGCCACTGGCCCCGCCTACGCTGCACCCTTGCCGTCGAAAGATGGGATCGTCGCGGCTGCGCTTGCCCTGACAGGAGCCAACACATGACTCGCACTGCCGTCGTGATCTGCCCCGGACGCGGGACGTACAACAAGCCCGAGCTTGGCTATCTGCATCGCCATCATGCGGGTCGGATGGAGATGTTCCGCAGCTTTGATGCCATCCGCGCCGATGCCAATCAGAAATCTGTGACCGAACTGGATAGCGCCAGTCGCTTTACCGTCAGTACTTATTCACGCGGGGATGTCGCCTCACCCCTGATCTACGCGGCCTCGCTGGCCGACGCGCAGGCGCTGGCCAAAGATATCGACGTGGTCGCCGTGACCGGCAATTCTATGGGCTGGTACATCGCCTTGGCTGCGGCCGGGGCACTGTCGCCACAGGATGGGTTCCGCGTCGTGAACACCATGGGCACGCTGATGCAGGAGCAACTCATTGGCGGGCAACTGGTCTATCCCTTTGTCGGGGACGATTGGAAAAACGACCCTGCGCGCAAGGCTGAATTGCTGGCCGATGTGGCCCGGATCAATGCCGCGCAAGGCTGCGATCTGGCGCTGTCCATCGATCTGGGCGGGATGCTGGTGTTGGCCGGAAACGAGGCCGGGCTCAAGGCGTTTGAGGCGAGCCAACCTACCGTGCAAGAACGGTTCCCCATGCGCCTTGCCAACCATGCGGCGTTCCACACGTCCCTGCAAGCGCCGGTCGCGGCCGAAGGGCGCGCGCGGTTGCCCGTTAGCCTCTTCACCCAACCCGACCGCCCGATGATTGACGGACGTGGCAAGATCTGGTGGCCGGGAGCTTGCGACCCGCAGGCACTGTGGGACTACACTCTGGGCCATCAGGTGACCAAGGCTTATGATTTCACCCACGCAATACAGACCGCCGCGCGTGAATTTGCCCCCGATCTGTTCATTGTTACCGGCCCGGGCGCGACCCTGGGCGGTGCAGTCGCGCAATCGCTGGCCTTGGGCAACTGGCGCGGCATGGGTGACAAGGCGCAGTTCCAAGCGCTGCAAGCCGAGGACCCATTCCTGGTTTCCATGGGCCGCGATGATCAGCGCGCCCTTGTGATCCCCTGATTTCTGAGTGTCTTAGAGGAGAGATAAGACATGGCCCACATCGATATTCTGACCGCTGCCGGATTGACCGAAACCGAACTGACCGGCGGAACTCTGTCTGTTACCACACCAATCGACGGCAGCGAGATTGCGCGGCTCAGCATGCACAGCGTGGCGGATGCGCAGGCGCAGATCGTGGCGGCCAATGAGGCATTCCAAGCCTGGCGCAGCATGCCCGCACCCCGCCGGGGAGAGCTGGTCCGCCTGTTGGGCAACGAGCTGCGCGCGCAGAAAGAGGCGCTTGGCCGTCTCGTGACGCTGGAATGCGGCAAGATCTATCAAGAGGGTCTGGGCGAAGTGCAGGAGATGATCGACATCTGCGACTTTGCCGTCGGCCTGTCACGGCAGCTTTACGGTCTGACCATCGCGTCCGAGCGTCCGGGCCATACCATGCGCGAAACCTGGCACCCGATGGGGGTTTGCGGCGTAATCACCGCCTTCAATTTTCCCGTGGCGCCCTGGTGCTGGAACGCGGCGCTTGCGCTGGTGTGTGGCGATCCGGTGATCTGGAAGCCCTCGGAAAAGACGCCACTGACCGCCATGGCGGTGCAAAAGATCTGCGACAAGGTGATGGCAGAGTTTGGTGAGGATGCTCCCAAAGGGCTGATCCAGACCCTGATCGGCGAACGTGACCTGGGCCAGACGCTGACCGCATCCAAGGATGTCGCCATCGTCTCGGCCACCGGCTCGGTTCCCATGGGGCGGGCCGTGGCGGGCGATGTGGCGGCGCGTCTGGGGCGGTCGATCCTGGAGTTGGGCGGCAACAATGCGATGATCGTGGCGCCCTCGGCGGATCTGGAAATGGCCCTGCGCGCGATTGTATTTTCCGCCGTTGGCACCGCAGGCCAACGCTGCACCACCCTGCGCCGATTGATTGTGCATGAGGATGTCTATGATCAACTGATCCCACGTCTGAAGGCCGCGTATGACAGCCTGCCCATTGGTGATCCGTTGGATGAGGGCACTTTGGTCGGCCCCCTGATCGACACGGACGCCTTGACCGCCATGACCCGCGCGCTGGATCAGGCGCAGGCCGAAGGCGGCAAGGTTCACGGCGGTGGTCAGGTGCTGACCGACAGTCACGGCGCTGCGGCCTATGTGGCTCCGGCAATTGTCGAGATGCCCGCGCAATCCGCGATAATGCATCACGAGACCTTTGCGCCGATCCTGTATGTCGTGAAATACAACGATCTGGATCAGGCGATTGCGATGCAAAATGCTGTGCCGCAAGGTCTGTCGAGCTGCATCTTCTCGACCGATGTACGCGAGACCGAAACCTTCCTCTCTGCCGTTGGCAGCGACTGTGGCATTGCCAACGTCAACATCGGGCCTTCGGGGGCCGAGATCGGTGGCGCCTTTGGTGGTGAAAAGGAGACCGGCGGCGGTCGCGAGAGTGGATCGGACGCCTGGAAAGGGTATATGCGTCGTCAGACCAACACGGTAAATTATTCGCGTGAACTTCCGCTGGCGCAAGGGATCAAGTTTGACATCTGACAAAGCCCATAACCTGTGGCACCAGACCTGCGCCGAGCAGATCGCGGCCCCCGTCCTGTCCGGGGATGTCACCGTTGATCTGGTCGTCATCGGTGGGGGATATACAGGGTGTTCAGCGGCTTTACACGCGGCGCAACTTGGCGCGTCGGTCTGTCTGCTCGAAGCGGATGAGATCGGTCATGGCGGATCGGGACGCAACGTGGGGCTGGCCAATGCAGGGCTTTGGCTGCCGCCCGCCGAGATCCGCAAGCATTTAGGGGACGGGCCAGGGGATCGGCTGGTCAACCTTCTTTCTGATGCGCCGCGTCTGGTGTTTGACCTGATCGCGCGGCATGGCATCGCCTGCGAGGCAGTCCAGAACGGCACCCTGCATTGCGCGCATTCACCCAGCGGGCTCAAGGATCTGCAGGTGCGCCATACGCAGCTCAAGACCTCGGGCGCGCCAGTGATGTTGCTGGATGCCGACGAGGCCGCAGCCCGCACCGGGTCAGCGGCCTTTCACGGCGCGCTTTTTGATCCCAGAGCCGGGACGATCCAGCCCTTGGGGTATGTGCGTGGGCTTGCGCGGGCCGCGATGCAGGCGCAGGCGCTCGTGCATCAGCACAGTCCCGTGCTGCGCCTCTCGCATGGGGCGGGCATGTGGCAGGTGGAGACATCCGCAGGGTCCGTGCGTGCCAAGTCGCTGATCCAGGCCACGAATGCTTATCACCGCAATCTCTCTTCGACCGCGCCGGAATACGTGCCAGTGCATTACTTTCAATGCGCCACCGATCCGTTGCCGGAGGAGCTGCGCGCCACCATTCTGCCCGAAGGCGAGGGGTGCTGGGACACGGGCTTGATCATGACCTCATTCCGGATGGATCAGATGGGGCGGCTGATCATCGGTGCCATGGGTGATTTAGATCATCTCGCCAGCAGCATTCACCGTGCGTGGGTCCGGCGCAAACTGATCGAGCTGTATCCTGAATTGCAGGACGTGCCGCTCCGCCAGGGTTGGCATGGACGCATCGCGATGACCTCGGATCATATCCCAAAGATCACCGCGATCGGCCCCAACGCCTATGCGGCCCACGGATATTCTGGGCGCGGGATCGGCCCGGGGACCGTCTTTGGCAAAGGCATGGCCGAGGCGTTGCTGTCAGGCAATGACATCAGCCTGCCCATGCCGGCGATCGAGGCGCATCACGAACGGATGACGGGCGCCCGTCAGATGTTCTTTGAGACGGGCGCCACGCTGACGCATCTGATCAAGGCCCGGTTTTAGACCGAGCGGGTAATACCACCGTCCACCCGGATATTCTGCCCGGTGATATAGCCACCGCCCTCAGAGGCCAGCATTGCCACGACCGAGGCAATCTCATCGTAGCTGCGCCCGTAGCGACCCATCGGGATGCGGGCGCGGAACTCCTCTTTTTCCGGCAGGCTGTCGATAAAGCCCGGCAGCACATTGTTCATGCGGATGTTGTCGGCCGCGTATTTGTCGGCGTAGAGCTTGGTGAAGGCGGCGAGCCCCGCACGAAACACACCCGAGGTGGGAAACACCGGGTCGGGCTCAAAGGCGGCAAAGGTCGAGATGTTGATGATCGACCCGCCTCCTTGGGCCTGCATGATGGGTGTAACAAGGCGGGTGGGGCGGACGGCGTTCATGAAATAGACATCCATTCCGGTGTGCCACTCTTCGTCAGTCAACTCCAGCACCGCCGCGCGCGGTCCGTGACCTGCAGAGTTCACCAACACGTCGATGCGCCCCCAATGCGCCATCGCTGCATCGACCAGTTTTTGCAGATCATCGATGGATTGGTTCGATCCGGTGACGCCGACGCCGCCCAATTCGGCGGCCAGGGCCTCTCCTTTGCCCGAAGATGAGAGAATGCCCACCTTGAACCCATCCGCCGCCAAGCGCCGTGCGCTGTCGGCGCCCATGCCGCTGCCACCTGCGGTGACCAATGCTACTTTCTCTGTCATGTGACGTCTCCTTGTTTGATCCTAGGATGGGCATGGGTGTGGAATTTGACCAATGAGATTACTTGTCTCTATGTTGTAGAAAATCTACTGGGTTTGTCATGTCTAGATTGCCTCCTTTGAACGCCCTGCGGGCCTTTGATGCTGCTGGTCGGCATCTGAATTTTCGACTGGCAGCCGAGGAGTTGGGAGTAACTCAAGGCGCCGTGGCGCAGCAGGTGCGGGGGTTGGAGGCACGCCTTGGGGTGCAACTGTTCGATAGGGTTGCCCGGGGACTGGAGCTGACTCGAACGGGGCGCGCTTATCTGGCGCCGGTGAGTCGGGCCTTTGCGTTGTTAGAGGAGGCGACCGAAGGCGTCGGAGTGCAGTCGCGCACTTTGACGATCAGCGTGACACCGTCGTTTGCGTCGAAATGGCTGGTGCCGCGCCTGGGGCGTTTGACCGAAGCGCACCCCGATCTGGATGTGCGCGTGGATGCGCGACCTGGGTTGGCCAATTTTCAGAGCGACGGGATTGATATCGCGGTCCGCCAGGGGACGCCGCCCTTTGGGCCGGGGTTGGTGGCCGAGCCGCTTTTTGCGTCCTCTTTCATTGCAGTCTGTAGTCCGAGGCTGAACGATCTGGGAGCGCCCCGGGATCTGCAGCGGCATGTGCTGCTGCATGACAGCCACGGGCTCTGGCCGCTCTATCTGGAACAACTGGGGGTCAGCCCGGGACCGAAGGCAATCACTTTCAACCAGACGAGCTTGGCCATTGATGCGGCGGTGGCAGGGCAGGGGATCGCTCTGGCGAATGCGCCCTTGGTGGCGGATGAGATCGAACGCGGAGGGTTGCGGCAGGTGTTCGAGGTCGGATTGAATGCAGATCCTGGTTTCTATGTCGTTGCCCCCCGCCACCCCCGCATTCCCGAGCCGGTCAGGCTGATGCGAGCGTGGTTGTTGGCCGAAGCTGCAAGCGGGTGATCAGAAAAAGGGAGCGCTCCCGCCCGTCGTCAATTTTTCTGACGAAAAACCTCCTCCCGTTGGGCCGGGCCTCGCTTCGCTCGGCGGCTGTGTCTGGCCGCGACCATAGGTTGCCGTTTCTGGCTAAATAGCGCGTCTAGACGGAACCGCGCCGGGCGTTGCCCGGCGCTCGGCCCAAGGCCGTTGGCGGTGCCGACGTAGTCGGGATAGCCCGGGCGCGGGAGCACCCCCGAATGCGGCGTGAAATACCTTCAAATTGCGCGCAAACCCAGGATCTGTCGTGCCTCGGCAGGGGTTGCGACGGGGCGTTCGTATTGCTCGCAGAGTTCTGCTGCGCGGGCAATCAGGGCCGCGTTGGATGGGGCCAGGGTCTGGCGGTCCAAGCGCACGTTGTCTTCCAGCCCTGCGCGCGTGTGCCCACCCGCTGCAATTGCCCACTCGTTCACCACAATCTGGTTGGGGCCAATGCCGGCCGCACACCACTCAGCCCCGGGTGCGCGTTTCTGCATCATCTTGATGTAGAAATCGAACACCTCGCGGTCGGCAAACATGGCGTTCTTCACGCCCATCACGAACTGCACGTAGAGCTTGCCATACAGCCGACCTTCTTCGCTCATCTTGATGGCATGCAGGATGTGGCTCAAATCAAAGGCTTCGATCTCGGGAGTGATTTCATATTTGATCATCTCCGAGGACAACCAGTCGATCAGGTCTGGCGCATTCTCGTAAACCCGCGTCGGGAAGTTGTTCGACCCTACCGACAGCGAGGCCATATCTGGCCGCAATGGCAACATGCCGCCGCGGTCCTTGCCCGCGCCAGACCGGCCGCCGGTTGAAAACTGGATGATCACACCGGGGCAATGTTTCTCCAACCCCTCTTTCAGCCGCGCAAAGCGGTCCGGGTCAGAGGTCGGTGTCTCATCATCGTTGCGCACGTGGGCGTGGATGATCGAGGCACCCGCCTCAACTGCAGCATGGCTGCTTTCGATCTGTTCGCTGACCGTCGTGGGCACAGCCGGGTTGTCGGCCTTGGTGGGGACCGACCCGGTGATGGCACAGCACAGGATGCAGGGTTTTGTCATCGGGGTAACCTCTGGTCTCAGATGTCAAAGAATACGGTCTCATCCTCGCCCTGGATGCGAATGTCAAAGCGGTAAACCGGGGTGCCATTGCGCATTGTGCGCCTCGCGATCAGCGTCTGGCGGCGGCGTTCCCATTCGATGGTGTTGATCACCGGGTCAGCAGCGTTTGCCTCGGCCTCGTCGTCGAAATAGAGCCGCGTGTTGAGGCCCAGGTTGATGCCACGTGCGACGATCCAGAGGTTGATGTGAGGCGCTTGGGTGGTCCCGTTTCGACCCGGTGTCGAACCGGGTTTGACCGTGTCAAAACCCCATTCGCCGGTCTCGAAATCGGTGATCACGCGGCCCCAACCACGAAAGTCCTCGTCGACGTCGCCGGGATGTTCGGGATGGGCGTGGACGCCATGGGCGTTGGCTTGCCAGACCTCAAGCAACACGTCCTTGATGGGCGAGCCAGTGCCGTCGATAACCAACCCTTCCACCCGGATGCGTTCGCCTTTGGCCTTTGGCCCTGCAATGTCACGGCCCAGTTCCTGTTTGTAGATCTCGAACCCGGCATCCCCTGGGGCAAGCCCGATGTGGACATATGGCCCGGCGGTTTGGGATGGAGTTTCCTTGAGATAATCCAGACGCTGCTTCATCAGTTCCCCTCCAACCGGTTTTCGAACAGGGTCGAGCGCCGTCCGCGCAGCACGATGTCGAACTTGTAGGCGATCGTGTCCAGCGGGATGGTTGCGTTCATGTCCAGCACCGCGATCAACTGCTCGATCGCTGCAGGGTCGGGGATGGTGTTCACGATGGGGCATTTCGCGATGAGCGGGTCGCCTTCGAAATAGAGTTGCGTGATCAGCCGTTGGGCAAAACCAGAACCGAAGATCGAGAAGTGGATATGCGCCGGCCGCCAGTCGTTGACCCAGTTGCGCCAGGGGTAGGCACCGGGTTTCACCGTGCGGAAGTAGTAATACCCATCCTCATCCGTCAGCGTTCGGCCGCAGCCGCCGAAATTCGGATCCAGCGCACCCAGATAGGTGTCTTTCTTGTGCCGGTACCTGCCGCTGGCATTGGCCTGCCAGATCTCGACCAGTGTATTGGGCACAGGCCGCGCGTTTTCATCCAGGACACGCCCGTGCACGATGATCCGCTCGCCGATAGGGCTTTGGCCCGCTTCGGCAAAGTTCGACAGAAGATCGTTGTCGATGGGGTCGATGTCGCCGTGGCCAAAGACCGGCCCCGAGATCTCGCTGAGGGTGTTTTCAAGGCTGATGGCGGCATATTGCGGCGACCGGGCCACGGATGTCTTGTAGTCGCGCGCATAGGCGGGCGGATGCCAGCGGCGGTCGCGTTGAAAGAACTCGGCGGGTTTCTTCATGTCTCGGCTTCCATCTCGGCATAGGTGGCTTTGGCAAGTTTCAGGGCGTGGTTGGCGCGGGGGACGCCAGCGTAGATGGCGACATGCTGGAACGCTTCGATCACGTCTTGCTTGCTGGCGCCGGTGCGGGCAGTGGCGCGGATGTGCATTGGGATTTCGTCAAAGTTGCCTGTGGCGGCCAATAAGGCAAGCGTCAGCATCGACCGCTCGCGCAGGGAAATCCCGTCGCTGGCCCAAACCGTGCCCCAGGCCGCGTCAGTAATCAGATCCTGAAAGGGCGCGTCCAGATCGGTCTTGGCGGCCTCGGCCCGGTCCACATGTGCGTCGCCCAGAACCTTTCGGCGCACCTCCATCCCCTTGTCGCGGCGGCTCATGCGGTGACCCCACCCAGAACCTGTCCCTCGACAGTCACGCGGTGCATCAGGCGGCGGGACCCTTGATAGTCCGCGACAGCGTAATGCTGCACCAGACGGTTGTCCCAGATCGCTACGCTGCCGGGCTCCCATCGGAACCGGCAGGCAAAGGCAGGTTGGGTGCAATAGTCGTAGAGGTAATCGAGCAAGGGCTGCGATTCTGCTCGGCTCCACCCTTCGAAATGGGTGGTGAAATCGCCGTTTACATAAAGCGCCTTTTGACCCGTCTGCGGGTGGTGGATCACCACAGGATGCAGCACAGGCTGGCTGACGCCTTCGTCGGATAGGCGTTCGTCCTTTATACCCTCGCTGAAGGATGCATCCGAATGCCAGGCGTTCAGCCCTTCAAGAGTGGTCTTCAGCCCGTCGGACAGATGCTCATACGCTGCTGTTTGCGACGCAAAGAGCGTGTCGCCGCCAAAGGGGGGCAGTTCGCGCGCCACCAGAATGGAACACATGGCGGGTGCCGGGTCATAGGAGTGATCTGTGTGCCAGGTGCCGCCAATGACCTGAGCGTGATGCGCCTCGGTTCGCACCTCGGCGATTTGCGGATGGGTGGCGACGGGTGTAAAAAAGCGGTTCACATCGATGGTGCCGAACCGCTCGGCCAGGGCGATGTGCCCCTCGTGCGACAGGTCCTGATCGCGAAAGAACACCACGCCATGGGCAAAGAGAGCATCGCGCACCGTGGCGAATCCTGCATCGTCCAGAGTGTTCAGCGACAGGCCCGCAATCTCGGCCCCGACATGGCCTGCGATAGGCCGCACGGAAACTTCGGTCATTTCGATTCCTCCCTATCTCCGACTGTTCCCGAATTCCGCGCCCGGGTCGAGTCGGTCGGCTGAGGTTCGAGCGACCTTGCGTGCCGAAGAAGACCACGGTTGCCAATTGTTATGCTTCTCGATATGCAGCGCGCCGCCGGTCGCAGCCTACCCGGCTATCAAAACAAGGACTGAAAAATTGAAAACCATTGTCATCTGCTCGGGCGGGCTGGATTCCGTTTCGCTCGCGCATTCGATTGCTGCTGACGGCAATCTCTTTCGGCTCGTGTCATTCGATTACGGCCAGCGTCACCGCAAGGAGCTGGACTATGCCGCCGCCTGTGCGACCCGCCTGGGTGTGCCGCATCACATCATCGACATGCGCACCATCGGGGCGGCGCTGACAGGATCGGCGTTGACCGACGATATCGACGTGCCAGACGGGCACTATGCCGAAGACACGATGAAGGTCACCGTCGTCCCGAACCGCAATGCGATCATGCTGACCATTGCCTATGGGATTGCCGCCGCCAACGGGGACGAGGCTGTGGCAACGGCGGTGCATGGGGGTGATCACTTCATCTATCCCGACTGCCGCCCGGCCTTCACGCAAGCCTTTGATACCATGCAGCGCGCAGCTCTTGATGGCTATGCGGACGTGGCTCTATCGACGCCATTTGTGCATCGCTCCAAAGCGGACATCGTTACCGAAGGGGCGCGGGTGGGCACGCCCTTTGCAGACACGTGGTCGTGCTACAAAGGGGGCGAGCATCACTGTGGTCGATGTGGCACCTGCGTTGAACGGCGCGAAGCCTTTGATCTGGCCGGTGTCACCGACCCGACGATCTACGAAGACCCGGATTTCTGGCGCGCGGCAGTTGCGGACAAGGAGGGCGCCTGATGTATCGTATCACCAAGGAGTTCCATTTCTCGGCGTCCCATCAACTGATCCATCTGCCTGCGGAACACCAATGCCACCGGATGCATGGGCACAATTACATCGTTGTGGTTGAATTGGCCGGGGCCGAATTGAACGCCGACGGGTTTGTGCGCGATTATCACGAGCTGGGGCCGCTCAAATCCTATATCGACGACACCTTTGATCACCGGCACCTGAACGATGTGTTGGACGTGCCCACCACGGCCGAAAATATGGCGCGCCATTTCTATGACTGGTGCAAGGCGCGCTGGCCGGAAACGGCGGCGGTAAAAGTGTCCGAGACGCCCAAAACCTGGGCCGAGTATCGCCCATGACCCTGCGCATTGCCGAGATTTTCGGACCCACGATCCAGGGCGAAGGCGCCCTGATCGGGGAACCCACGGTGTTCATCCGGGCAGGCGGCTGTGACTACCGGTGCAGCTGGTGCGATTCAATGCATGCCGTCGATAGCGCCTATCGCCATGCATGGACACCTCTATCCGATAATGCCGTTTGGGATCAGGTGCGGGATCTGTCCGGGGGGCGTCCGCTGACCGTGTCGATTTCCGGCGGCAACCCAGCGATCCAGGACTTTTCCGGTGTGATCGCCCTGGGCAAGGCCGAGGGGTATCGCTTTGCCTGCGAAACCCAAGGTTCGATTGCCAAGCCTTGGTTCGCCGAACTGGACACGCTAGTCCTGAGCCCCAAACCCCCATCCAGTGGCGAAACCGTGGATTGGGCGGCCTTTGAAAATTGCCTGACCGCCGCCAAAGGGTGCCGCAATATCGTGTTGAAGATCGTGATCTTTGATGATGCGGATTACGCTTGGGCGCAGCAAGTGGCCAAAAACCACCCGGACCTGCCGCTGTATCTGCAACCCGGCAACCCCGAAGTAGACCCAAACCAACCCGTTGACCTGCAAGTCACAACCGACCGGCTATTGTGGTTGATCGAAAAAGTCACCGGTGACGGTTGGTTCACCCCCCGCGTGCTGCCGCAATTGCACGTGCTGGTTTGGGGCAATAAGCGCGGCGTCTGACCCAAACACATTGGAGAGAGCTGATGACTGACAGCATTTACAGCGACCTGAAGCAACTTGGCGGCGCGACAGTGGTGCCGACCAACCCTGACGAGGCAGAGCTTGAGCGGGTGAAGAACCCGCAGGCGGATGTGGCCTACAACGTGCGGTTCACCGCGCCCGAGTTCACCTCGCTCTGCCCGATGACGGGGCAGCCTGACTTTGCCCACCTGGTCATTGACTATGTGCCCGGCGAATGGCTGGTGGAAAGCAAATCCCTCAAGCTGTTTCTGGGATCGTTCCGCAATCACGGCGCGTTCCACGAGGATTGCACCGTGTCCATTGGGCGCCGCCTGGCCGAGTTCCTGTCGCCGCAGTGGCTGCGGATCGGGGGGTATTGGTATCCGCGCGGCGGCATTCCCATCGACGTGTTCTGGCAGACCGGGCCGATGCCCGAAAGCGTCTGGATCCCGGACCAAGGCGTGCCGCCGTACCGTGGGCGTGGCTAGCGCGCCTCTCTCTGTGCCTTAGGAGGCGAAGCCGACCAGCCCCCGACCGCCCCCATGGGCGGGGGCTGGTCTCATTAACTTTGCGCAGGCGATGCAGATTTCTTGGAGGATGCTCTAGTCGATCACCGCGGTCGCTTCGATCTCGACCAGCGCCTCATCCTCGACCAGACCAGCCACCACGACCATCGCCATCGCTGGAAAATGCCGCCCCATGACTTTGCGATAGACCGCGCCGATTTCGCCCTGACGGGCGAGGTATTCCTTTTTGTCGGTCACGTACCACGTAAGTCGGGTGATGTGTTCGGCCCGGCCTCCGGCGGCCTCGACCACGTCCATGATGTTGCGCAGGGTCTGTTCCATCTGCCCGATGAAGTCATGCGTTTCAAAGACCTGATCCGCGTTCCAGCCGATCTGCCCCCCGACATACAGGTGCCCGTCCTTGGACAGAACACCATTGGCATAGCCTTTGGCCGGGGCCCAGCCTTCGGGTTGGATGATTTGATGGGCCATTGGTGCCCCTCCGTCTAGTGCAGGTCCGAGCGCAGGCGAAAGCGCTGGATCTTGCCGGTTTGTGTTTTGGGCAGGGCGGTAATGAACTTCACACTGCGCGGGTATTTGTAGGGGGCGATGGTGGCCTTGACGTGATCCTGTAGCGTTTTGACCATCAGCGCGTCACCCGTTTCGCCCTCGGCCAGCACGATATGCGCCTCAACGATGTGGCCGCGCGCCTCGTCCGGGGCGGCGATCACGCCGCATTCGCTGACCGCCGGATGCGACAGCAACGCCGCCTCAACCTCGGGTCCTGCGATATTGTAGCCGGAGGAGACGATCATGTCGTCGCTGCGAGCGGCAAAGTGCAGATAGCCATCGTCATCCATCACAAAGCTGTCGCCAGTGACGTTCCAGCCGTCTTGCACGTAGGTCGCCTGCCGGTCGTCGGCCAGATAGCGGCAGCCGGTTGGGCCGCGCACGGCAAGCTTGCCGACCTCACCTGCGGGCAGTGCGTTACCGTCGTCATCCAGGATCCGCACCTCGTAGCCCTTAACAGGCTTACCGGTGCAGGCCGGTCGGTGGTCGTCAAACCGGTTCGAGATAAAGATATGCAGCATCTCGGTCGCCCCGATCCCGTCGAGCATCGGTTTGCCGGTCTTCTCGATCCAGGCGTCGTAGACCGGGGCAGGGAGGGTTTCCCCGGCCGAGACTGCGGCGCGTAAGGACGAAAGGTCGGCTCCATCCTCCATCGCCTGCAGCATAAAGCGATAGGCGGTCGGGGCGGTGAAACAGACGGTGGCTTTGTACTGTTCGATGATCTCGACCATGTTGGGCGGGCTGGCCTGCTCCAACAGCGTCGCCGCCGCACCAAACCGCAACGGAAAGACCGCGAGACCGCCCAGCCCAAAGGTGAACGCCAGCGGGGGCGAGCCAATGAAAACGTCATCCTCGGTCACGCCCAGAACCTCTTTGGCATAGCCGTCGGCAATGATCATGAGGTCGCGGTGAAAATGCATCGTGGCCTTTGGATCGCCCGTCGTGCCGGATGTGAACCCCAACAGGGCGACGTCATCGCGGCCGGTGTCCACGGCATCAAAGCGCACCGACTTCTCCAGCGCCAACCGGTCCAACTCGGCGTCGTGGTTCGAGGTGCCGTCAAAACCGACAACCGATTTCAGGAACTGCGAGCCCTTGGCACAACTCACCAGATCCTCCATCAGGCGCGTGTCACACAGCGCATGAGAGATTTCGGCCTTGTCAACAATCGCCGCCAACTCTCCGGCGCGCAGCATCGGCATGGTGTTGACCACCACCGCGCCCGCCTTTGTGGCGGCCAGCCAACAGGCGACCATGGCCGGGTTGTTGGCGGATCGGATCAGCACCCGGTTGCCGGGTTTCACACCCAAATCCTCGACCAGCACATGGGCCAGCCGGTTGGTCCAGTCAGACAGCTCCTTGTAGGTGCGCCGCCGCCCGTTTCCGATCAGCGCGGTGTGATCGCCAAAACCTTTGTCGACCATCGCATCGGTCAGTTCGACGCCGATGTTCATGTGGTCGGGATAGTCGAACCCGTCCAGATGAAACTCGGGCCACATGTCCGGCGCGGGCAGATTGTCCCGTGCAAATGTATCGCTATGGGCTGTTGGTCCCAGCATGATCAGTTCCCTCCCAGAAACGCTCCCATCGTTTGGCGCGCGATCACCACGCGTTGGACGTCTGATGCGCCCTCGTAGATGCGCAAGGCGCGGATATCACGGTACAGCTCCTCAACCTTCTGCCCGTGTTTAACGCCGTCGCCGCCGTGCAACTGCACCGCCTTGTCTATGACCTGCTGCGCCTGATCCGTGGAATAGAGCTTGGCCATCGCTGCCTCTCGGCTGACGCGCGCGGCACCGGAATCCTTGGTCCAGGCGGCGCGATAGACCAGAAGAGCAGCAGCATCCACGTCCATCGCCATGTCGGCGATGTGCCCCTGCACCATCTGCAACTCAAAGAGCGGCGCGCCCTGCACCTGCCGTTCGTTGACCCGCGCCAGAGCCTCGTCCAACGCGCGCCGGGCGAAGCCAAGCGCGGCGGCGGCCACCGTTGTACGGAACACATCCAAAGTGGCCATCGCCACCTTGAACCCTTGCCCCGGCGCGCCCAGAAGGGCCGATTTCGGTACGCGAACGTCGTTGAATCGCAAAGTTGCCAGCGGATGCGGCGCAATCACTTGCAGCCGCTCGACAACCTCGAACCCCGGCAGGCTCGCAGGCACCACAAAGGCGCTCAGCCCCTTGGCGCCCGGCCCCTCTCCGGTGCGGGCAAAGAGTGTATAGACATCCGCGATCCCCCCGTTTGAAATCCAGGTCTTTTCGCCATTCAGAACATAGTCATCGCCATCCAGCGTCGCGGTCATGGTCGAGTTCGCCACGTCTGACCCCGACTGCGGCTCAGTCAGTGCAAAAGCCGAGATCGCCTTGCCCGCCCGCGTCAATGGCAACCATTCGTCCTGTTGTGCCGGAGTGCCAAAGAGCGAAATAGCTCCGGTCCCCAGCCCCTGCATAGCAAAGGAAAAATCCGCCAACCCATCATGGCGCGCCAGCGTCTCGCGGATCAGGCACAGGGTCCGCACGTCCAGCACTTCACCAGCTGTTGGCTGAAGCCACCCAGCGGCCCCTAGATCGCTCACCAGCTTGCGACAGGCCGCGTCGATGTCGGCGTGATCCACAGACAAATGATCCGCACACCAAGCATCCAGAGTCTTCGCCAACTCGCGATGGCGATCCTCAAAGAACGGCCACTGCAAAAAGCTTCGATCAGCCATGTCGTGATCCCTTGCTTCTTTTTGTTCCAAATACGGCCGCCGGAGGCGGTCCCGAAGTCAGCCACGCAGACAAACCCATCGGCTTAATCCCCCTCAAACACGGGGCGTTCTTTCGCCACAAAGGCCCGATAGGCTCGCTCGAAATCCCCGGTCTGCATGCAGATCGCCTGCGCTTGTGCCTCGGCCTCGATGGCTTGTTCGATCGACATCGACCATTCTTGCGCCAGCATTGTCTTGGTGATCATATGTCCAAAGTTCGGACCGGCCGCGATCTGCTCGGCCAGCTTCAGAGCGGCACTGTCCAACTCCTCGGCTGGTACCACCTTGTTGTGGAACCCCCAGGCCGCGCCTTCGTCCGCCGACATAGACCGGCCGGTATAGAGCAAGTCCGCGGTACGACCCTGACCGATGATCCGGGGCAGGATGGCACAGGCGCCCATGTCACAACCCGCCAACCCGACGCGGGTGAACAGGAACGCCACCTTTGCCTCAGGCGTGGCGATCCGCAGGTCGGACGCCATGGCGATGATCGCGCCAGCCCCCACACAAATTCCGTCGATGGCGGCAATGATCGGCTTGCCGCAATTCACCATCGCCTTGACCAGATCGCCGGTCATGCGGGTAAAGTGTAGCAGCTCTTTCATGTTCATCTTCGTCAACGGCCCGATGATGTCATGCACATCCCCGCCCGAGCTGAAGTTGCCGCCATTCGAGGCAAAGACCACCGCCTTCACCTCGTCATCATAATGCAGATCGCGGAACCAGTCGCGCAGTTCGGCATAGCTGTCGAAGGTCAGCGGGTTCTTGCGGTCGGGCCGGTCGAGCGAGACCGTGGCGATACCGTCCGTGATGGAGCAATTGAAATGCGTCGTATCGGCGTTCATTGCGCCTCCTCCCTGATAATCCGGTCAAGTTGTTCGATCATGGCGGTGGCCTCATCCGCCTCCAGCGCGCCCAACAGCTCATTCACCCAGTGCTCATGTTCCGATGCCTGCCGCGCGAACTCTTCTGCCCCCTTGCGGGTCAGGCGCACGCGGCTGGCGCGGCGGTCGCCCGGGACGGCTTCGCGCAGCGCGATTCCATCTTCAACCAGCCGCTCGACGATGCCGGTGACATTGCCGTTCGACACCTTGAGCAGCCCCGAAAGCTCACTCATCTTCAGCCCTTCGGCGTGGCGGCTCAGCGCCGACATCACGTCGAAACGGGGCAGGGTGGAGGCGAATTCGGTCCGCAAGGCTTCGCGCAGATCAGCCTCGATTGACCGGGTCACTTTGAGCAGTTTCAACCACAGCCGCAGGCGGGCCTTGCTGTCGGGTTCGGGTGTCATTTCTGGATCGGGGGATGTCATATTTCACCTCCGCTAAGGGTCAGGGTGTGGCCGTTGACCGAGCGTGCGGCGTCAGAGCAAAGCCAGAGCGCGGTGCCCGCAACCTCATCCGTCTGGATGAAGCGTTGTTGCGGGTTCGATTTATAGAGCGTTTTGGCGGCGTGCTCGGCGCTCAACCCGGTCTTGTCCACGATGTTCTGGATCGAGCGATCCAGCAAGGGGGTCTGAGTGAAGCCGGGGCAGATGGCGTTGACCGTGATCCCGTCCTGCGCCAGTTCCAGCGCCAGCGCGCGGGTCAGGCCGACAACGCCATGTTTGGCGGCGACATAGCCCGAGACATAAGGATACCCCTTGAGCCCGGCGGTGGAGGCGACGGCGATCATGCGACCCCAACCGTTTGTTTGCATGTCGGGCAAAGCAGCCTGCCAGGTGTTGAACACACCGGTCAGATTGACTTGCAGCATGGCCGTCAGCCGATCGGGTTTCATCTTGGCAAAGGGCACGCTGTCGGCGGCGCCAGCGTTGGCGATGGCCACCTCAACCGGTCCATTCAATCCACGCGCTTGGGTGAAAGCGGCTCTTACAGCGTCCGCGTCAGTCACGTCACAGGTGATCCAGCCGATGAACTTGTGCTGCTTGGCAACCTCGCGCAGCGGCGCCTCGCGGCGGCCCAGGATGGTGACCTTGGCGCCCGCATGGGCCATTACTTGCGCGATCTCGGCCCCCACGCCGCTGCCGCCGCCGGTGACGACGACATGTTTGCCTTCGACACTCACGCGCGGATCTCCGCTTCGGCTTCGCGGTCGGCCAATCGCCAGGCTTGATCGCGACCGGCGAGATAGGGCAGGGGCCAATCGGCATGGCGGTCGCCGATGCGGGCGGCCTCGTGCAGGGTCCAATAGGGGTCGGCCAGATGGGGGCGGCCCACGCAGATCAGATCGGCGCGGCCTGCCATCAGGATCGAATTCGCGTGATCGGCCTCATAAATGTTGCCAACGGCCATGGTGGCGATCCCGGCCTCATTACGGATGCGGTCCGAGAAGGGCGTCTGGAACATGCGGCCGTAGACCGGTTGCGCCTCGGTGGTGGTCTGACCGGCCGAGACGTCGATGATGTCGGCCCCGGCCGAGCGGAACAGGCGCGCGATTTCGACGGCTTCTTCGGGCGTCACACCGGCCTCGCCCACCCAGTCGTTGGCCGAAATGCGCACCGACATCGGTTTGGTCACGGGCCAGACGGCGCGCATGGCGGCGAAGACCTCGAGCGGGTAGCGCATACGGTTTTCCAGTGACCGGCCATAGTCGTCGGTGCGGACGTTCGATACCGGAGAGATGAAGGACGAGATCAGATAGCCGTGTGCGGCGTGCAGTTCGATCATGTCGAACCCGGCGCGGTTGGCCATTTCGGCAGCGGCAACAAACTGATCCCGCACCTGATCCATGTCGTCGCGGTTCATTTCACGCGGGGTGGCGTTGTTGTCGGACCAAGGCAGGGCAGAGGCTGACATGACCTCCCAATTCCCGCCCTTCAGGGGCGCGTCCATCGTCTCCCACCCCAATTGGGTCGACCCCTTGCGCCCCGAATGGCCGATCTGACAGCAGATCTTGGCAGGGGTGTGGTCGTGCACGTAATTGGTAAGCCGCGTCCAAGCGGCCTCATGCTCCGGCGCATACAGGCCGGGACAGCCCGGTGTGATCCGCCCTTCGGCCGAAACACAGGTCATTTCGGTATAGACCAGCCCCGCACCGCCCTTGGCGCGTTCGCCGTAGTGTACCAGATGCCAATCCGTAGGGGCACCATCCACGGCCTTGTATTGCGCCATGGGCGAGACGACGATGCGGTTTTGCAGGTCCATGTCGCGCAAGCGATAGGGTGCGAACATCGGCGCGCGGATGGGTTCAGCGGCTCCGCCAGTGCGGGTCTGAAACCAGCCTTCGGCAGACTTAAGCCATTCTGCATCCCGCAGGCGCAGATTTTCGTGGCTAATGCGTTGTGAGCGGGTCAGCAGCGAATAGTTGAACTGCACCGGGTCCATGTCCAGATAGCGCTCGACCTGCTCGAACCATTCCAGCGAGTTGCGTGCTGCCGACTGCAGGCGGAGCACATCGAGGCGGCGTTCGTCCTGATAGCGCACGAATGCCTGCTCCAAGTCAGGTTCCGAATGCAGGAAGGTGGCCATCGAAATGGCGCTGTCAAAAGCCAGACGTGAGCCTGACCCGATCGAGAAATGCGCCGTTGCGGCGGCGTCGCCCATCAGCACCACATTCTCGTGGTGCCATTTCTCGCACAGGACGCGGGGGAAGTTGATCCAGACCGCCGAACCGCGCAGGTGATTGGCGTTCGACATCAAGGCATGCCCGCCCAGATGATCGGCAAAGATGCGTTCGCATGTGGCGACGCTTTCTTCTTTAGACATGTGTTCAAACCCAAAGGCGTCCCATGTCTCTTGGCTGCATTCCACGATCACCGTCGCGGTGTCCTCGTCGAACTGATAGGCGTGGACCCAAACCCAACCGTGTTCGGTCTTTTCAAAGATAAATGTAAAGGCGTCGTCGAACTTCTGATGGGTGCCCAGCCAGATGAACTTGCATTCGCGCACGTCCACATCCGGCTTGAAATGCTCGGCCATGTCGCTGCGCACGCGGGAATTCAGCCCATCACAGGCCACCACCAGATCGTATTCCGCCTGATATTCGGCGATCGGTCGCGCTTCGGTCTCATACTGCAGATCAACGCCCAGTTCGCGGGCGCGATCCTGCAGCAGGATCAGCATCTTCTTGCGTCCGATCCCGGCAAAGCCGTGGCCGCCCGACACCGTGCGTACGCCGTCATGCACCACGGCGATGTCGTCCCAATAGGCAAAGTTGGCGCGGATCGCCTCGGCGCTTTTGGGGTCGTTGGTGGTCAGGTTCTCCAGCGCGTCATCGCTGAGCACCACGCCCCAGCCAAAGGTGTCGTCGCCCTTGTTGCGTTCGATCACCGAAACCTCGTGGGCGGGATCGCGCAGCTTCATCGAGATCGCAAAGTAGAGCCCGGCTGGCCCGCCCCCAATACATGCAACGTGCATCGATTCCCTCCCGCTAACGGTGTTGTTGAGGGTTACGATACCCCGGTTGCTGATTATTTCAAGCATAAACCTTTAAGCTTGAAATAAGTGAGAGTGACGCATAGGCTGACCCCAGGACAGGGAGGATCACATGATCGACTGGGATGATGCCTTTGACAATTCCGGCTATGTTGCGGGCTCGGACAAGCTGGCCGCTGCCTGGGCTGTACAGGCAGAAGCTTATCGCGCCAAAGGCGGAGAGCTTGACCTGCCTTACGGTGATGGCGCTCGCAATCAGTTTGATCTGTTCCGGCCCCAAGGCGAGGCCAAAGGGCTGATCGTTTTTGTGCATGGCGGCTATTGGCAGATGCTCGACAAAAGCTATTGGTCCCACTTTGCCGCCGGTCCCTTGTCGCAGGGGTGGGCGTTGGCCATCCCCAGCTACACTTTGGCTCCCGAGGCGCGATTGTCACAGATGGTGGCCGAAATTGCGGCGGCGACGACCAAGGCCGCGGGCATGGTTGATGGTCCGGTGCGCCTGATCGGCCATTCGGCGGGCGGGCATCTGGTGTCGCGCATGGCGTGCGCGGATGGCCCCGTGCCGGGGCGGCTGGACCGGGTGATCTCGGTCAGTGGCATTCACGACTTGCGCCCTCTGCAGTGGACCAAGATGAACAACACCCTGCACCTGGATGCATCCGAGGCCGAAGCGCAGAGCCCCGCCTTGCTGCCCAAACGCGAAGGTTTGGACGTGACCGCTTGGGTCGGCGCGCTTGAGCGCCCGGAGCTGGTGCGCCAAACCCGCGTTCTGTCAGAAAACTGGCAGGTTCCGAATGTCTTTGAACCGGATCAGGACCATTTCTCGGTGGTCGAGGCCATTGGCCGACCGGGTTCCCCCCTTCTTACTGAATTGCTCAAGGATTGATCCCATGACACAGGCCTATGACCCCAGCCAGGACGGCGCAAAAATGTCCTATGCCAAGGACATGAGCTATGGCGATTATCTGCATATGGACCAGCTTCTGGCCACGCATGAGTTGCACTCCGATGCCCATGACGAGCTGCTGTTCATCATCCAGCACCAGACATCTGAGCTGTGGATGCGGCTGGTGCTGCACGAAATTGCCGCGGCGCGAGAACTGCTGAAAGGCGATGACTTCCGGCCCGCGTTCAAGATGCTGACACGGGTGGCGCGCATCTTTGATCAGCTGAACTCGGCCTGGGACGTGCTGCGCACCATGACGCCCAGCGATTACACCACATTCCGCGAAGCCTTGGGCAATTCGTCTGGCTTTCAGTCGCATCAGTACCGGCTGATCGAGTTTTCCTTGGGCAACCGCAACCCAGCAATGATGAAGGTGCACGAACACCGACCGGAATCGCACCAGATGTTGTCGGACGAGTTGGCGCGAAAATCTCTCTATCACGTGGCGCTGGATGCCCTGTCGGCCAAAACCGGGGTTGCTTTTGATTCCCAGGTTTATCGCCTGGATGCACCGCATTCCTCGGACCCCGAAGTACAACGCGCCTGGACGATGGTCTATGAGGACCCAAAGACCTATTGGGACCTGTACGAACTGGCCGAAAAACTGGTCGATCTCGAAGATTATTTTCGCCGCTGGCGATTCAACCACGTCACAACTGTTGAGCGGGTGATCGGGTTCAAGCGGGGAACGGGCGGCACCAGCGGGGTACAATATCTGCGCCGCATGCTTGAGGTCGAGCTGTTCCCCGAGCTTTGGCATTTGCGTGGCGATTTGTAAGGCCCAGCCTTTCATTTTCCCGAGCTTAGAATTGGGTTTTTCTTCAAACCCCAATACAGCATGGCCAAAAACGACATTCAGAGTTTGATCAAAGTGTCGCTACTGGCCATGGACCTACCTGAGTTGCTGTTCTAACGTCGCCTCAAACCACCCAGTCAATTCCTGACCAACAGGTGCGAGGTAAATATGAACTATCACAGCCCTGCCAGTTTTGCCGAAGCCTCGGCTCTGGCTGTAAACGCAGATGGTGTGACGCGGTTTCTTGCGGGCGGGACGGATGTCCTGGTGCAGCTGCGCGCGGACATCGTCACCCCCGATACTCTGATCGACATCAAAAAGATCGATGGCGTCAGCGACATCAAACAGAACGATGACGGCAGCTGGACGCTTGGCGTAGCCGTCACCGGCGCCGAGATGACCGAGCATGCCAGCCTGTCGCAGGATTGGCCCGGCGTGGTCGAGGCGATGGACCTTGTTGGTTCGACACAGGTTCAGGGCCGCGCCACGCTGACGGGCAACCTGTGCAATGGCTCGCCTGCTGCTGATAGCGTTCCGGCCATGGTGGCCGCGGGTGTGACCGTCACCGTCACCAGTGCGGATGGCAGCCGCGAGGTCGCGGTCGAGGACATCCCGACCGGTCCCGGTCGCACGTCACTGACCAAGGGTGAGCTGGTTTCGGCGGTGAACATCCCGGCACGTAGCGCCAATGCGGGCGACGCCTATTTGCGCTTTATCCCCCGCACTGAAATGGACATCGCCGTTGTCGGCGTGGCCGTCTCTCTGCGTCTGGATGGGGACACCGTGACCGAAGCGCGTGTCTGTCTGGGCGCTGTCGCACCAACAGTTCTGCTGGTGCAGGACTGCGCGGATGCGATCATTGGCTCGACACTGGATGATGCGGCGCTGGACGCTCTGGCGGCGGCCGCTTCGGCAGCGTGCAACCCGATCACCGACAAACGCGGCACCGTTGAGTTCCGCACTGATGTGGCTGGCGTGCTGGCCAAACGCGCGGCGAAAATCGCCTATGCCCGTGCCAAGGGCGAGACCGTGAAAGGAGATCACGCATGAGCAAGATCCACGTCACAACAACCGTGAACGGCGACGAGACAGAATTCCTGTGCGATCCGCGCGAAACGCTCCTCGACGTGCTGCGCGACAGGTTGAACCTGACCGGCGCCAAAGAGGGCTGCGGCACCGGCGATTGCGGGGCCTGTTCGGTGACCATCGACGGGCGTTTGGTCTGTTCCTGTCTGGTGCTGGGGGCCGAAGCCGAGGGCAAAGACATTGCCACGGTCGAAGGCATCGCCGATGGTGACACGCTCCATCCGTTGCAGCGCAAGTTCATCGAACACGCTGCCTTGCAATGCGGTATCTGCACGCCAGGTATCCTGGTGGCGGCCAAGTCGCTGCTGGAAAAGAACCCGGACCCGACCGAGACCGAGGTTCGCTATTGGCTGGCTGGCAACCTGTGCCGTTGCACCGGCTATGACAAGATCATTCGCGCCGTGATGGATGCGGCCACTGAAATGCGGGAGGCGTCGTAATGGCTCTGGACGATCGTAAATCCGAATTCACCTTTGTGGGCACACGCCCCGACCGCCCCGATGGGCTCGACAAGGTCACTGGCCGCGCCAAGTTCGGCGCCGATGCCGTTGCGCCGGGGATGTTGTTTGGCGCCATCGTGCGCTCACCCCATGCTCATGCACGGATCGTGAAAATCGACACCTCCAAGGCCGAAGCCATGAAGGGCGTCAAAGCCGTGGTCACCCGCGCCGATTTCGCTACTGGCCTAACCGGCGAATTCTGGAACGTGCAGGAAAACGTCATGGCGGGCGACACCGCGCTTTATGACGGGCATGCAGTGGCGGCGGTTGCAGCGAACTCGGCACTGGATGCGCGCGACGCGGCCAAACTGATCGAGATCGAATACGAAGTACTGCCCCACGTCACCGACGTGGACAAGGCAATGGAAGCCGATGCACCGGTGATCCGCGAAGGGACAGCTGACGGTTCGGTGCCCGAGGGGATGCACCCCAACGTCGTGCGCTATCACGAAAGCGGCCATGGCGATGTTGCGGCAGGTTTTGCGGCGGCTGATCTGGTGATCGAGGACAGTTTCAAGACCGAAGCAACCCATCAGGGGTACATCGAACCGCACGCCTGCCTCGCCTCTCTTGGTGCGGACGGCAAAGGCGAGCTGTGGTGTACCACGCAAGGGCACTGGTACGCACAAAAACACTGTGCCGCGCTTCTGGGCATCGAAACCTCGCAGCTGCGTGTGACCGCGTCCGAGATCGGCGGCGGCTTTGGCGGCAAGACGACCGTGTTCATCGAACCTGTTGCGCTGGCGCTGTCGCGTAAAGCCAATCGTCCGGTAAAGATGGTGATGAGCCGGTCCGAGGTGCTGCGCGCCACCGGTCCGACCTCGTCGACCTCGATGGACGTCAAGATCGGTATGAAAAAGGACGGCACCATCACCGCCGCCGAAGGGATCTTCCGCCTGCAAGGCGGCGCTTTCCCCGGTGCGCCGATGGAATTCACCGCCATGTGTGCGTTCGCGCCCTATGCGTTGGAGAACGTCCGTCAGGTGGGCTATGACGTCATTGCCAACCGTCCGAAACAGGCCGCCTACCGCGCTCCGGGCTCGCCCATGGCGGCCTTTGCGGTGGAATCGGTGATCGACCTGCTGTGTCAGGAGCTGGGTCTGGACCCGGTCGAGGTTCGTCTGAAGAACGCGTCGAAAAAGGGCACCAAAGCCAGCTATGGCCCGCGCTTTGACGACATCGGCCTGGTCGAATGTCTGGAAGCAGCACGCGATCACCCGCATTACTCGGCCCCGCTGGAGCCGGGGCAGGGTCGCGGGATTTCCTGCGGCTTCTGGTTCAACCACGGCGGCGAGACCTCTGTCTCGCTGGCGCTAAGCGAGGATGGCACTGTTCAGGTCTCGGTCGGCACGCCGGACATTGGCGGCAGCCGGGCGTCCATGGCGCTGATGGCGTCGGAAACGCTGGGCATCCCCTATGAGAACATCCGTGTAACCATCGCTGACACCGCGACACTGGGCTACAATGATGTCAGCCACGGCTCGCGCGTGACCTATGCATCCGGTCTGGCCACCATCAAGGCAGCCCAAGCGGCGATTGCCGAGATGTGCAAGCGCGCCGCAGCCAAGTGGGGCATCCCTGAGGATGCGGTGAAGTGGGAAGACGGCTGCGCGGTGCCTTCGGGCCCCAACGCTGGCGATTTTGAGCCGCTGGCGATGGCTGACATCACGGCCGATATGGGTGCCACTGGCGGTCCGATCTCCGGTCACTTCGAGGCCACACCCGAAGGGGCTGGCGTGTCGTTTGGCGTGCATATCGTGGACGCACAGGTGGACCCGGAAACCGGCAAGACATCCATCCCGCGCTACACCGTCATTCAGGACGCAGGCAAAGCGATCCACCCGGCTTATGTCGAAGGTCAATATCAGGGCGGTGCCGCGCAAGGCATCGGTTGGGCGCTGAACGAGGAATACATCTATGGCGAAGACGGACGTCTGCAGAACGCCGTGTTCCTTGACTATCGCATTCCCGTCGCCTCGGACCTGCCGATGATCGACACAGTGATTGTCGAGGTTCCCAACCCTGGCCATCCTTACGGTGTGCGCGGCGTGGGCGAAACCGGCATCGTGCCCCCCTTGGCGGCCATTGCCAACGCGGTGTCGCGTGCGGCCGGCGTGCGGATGTTCGAATTGCCGATGTCGCCGCCCCGCATTCTGGCGGCGCTCAAAGCGGATGGTTGAGGTCAACCTCTGGTCCGGTCTGCGCAGTCTGACCGGCGGCAAACAGGTGGTGGAGGTCGAGGCCTCCACCGTTGGCGAGGTCCTGTCGGGCCTCGTCAAAGCCTATCCGCAACTGAAGGTCCCGATCGAGGCAGGCGTGTCGGTGGCTGTGGATGGGCGCATCATCGCCAGCGGATTGACCGAGCCGGTCAGCCCCGACAGCGAGGTCTACCTGATGCAGCGTCTGAAAGGCGGTTGAACCCAAGACTGTGAGTTGAGGTTTGACCGCTCTCAGCGTAGAGCAGCGTCCTACTTGATTTGGCTGGATCGATCTGCGCGCTTATGACAAACCGTCTAACTCTTTTGGGATTGGGACAGTTCTTGCTCTGGTGGGCCTGCGGCGCCTTGGCACAATCGCAGCAAATCCTGGAGATCGACAGTTTGCTGGTGGATCGAACTGGGCGTGTGGTGGTGACGTTTGAGCTGCACAATACCTCGGACCGACCTGTATGTGTCCCGACCAAAGCCGACAAACCGTTGGCTTTTGTCGAGCAATTTCATGCTTTCGACAACTTGCAGATGAGACGGGCCGAGAATTCGCCGACTGGTATCGAACGGTTTCGTGCAACTTATCTTGTTGTTGATCCCGGCCAAAGTCTTACTGCAAGCACAACGTATTCAGCGCACGATTTCAGGGGATTCTCGGAACAAATTGGGCAAGTTTCAAGATCACCTCAGGTGGAGAAGGACCCGCTGTATGTGATCCTTTTGCTCGCGCTGCGCAATTGCCCCTTGGTGCGCCATAGCGGAAGTATCACATTCAATGGCGGGTGGCACAATCCTCGGATGCTCAGATCGCTGCCTTCGCGGGTGTTCAGCCTGCGCAACCCCGGTCGCTATTAATTGGTTAGCGATTTGTTAAACTATTGAATCTCTAATCTTCATACCGGCGGTGCTGACCAACGCAGATAGGGGAAATCTCTGGTCTGGGTCTCGTCGTCAGGAAATATGCAAGACCCCGCTTTGTGTCCGATCTGGATGTATATGTTCCCTAGTTTCTGGAGTTGCAAATTATGGCTCTGCGTCTATTGAAATGTGAATATTGTTCGCACCACCTGCGGTTTGGTGCCCCCCGTTGCGGCAAGTGTTATCAGAAAACGCCGTCCTTGAACCGGTTCTGGCGCATTTCCACTGGCCTTGGGCTTGCCACTTTGGTGGTTGTTATGGCCTTTTCTGCAACGATCAGCTGAGCACACCAAACGCTTCAGATACTGATCAGGGATCCGAGCGTGTCAATGATGTGCAATGATCACGGCCGCGCTGGAACCGACTGCCCTTGCGTGTCGGCTCATGTACCGCCGATGCGAGAAACGAATTGGTATATGGGGCTGCAGTCGGTGCCCCAGATCTCTTGCCTCAGGAATGGGTGTGTGGAGTTCGACTTGAGACGCGGCTTGCGGTCCACAAGTCCCACTGGTGGCCGGAGCAGGTGTTTCATTGTCCATCAATCCGGGCGCAAAGCTGGGCGACGACGGGCCATAGGCGGGATCATCCGTCACGTTGGGGCGCTGTTCTGGGTCTTTCCCCCGGTCAGCGCAGGCAGGCTGGTGCCTCGAATCAAGTCCGTTGCCCGTTCTGCATGTGCCGCAGGGGGGATACGCGCTTTCGACCTTGTCCTTGAAAAATCGATCAATCTGTTCATCACTGCTGCAGTCTGATCCAGGAGCAAGCTCGGGTTCTGCAAATTCGGCCAATGCCGGTTGCTGAAAAATCTGGCGTGTCAGCCTGACGCAAGCCCGCATTCCCAACCAGTCATCTTCGTGACTCACATAATTGAAACGCACGCGAGGTGCATTGCGCGGGTTGGACGGGTCCAGTCGAACCCAGTCACGGCTTTGTGACCGTTTTGTCCCTACGTGAACCTGGAAACCATGCCCTTTGGCCAGGGATTTGCCATCAAAAGGGATTGCGAGTGGGCGAAAGTGAAATTGAAGGTCGGGATAGTTGATCCCGACACGGCTGCGGATATGAGCCCCAGCTTCGAAACGATTGGTGGCGCCCAAGCCATCCCGACGCAACAACCAGCGCAATCCAATCCGCGCTTTGCCCGCCAGCTTCTACCGCGCATTTCTTTTTCGCTGCGCATCTCTGACCAAGGCCGCCAGCCGGTAAAACCCATGTGCCATCTTGGAAAACGGAGTCAGCAGAAAAAATGTAAGCACACTGCCAAGGTGAACGGCCAGCAGGGGCGGCATTAATGTGGTGGAGCCCAAGGCATAGAGTGCAAGCCCACTAAAGCCCACGAACCCCAGAAGCACGATGAACCCGATGTCGCCGCTCCATGCGCCTGAGTCCCCCAACCCGCGATCGGATTTCAGCTTGAGCCGTACCATGCCGACACATCCCAGCGTCATCAGAAAGCCACCGAAAATTCCGAGCAGTTTGGGCAAAGACAACAAAGGGTAGGGGGCGGGCAGGTCAAAGAAGTAATGCATGATCGTTGCAACGCTCGTCGCGGCGAAACATAACAGAAAGCCATACATTATGGCGTGATGAGCGTGACGGCGGGCATGGGTAAACCGATCTTCGTCTTCGAAATTGCAGCCCTCTTCGTGACCTGCCGCCAGATCCTGCATCTTGGCGCTGCGTATGAAGGCGGCCTTTAGATCGCTGAATCGTATTGTGGTGCCGCCAACGTCGCACCAGTACTGGCGCAGGCTGATTGCGATGCTGGCCAGCGGAAATAGAAAAGCCGGGGCAAAGATCGCGACCATGGCATTGTGGGACAAGACAGCGTAAAAGCCTTCTCCCCCAGCTGAGCCAATGGCTTTGATCGCAACAAACAACAACGCCAGGCCTACGACCAAGGCAAGGGCAATTGCTCCTCCATGGGTGTGAAACCTGCGTGCTACGGGGCGCGGCCAGGCATAGTGTTCCCAGCTGTCACGCCGGACTTCGGCCAGGATTTTTGGCAGGTTCAGGTCGAATTCATGCGGGGCCGTGTATTGGCAGGCATAATAACAGCCCCGGCAATTGTGACAGAGATTGGCCAACTGCGTGATGGCCGCATCAGAGAAGACGCGTTCGGTGTGCAAGGATGGAAAAACCGAACAATAGCCTTCGCAATAACGGCAGGCATTGCAGATCTCGGCCTGTCGGCGGGCTTCCTGGATCAGATCAATTTGCATATGCGGCAGCCTCTCGACCGGCAATACGGCCAAAAACGGTTCCAATGGTCATGCCGAACCCGGCCAGGTACCCTTGGCCCAGGATGGACCCAGCCATGGTCTCGCCCGCAGCCCAGAGATTTTGGATTTTCCCGTGGGTGGTCGAGCATTGCGCGTGGTCATCCACCTTTAGTCCCAGATAGGTAAAGGTCACGCCCGTGCGCAGGCTATAGCCATAAAACGGTGGCTCAATGATCGGGCGGGCCCAGTTGGTTTTAGGTGGGCTGATCCCGGTTGTGCATACCCCATCCAGTTCGGTTGGGTGAAAGTTCTGCGTGTCGCCGCAGGCTGCGTTGTAATCGGCTACCGTCTGGGTCAGCTTTTCAACGGGCAGGTCCATCATCCCGGCCAACTCCTCTAACGTGTCGGCCTTTAGCGGCGGGAAAACCGATGGCATGAACAGGTTCAGGGACCGGCTGTCAATGATGGCATATCCCACCTGATCGGGTTGTGCTGCCACAAGACGCCCCCAGATCGCATAGCGTTTGGGCCAGACGTCTTCGCCCTCGTCATAGAACCGTTGTGCATTCTTGTTCACGACGATGGAGAAAGGCACGCAATCAAGCCGCGTTACAATTCCACCATCGAACTTGGGGGCCCGCCCGTCGATGGCCACGGCGTGACATTGGGTTGGATCACCAATGCGTTCCACACCTTGATCCAACAAGTCCCTCAGCACGACACCGCGATTGTAAGGCGTCCCACGGATGAGGAAATTCTTGGCCGGTTCACCCCAGGCACGGGCCAGCCATTCGGTGTCGGCCTGAAACCCTCCGGATGCCACGATCACAGCCTTGGGAGAGATCTGGTAGTCCACGCCGTCGCGCGTGTAATCCAGCCGCTCGATCTTGTTTCCATTCAATTCGAGATGGGTGACATGCGCCTCATAAAACACGTCAACACCCAGCCTGTCGGCCGTTCGGTAGTAGGCATTCACCAGCGACTTGCCGCCACCCATGAAAAACGCATTGGTTCGCGCCAAAGACAGTGTCCCCGTCAAGGACGGCTGAAACCGAACGCCGCGTTCTTTCATCCATGGCAGGCATTCTTCGGAATGACGGATCGCCAGCCGGGCCAGATTTTCATCGGTTTTTCCATCTGTGACCTTGAGCAAATCGGCAAAGTACTCTTCTTCGTCGTATTCTTCGATCAAAGGGTCCAGTGGTCGCATATGCATGCACCGAAAATTCCGCGTATGGCGCGAGTTTCCTCCACGATAGGACTTGGGAGCGGTTTCAAGGATCAACACCTTTGCACCCGCTTCTGCGGCCGTCATCGCGGCGCATAGGGCCGCGTTCCCGCCGCCGATTATGGCAATATCATAGGTCGTCACTGAGTCACCCTTTCAGGGTTTAGTTTAGGCGTTCAGCTTATTGATTGACCAATATTAGATTTTTCTAAATTAATGCGCTATGAGCATCAATTATGATTTCGGAGATCTGGAAGCTTTTCTGGCCGTGAAGGAAACGGGTTCTTTCCACCGGGCTGCCGAAAGGCTGAACCTCTCTCAGTCGGCGGTTTCCCGGCGTGTTCAAAAGCTTGAGGACGCTTTGGGTTCGGTTCTGTTTGAGCGAACCACACGTGCAGTTGTGCCGACGTTGGCCGCAAAGAGGCTTCAGGCTAGAGCAGAGGCCATTCTTGAAGATGCACAAGAAACAGCACGTGCCATGCGCGATGAAAGTGTCACTTTCGCCTATCAGCGCGGGGCGATCATCACCGTAGCGGCCATTCCAACCGTTCTAAGGCGGCTGATTGCTCCGGCGCTGGTTGCGTTCAGTTCAAACCGGCACGCCGCACGGGTTCGAATTTTGGATGGCACTGCAAATGAAGTGGCAGAGGCCGTGGCGCAGGGAGAGGCGGATTTCGGGTTGGGCTCAATCCCGATGTTGGAACCCACGACCGAGTTCGAGCCCTTGTTTGATGAGCAAATTGTTCTGGCCGTGCCCAACGGACATAAATTGGCGGCTGACAGCTGTGTTTCCCCCACGCAACTTGCAAAAGTTCCTTTGATCTTTCCATCGCGTGGCACCGGCAACCGACTGTTGATCGACGAAGCATTCGCGCGTGCGCGGATTGAACTGAATTGGACATACGAGGCGCACCGTACGACGACCAGTTTGCAAATGGTCGAAGAGGGACTGGGGGCCGCGCTTTTGCCTCAGTCAGCCGTTGGAGCAGTCGGCGTCTCGACGTGTCGGATACAAAATCTCGAGATCGCGCGGCCGATTGGTCTGTTGTCCCGGTTGGGGCAAGCAGATTCCCGTGCGGTCCTGGCATTGAAGAGGCATATAAGGGAAACATCTGATCGACCCACCCAACGGGGCTCACCAACTACAACGGGGTGAGCGTCGCTCTATCCGACGGCTGCGCCCCCGAAAATCAGGGAGGCGCTGAATTTCCCCGGGATGATGGTCGGTACAAGATCGCAACAGCTGTTCGGGCAAGAGCGCAAGTCGGATCTTGCCCCTAGGGATTTGCGTTTGTGCCGGTCAGCTTGACCTGTCCGGTTTGTGCCATAGCGATGCTCAATTCTTCGCTCAAAGCATCCCACAATTGCTCTAAACCCGATGTTCCCGCCGCCGCGATTGCGAACTGCAAAATTCTTCCAACAAAGATAAAATCAGCTCCAACTGTAAGGGCCTTGAGAATATCTTCGCCCGATTGAATCCCGCTGTCGTAGAAAACAGGATAGTCCGGACCAAGTGCAGAGCGGATTTCGGACAGAGCTTGAATTGGGGCAGGGGCCGCGTCCAGCTGTCGAGCTCCATGGCTGGAAACTTGGATGGCGTCCACGCCTGATGCGGCCAGCATGCGCGCGTCTTCGACGTCTAGCACGCCTTTGACCACCAGGTTTCCCGGCCAAAGATCGCGCAGCCGCGCCAGTGTGTCCCAAGTGGCTCTGGCCCGGCTTTCTGTCCGGTCAAAGGAATACCCTTCCATGTCGAAGTTGGCCATTGTCGGCTTACCTTTGAGCAGGGCCGACATTGACCATCGCGGATGCATGGCAAAATCAAAGAACTGTCGCGGGCCAATGCGGAAAGGCATTTTGAAGCCATGACGCAGCTCGCGCGGGCGGCGGCCGACTTCTGGGACATCAACCGTCAGCACCAGCGTTTCATAGCCCGCGTTTCGGGCCCGTTCCGCCAGCTTGAATGTACCGGCCCCATCGCCACTGAAATAGAGTTGAAACCAAGCATACCCCTCTGCGGTTTCCTGTATGACTTCCAACGCAGTAGAGGCTACGGTCGAGACCCCATGAGGGACGCGGTATCGTGCTGCCAACCGGGCCAACATCAGATCGGCACCCGGAGCGGCCAGGTTGCACATACCCATGGGGGCGATGCCAAAGGGGCGATCGGCCTCGGCCCCGAAAATCTGCGTGGCCAGCGATCTCTGGCTGACATCGCGCAGAATGCGTGGACGCAGGGTGATCGCATCCAAAGCAGCACGATTGCGTGCTGCCCCGGTTTCTCGCCCGGCTGCCCCGTCGATGTAGTCAAACACCATCCAAGGCAACCGTCGTTTGGCGAGACGCCGCGCATCCTCGGCTGAATGGATCGTGGACGCGCTCATCAGCTGGCAACAGCCTTCATGAACCTGTCCTTGATGACGACGGGGTCCATTGTGATGACGGGCATTTTTGCGTTGCCGCTTTCGCATTTGCTGACGATCACGGTCATCTTGCCACCGTCCAGCGCCGCCTGCAGTG